>NZ_OX365700.1:1518750-1822500 GCF_947241125.1 Nitrospira tepida | reverse complement strand
CGCCATGTCGCATGATCAGGATAAACCCACCACGATCAAACACCCCTTTCTCGCGGTCACCCTCGCATTCCTAGCGGTCGCGCTATTGCCGTTCTTAGTCTACTCCCTGGCCCCGGCCGATCCTTTGGCCGCGGGCCACGTCGTCTATTCCGCTGGCAAGGAGCGCGTCACGTTGCTCCATCCCACCCGTTATGAACGGTACGGATACGACGCCACCTGCATTCTCGAAGCCAAAGAACAGATCATCATCATGGAGAGTCCGGCCACGCGGATTGACCATACGTTGATCGCCCGCATGCACGAATCGTCCGATCCGATTCAATTCCCTTACTGTCCCCCGCGTGCGGAACTGATCGTGCAGGTGCATCAAGTGAAGGCGAAGGAGGGGCTGCTGACGGTGATGAGGGATGCGGTGAGAAGCATGATCGGACGATAGGCAGATTAGGTAGCATAATCGTCGTGCTCGCAGTGGCCAATAGGGAAGGATACGACCTCTCGCTTCCGCACCTCTCGCGGCAGCCCTCCACGGCGCTCTGAAGCGGAAGCCTTCTGAAATTCTCTCAGCCACGATCCTCGATCGCGGTGCTTCGGTCAGTTCCGGCTTTCCTGCTTCAGCCGCCGGGTGGCCCCAGCCGCTCCGGCGCAAGTCAGTCGTTGCCGCATCCCTCCCTTTGAGGAGAGTGGGCGGGGACAAGCCACCAATGGACTTGTCCCCGCTCGGAGCGGTATTACCGCAGGACAAAAGGGGTAGAGGAGCGGTAAGCTCCCCAAAGCCGAGAAGCTCCAAGAGTCAGGTGCTTTGCTTTCCATAGTACTCATCAAGAGCCGAACGAAACTTCTCTATTGCGTAATCGCGCACAATTCTAACCGATTCTTGCTTACCTGCTTTGTACTTCTCGATCATTTGTGACCAGTTGACTCGCACGCTTCCAAGATTTTGCCTGAGCACTGGATGCTCTTCTACTCTTCGTTGCGGATGCTCGAGTAGCAGATCATCAAACGACATTAGGGACGTATATCTGGTTGATAGCACGACCCAATAGGGAAAGAGTCCATAAAACGTCACGAATGCCCCCAGGATAGGGTCCTGCGGATGTCCGATTATTGCCACTCCGTGATTCGGAAGCGGAAAATTAAGTGATCCGTTCAACAACTGAAGGTCCGAGACCAGTCCGCAGCACAGGGAAGCTCCTTCCCCGTCTCGGATAAACCGTCGTATATCATCAAATTCCTGGCCCAAAAAAATTTCCGATGCTCGAATTTGGCTCAGCCGCTCAAAGGCAACTTTCGCAGCCAAACGGCGAAATTTATCGCCGCAGAGATTAAGCTCGATCCTTACTTCTGACTCCGCGGTATTTCCCAATGGGAGTTCAGTCCATTGGACAGATGGATACTTCCTTTCGATCTCCAACCTCTTTTCTTCAACCTGATCGCCGCGTCCGATCACCGAAAAAGATTTACTACTACTCTTCTTGTCGGACTTAAGCACCATGGGGCCGACGGGAGTGCCTGTCTCATCAAGCACGACATCCCCCTCCAGTCCCGCGATCCGCAGGACCGCCCGCAGACGAGGAACCTTCCCTCTTCTACTCTCAATGCGCCAGATGTTTTGGAAGAAAGCCAGACCTCGAATCACGGGATTTTCAACCTGACTATTGATCTGGTTGTTACAAGTCACGCAGACCGTATTCGTCGTATAGGACAATCCTCCGATTGCATCCGGAAAACAATGAGAGACAGATGGCGGATTACTGCCGGCCAGTTCATTGCGACAGTAGATGCAGAGATTGGGCATATTCATCGCACTACCAATGCTATCTTGGGTGCACTAAGGATACGTAACTATTCCAATGAGAGGGTACGGGCATTTAAGCTCCAATGCACCATGGCAACGATGTAGATGTCCTGCACATTGAAGATAACGGCGCGGAAGGGGAGAACCGCAGGCTCATGAAGTTGAAGCTGAAATTGAAGAAAGGAACAGAGCAACTCTCAGGTGCGATTTCTTGAAGAGGCTATGCAGAAACGCTTCCGGTCGAGTCGTATAGTGACCGCGTTTCTCATGTCACCTAATGTATTACAGATTCGAGGCCAGCGCGAGTCAGAGGCCTCCAAACTCTCCGTACCACCAAAATTCACTTCCTCGCCTTGATTTCGCCTGCGCCTCCGTCTACAGTCCCCTTCGCTGCACAAGTCAGACCCCACGGAGTCGGACATGGGCGAAACTCGGGTTGATCTCGAACATCTGCTGGAGGACCTGCGGGACGCCTATCCCTCGAGCCTCGAAGAAACGATTCTTACGGAGATCATCGCCAACTCGCTCGACTCCGGGGCCGACCGGATCGCCCTCGCGGCCGATCCCGCGTCGTCCACTCTGACCGTCATCGATAACGGCTCCGGCATGCAGCGAACGGCGATGCGCCGGTATCACGATATCGCCTCCAGCACGAAAGTGCGCGGGCAAGGCATCGGGTTTGCCGGCGTCGGGATCAAGCTCGGTCTCCTGGTTTGCGAGGAAGTGATGACGGAAACCAGGCGCGGCAAGACTCATGTGGCGACACGTTGGCATTTGGCGTCGCACCACCGTGCGCCTTGGAACTGGATGCCTCCGCCGGGACTGGTCGGTGAACAGGGCACCGCGGTGCGGCTCAAGCTCAGGACCCCACTGTCTCCGCTGTTGGACCCCGGATTCATCGAAGGAGCGCTGCGTCGGCATTTCCAACCGTTGCTGGAACCGTTGTTCGATTCCATTCTGGCTCCTCACTACCCAAAAGGCATTGCATTCGAAATCGATGGGCGGGTGATCGAACGGCATCCCGCGCAGGCGCCCGATGAAGCGCCCTTAGCGATTCGCATGGCCCGTCGGCGCAAGCCTTCGGCGGTGGGATATCTGCTGCGCCAAGCCGCACCGTTGCCTGAGGATCAACGGGGCGTCGCCGTCAGTACATTGGGCAAGGTCATCAAACGAGGGTGGGACTGGCTGGGTCTCACTCCGTCACAGTCCGAGCGGATCACCGGCGTGATCGAAGTGCCGGATCTGGCCGCCTCGCTCACCCTCAACAAGGGAGATTTTATCCGGACGGGCGCCCGAGGAGCGACCTATCTCGCCTATCGCAAGGCGATCCAAGAAGCCGTCTCCCGGCAACTGGAGACCTGGGGCGATGCGCGCACCGGAACTCCGGAAGCCTCGTCCCGCCTCATGCGTCCGCTGGAACGGGACCTGGACCGTGTGCTGGAAGAATTGTCCGATGACTTTCCGTTGTTGGCCTCGCTGGTCGAGCGCAAGGCCGGAGGCCAGAAGCGGCTGCCGATCAAGAGCGGGAATCTTGACCTTGAAAGCAACAGCTTCACGGCGGTGGCAACCCCGCCAGCCGGTGCAGGACCGACCGACAGTGCGATTCCCGATCAGCCACCAGCAACGGCTCCGCCGCCTGAACAAGACGCCGCAACGACCGAGCCGCCGAGTCCCTCGGTCCCACCGCCGGCCTCCACCACGTTGCCGGGCCAGGGCCGTTCCCGTGCTCCAATGCGGTATGGGCTCGGAATTCAGTTCGAGGATCGGCCCGACGATGCCGAGTTGGGACGGCTCGTCGAATCCACCGTCTGGATCAATCAGGCCCACCCCGCATACCGGCGAGCGTTGGCCTCCCGCTCCGTGGGCTACCACATTTCGCTCGCCGTCGCCCTCGCGCTCGCCCCGCTGGCTGTGGAGCCGGCTCAGGAACATACCTTCCTCACCAGATTTCTTGCCTACTGGGGCCAGGCACTTGAGCAGCCGCAAGGTGGCCGGCGACGCAGGCGATGACAATCGCATCGAAGCATCACGTGGCGACCGTCAACCCCAGCCCTGGCGCAGTGTTGAGTGAATCAATCGCGATCCGTCCTTCTTTGCTGAACATCAGAACCGGCTGGCAGATCTCGCGTTCCAACAGGTAAGTCCCGAAGGCCCCTTCTTGCGCGACCACCATATCTCGATAGGCATTGGCCACGGTAAGAGCGGCTCGTGTGAGAATGCTGGTTTCCCCGACCTGTGCGCCGACGATGATCGGTATGCCGACCTCCTTCGCCCGTTCCGCCACGGCAAGCGATCGCAGCAGGCCGCCCATCTTGGAGATGCGAATATTGATGATCCAGGTCGATGGCGTATCCTGAATCGACGCAAACTGTTCGGTCCGAAGAAAGCTCTCATCCAGGATGATCGGAAGCCCCAACTCCCGCGACAAGACCCGACAGCCATCGTAGTCGCCGACTTGAAGTGGTTCTTCTATCGCCCAGAACGGATAGTTCAAACGCTCGACATAGTCGGAGGCTTCCTGCGGGGTCTTCCACAGATTATTCGCGTCGAGACGGACAGGAAGTCCCGGATCCGAGGATTCTTTGAGACGGTCGATCTTGTGCCGGTCCATCGGAACATTTCCGGTCACCTTGATCTTGAAGTCGGTGAAGCCGATGGCAAGGTATAGGGCCAGTTGTTGCTGGAAGGTCTCCGGGTTGTCGGTTCCCAACACCGCGGAATAGCGGAAAGGCCCCGATAGGCAGGGGACCGAAAGCAGCGACTCGATCGGGCGGCACAACTCCTTCCCCAACAGGTCGAGACAGGCCGTTTCGAGCGCGCACCAGGCGGCGGGATTGCAGTCGATGAGTGCTTCATGGCTTGCCGCCCAACATCGCAGATCATTGAGAGTGGACCATTGTTCCCAGATGCGTCGATGAGTTTCGACAAAAGCCCTGGCTGATTCCACGGATTCCCCCGTCACATAGCGCCGCGGACAGCCTTCTCCGACCCCCACCAATCCCTCTGTGGAATGGGCCGTGACCAAAACGCTCTCGGTGACGGACCGGGAGGCGGACGCATGACTCACGGTCTGCTTGAAGGGAATCTCAAGGAACGTCAGATGGAGGCTGCTGATCTTCAATGGGACGATTCCCTCGCGTGGGATGTGAAACCAAACTGGCACTCGTGGGCATACTGCAGCCGCACAAGTTTAAATTGCGCTTCCCGTTGCCCGTTCTGGAGGCAATGTCGTTTATAGGCCTCGCCGGTGCCGGGCTCGAGCAGGCACACGTGCAGAAGCTGTAGCCGGCCGCTCTCTCGCTTTGCCTTGTACTCGACGTTCAGTCCAGCCAGTCGCTCGTCCACCATGCGCTCGAGACAGGGTTCGTCAGGCGGAGGCTCCAGATAGAGCCGGTATCGACCTTCATCCACATCCGCGAGCATCATGAAGAACTCACAGCTTGTCCCGACTGACTTTGCCACATCCTCGACCGCCTGGATCACCTGATGCTCGTAGACTTTTTCTCCCGTGATGTTGGTAACGCCCTTTCCCTTTTGGACGAAGCGAATCGCCGGCGTCTGATTGAACCGCCCCGTCACCTCCACGATGTCGTTCATCGCATAGCGGTACAGGCCGTTGGAAGTTGTCACGATCACGGAGTATTTCCGTCCCTCTTCGAGTTGGTCGAGCGTCACGGTGGGCGGCTGATCCCGTTCCCAGTGATGGGCCTCCACAAACTCGAAGACCTGCTCATGCAGGGTCGGCACACAACGATTGCGCACCACGTCGACATTCAGGCTTCCCAGACATTCGCTCGAGAGGTACCCCATTTCAATGATGGCGGCACCTTGTGGCAACAGGGCCGTCAGCTTCGGAATCAACAGCGCGCAATTGCCTCCGGTCCAGGTCACCACCGCGCGAAGAGACGGCCAGAGCGACGCCAACGTCAGGCGATCCTCCTGTCCGATCAATGCCCGCAGGTGGGACAGCCGCGCGGGCGAGGCGGCCGGCAGCGGCACAGGGGCGGCTCCAGCATGACCCCGTCGGGATGACAGCGCTTCGATCAGCTCGGGATATTCCCGGCGGATAACTTCCAGCAACTTGAGAATGGTCGAGGGATTGGGCGTAGCGAGGACAGACAGCGACGGCTCGGCCAGCGCGCAGGCCGCAATATGCCGATACTTCTGACCGTAATCCGCGAGCCCGCGCACGGCATCCGGCAAGCAGGATTTTCGCCGGATGGCCCAGGGGAGCGAATCCGTCATGACACCGGACATCGCCCCGTAGCCGGTCCCGGTCGGCAGGTGCCCTTCGATCGTCGCACCCGCGATGACCAGGGTCTTTCCTTGGTAGACCCCTGGCGCCCCTTGATATTGCGCAAAGGCGAAGAGTCGTTGATAGAGCCTGATCCCGCGAGCCGTGTCGCTCAGAATCGGAATCAGCTTCGGCTTCCCCGTGGTGCCGCTCGTCTGCGCGTATAACAAGGGCGGATCGGCGTTGACTCGGCGTTCGCTCGTCTGTTCCTGGCCCTCGATGTAGGGCCGCAAATCCTCATAGACCTGGATCGGCACGGCCCGGCGATAGTCGTCGAACGTGCGAAGAGCCCGAAACCGGTGCTGCTGTCCAAAGGCCGTCTCCGCCTGCCTGGCCAGAATGCGTTGGAGCAGGGCCTCTTGAACCGGTCCGGGACGGCAGGTCTTCCGAATGAAGGGAGCCCAGTCCCGCCGCTCGATCACCCACATGGAGGCGCGAACGGCCGCGTTGAGCAGGCGATCGTGCATCTGCCTCAGGCCGCCCGCTGATCGAGATGCCGGGTGAAGGGTGCGGCCATTTGATCCATGAATCCCTCAGGATACCGTCGATTGACCAGACCCAAGGTCTCGACCTCCTGATCTGCCGGCAAATATCGTGAGCCAAATACGAGGTCCCAGATGATGAGGTTGTTGCCGTAATTGCGGTTGGATTCGTCCTTCACCATGGAATGGTGCCAGCGATGCAACTCTGGCCCGCTGATGAGGTAATTCAGGAGGCCGAGCCGCACATCAATATTGCAATGCTGGAAAAAGCCGTTGACCGCATATCCCACGAAGTACAGGCTCAGGACGTCCTCGCCGACTCCCAGCACGATAAAGGGCACACTGTCAAAGAGGAACTGCAAGGCCTTGTCGATGGGATGAAACCGCCCGACGTTGAGCCAATACAGCTTGTGCGGTGCGTGGTGCACCGCATGAAATCGCCAGAACGGCTCCCATTCGTGACTGAGGCGATGGAGCCAATACCGCATCCCGTCCGCAAGCACGACCATCCACCACGCTTGCCATCCGACCGGCCAGTACGAAGGCCACCAGGCGCGCAGGGACCAGGTTTCCCCCTGGAGCCAGTGGAAGATGACCAGCACCGCGGCAAACGACAAGCATTTGGGCAACAAGACCTGAACGGTCGTCAGGAACAAGGAATCATGGGCCACCTCGCCCGGGGAGGGTCGCCACGCTCGCCGATAGGGCAGATACAGTTCGAGCAGGGTGACGAGCAGCGCGCCCAGCGTCACCGGGACGTAGGCAGCCATAAGGGATCCGACATCTCGATCAATGAGAACGAAGTGGAAGGCGACACAGACCGTCATGACGACCGGATAGGCGCCATATTGCATCAGCCGCTTCATAACACTCCCTCACGGCTCCGTTCAGTCCTCTCTCGGCGACAGGCAGAGTGAAGACGGCCGTAGAGCAGCACAAAGGCCGCCAGCACGAGGTGGAACAGAGTGGGGAGCCTGGCGCCGAACCAAAAGTGATCCGGGGCCAGGAACACCCCCACCGCCAACCGCAGGGCCATCACGCCGAAATAAACCAGCCCCAACGCCAACAGGATTCTTCCTTTCCGTGGCGACAACACGACTGAACCAGCCAGCACCTTCCAGACGGCGCCGAGGCACAGACCGATGATGATGAGTTGGATGAGGACGAGCGCCGGATAGGGGAGCACCCCGCTGTGCCAGGCGTCAAACGGCGGGAGAAACCGAACGGGAACCCACGCTTGAATGAGCTGAGCCAGGACCCTCCCGCTGAACAGGATCAACAGAACCAAGAGCACATACCCGTAGGACCTGAGCGGAAGGGAGCATGGTTGGGCGGTTTGCGGGTCGCTCATTCCGCCTTTATTGTAGAGGGGTGTCTCCGACGGACAAGCAAAAAGCAGATTACCAAGCCGTCATCCCGGCGGTCAGCCCAGCAACTCACCCAGCTCGCGCTTCGTCGCCGGCCGCCATTCGCCGGGCCGAAGCGTCCCCAAGGTGATCGGCCCGATCGCGACCCGGACCAGCCGTAATGTCGGATGCCCGACCGCAGCCGTCATTCGACGCACTTGACGGTTCTGTCCCTCTCGGATCGTCAACTCCAACCAGGCAGTTGGGACACTTTTTCTGTATCGAATCGGAACAGGACGCTCGGGCAGTTCCGGCTCGTCGGACAACAGCCGCGCCTCGGCTGGTCTCGTCCGCACACCCTTCAGCATGACCCCCTGGCGAAGCCGACGCAGCGCATGCTCGTCAGGGACTCGCTCCACCTGAACCAGATAGACCTTCGGCCAGGCATGCTCTGGATCGGTGACGCGATGGATCAAGACGCCGTTCGACGTCAGGATCATCAGCCCCTCGCTGTCGAAATCCAGCCGGCCGGCCGCATAGACGCCGGGGAGCTTGATATAGTCCGCCAAGGTCGGCCGTCTCTCCGGATCGGTAAAACAGGGCAGCACGCCGTACGGTTTATTGAAGACGATGGTAGGAGCTGGCGTGGTCAGGTCCATCCGGCGTGGTCGCGGTTTCAGAGTCCTGTGCACTGGTGTTGACTTCACGCGGCAGTCGGCGACCTCAGCTGTGCCGCTTGGTTCGCCGGGGGAGGTGCGAATCTGGTCGGATGGTCGCGAGTGGATTTCCGGAAAGTCCTGCGGCGGCCTTGAACATTCCGCGCGTGACGCAGCCTGCACCGCCGCAATTTCGGCGCGGGCCATTACAGGCTGATCACACGACGCCGGAGTAATAACGCAAGATATTCGAGACCGAGATTAGGCCGGTGATCTCTCCCCGGTCCGTGACGGCTAGGTGCCGAGTGGCCCTGTCCTTCATCATCCGCACGGCCTCGATGATCGGCCGATCGCCTTCAATGGCGGGGATCGGACTGCGCATGCAGGCCTTCACCTTGGTGATCGCCGGATCCAAGCCTTTCGCGACGACCTCGCGGGCCAAATCGGAATCCGTGACCAACCCGACAAAGGCCTTGTCGTCGGTCACCAGCAGCGACCCGACCGCCCATTGCTGCATAAGCCGGCCTGCCTCCTTAAGGGAAGCATTCACGTGCACGCTGCGCAGCTCGGACGTCATATGATGAGCCACATGGGGTCCGATCACGGCCTCGACATCGTGCCCGCTCTGAGCGACGACCGCCGCCCGGTCGGCTTCCAACTCGGCAATGCAGCTTTCCAGCACCCGCTTGCGCTGGTTGAGACTTTCCCGCTTGTGATCGCGGGTGGTCTCCCCGCCCTCCGGCGCCTCGTCAGGAAAATTTACGAGCCCGGCGGCGGCTCCGAGCTGCGCATACTCATAGGCTTCCACCATCCTGGACGTGTCGCCCAAGGCCTCTCGTATCAGTTGCTCTGCCTTGGAATCGAAGTCGTCGAGCACCTTGTCCTGATGATCTTTCCATTCGGCGATCAAAGGCACCAACTGCGCGAGATGTTGCCGAAGCCGGTCGATGCTGCGATCCAGAGAGGCTGTGCGCGAAGAGCCAGGCGTGGTCTCGTTGATCATACGCGACCCCCTTGTGGTGAGAATGGCCATGATGATACGCCCGATCACCTGATCTCGACAAGAGCCCTGGTTATCGCTTCGCCCCCGGCAGGGCTTGATAAAAGCCGTTGATCTGGACCAGTTCGATGGGCATGCCGTACAAGGACGTCAGCGCGTCACTTGTCAGCACCTGTACCTTGGGACCGTCGGCGACGACCCGTCCACCTTTCAGCAGCACGACACGCCCGATTTCAGGAGGAATCTCATGGAGATGGTGGGTCACGAGGAGCAAGGTCTTGCCCGCACGCATCAGTTTCCGCATCGTCTCGAGGTAGGCAAAACAGGCCGGCAGGTCCAGTCCGCTGGTCGGCTCGTCAAAGACCAGCACCGCCGGATCATGCACCAACGCCCGGCCCAGCAGGAATCGGCGCTGTTCTCCGGTCGAGAGCGTGCCGAAGGGCCTGGTGATCAGATTGCCGACGCCCACCATGTGCGCGATCTCCTGCGCCCTGATCCATTGCTCAGAACCGAACCGTTGATGATCATAGGTGCCGATGCTCGCATAGTAGCCTGAGAGGATCACATCCAACCCCGAGACATGCTCGAGATACCGGTGCTGGAGGTCATGGGAGACAACCCCCAAATGCTTCCTCAACTCCCACACGTTCCATCGATCGCTCCCAAACAGGCTAACCACCGTTTCGTCGTCAGGAGCCGGGTGCAGCTCGCCGGAGAGCAGCTTCAGCAAGGTCGATTTCCCCGCCCCGTTCGGGCCGAGGATGGCTGTATGTCGTCCTTGCCGAAACGAGAGGGTCAGACGGTCGAACACCTTGCTGTTGCCTTTGAAAGCCGTGACATTTCGCAGTTCGATCATCGGCGTTCGCTCGATCACAGCCAAAGACTCCGCTTCATCTCGCCTGCCGAGCTTAGCCGGGAGGGAATCGATCCTGCAATCGCCGCAGAAAGCCGATGGATCAGAAGGCCATGGCACATCGACGTTCCGCCTCCTTGATCCGGGCGTTCTTCATATGCTGTGCTAAGACCTCGTTCCGGAAGAGGGTGCGGCCATGCGATGGGAGGGGCATCGTCAGAGCGACAACATCGAAGATCGCCGCGGAATGGGTCCCATTCGTCCCGGAGTCGGCATCGGGCTCGGCGGGATTGTCCTGGTGCTTGCCGTCAGTTTCTTCACCGGGACCAATCCCCTTCAGATCCTGAACATGATCGGCGGCCTCCAGGATGGTGCTCTCCAATCAGCGGTCGAGTCTCCGGGCCCGGCACAGCCACCGCAGGATCAATTGGGGACATTCGCCTCCCTCGTGCTGGCCGACACGGAAGACACCTGGCGTTCGCTGTTCTCACAGAAAGGCCGCTCTTACAAAGAGCCCCGCTTGGTCCTCTTCACCGGTGCGGTCCGTTCGGCCTGCGGCACGGCCTCTTCGGCGGTCGGACCCTTCTATTGCCCCGGTGACCACAAGGTCTATCTGGACCTCGCCTTCTTCCAAGAGCTGTCCCAGCGGCTGGGCGCTCCAGGAGACTTCGCGCAGGCCTACGTCATCGCCCATGAGATCGGCCACCATGTGCAGAACCTGCTCGGCGTGGCCGAGCAGGTGGCCCATCGGCAGCGCCAGACCTCCGCAGCCGAGGCGAATGTGCTGTCGGTAAAGATGGAATTGCAGGCGGATTGCCTGGCCGGAGTCTGGGGCCACCACGCTCGTCGCGAACGGCGTGTGATTGAGCCGGGCGATTTCGAGGAAGGGCTGCGGGCGGCGGCCGCCATCGGCGACGACCGGTTGCAACACAGGTCGCAGGGGCACGTGCAGCCGGAAAGCTGGACGCACGGCTCGTCGAAGCAGCGGGCAACCTGGCTCCGGCGCGGCCTCGAATCAGGCGATCCCGCCGCCTGCGACACGTTCGCCGATCCCGCCGCGTAGCTCGGAGAAACGGGACGAATCGTGATAGTCTCTCCCTGGCTGCGGACACCATTCTCTCATTTTCACTCAAGTCTCCAGCCTGTTGACCGATACAGTGAGGCAAGAGCAGCAGAACAGTCTCCTCGTGTGACCACACACAAACATGATGAGCTGCACTCAGAGCTCCATGCCAGCTCGATACACGATCACCCGAACAATTCCGATCTGATGTAACCGCTCAGCCCGATGCTGAGCGCATACCGAGAGCTGAAAGGCCACCGACACATGGACTCCAAACGGAAGATCGTTCCCGTGAACGCCTCCAGAGATTTTTTCATCAACGAACTCTTTTTCTCGACGACCACTCACAAGGGCATCATTGTGTCTGGCAACGAGGTGTTCGCCCGTGTCAGCCACTACCGGCTCGAGGAGATGATCGGCCAGCCGCACAATCTGATTCGTCACCCCGACATGCCGCGCACCGTCTTCAAGTTGCTGTGGGACTATCTCCTCGCTGGGAAGTCGATCGCGGCCTATGTCAAAAACATGGCGTCTGACGGCCGCTATTACTGGGTTGTCGCGCTCGCCACACCAATCGAGGGGGATGGCTTCTTGTCCGTGCGATTCAAGCCGTCGAGTCAGCTATTTGCGCTCATCCCGGATATCTACAGCGAGTTGCGCACCATCGAACAGATGCACGAAAAGCAAGGCGACGGGCCCAAAGCCGGTATGCAGGCCGCCGGGGCCAAACTCGGCGAGATCCTGCAGGCGAAAGGCTTTGCCGACTATGACGCGTTCATGCAGGCCCTGCTCTATCAGGAACTGAACAGCCGGGACGGCATCCTGGCTCGTGAACATCTCACTATGTTCCCGCCGCTGACGCCGCGGCGTGCCGAGGAGGACCCGCTCGACGCCGCGCTCCGTATGCTGTATCAAGATTCCCAACAGATGTACCAGCACATCAACGGGGTGTACGCCCAACTCGATGAGTATGTTCACCGTAATGAGGAGCTCTGCACGCAATCACGCGCGATTCTCTCGTTGACCCGTGAATTCCAGCTCATTTGCCTGAACCTTTCAGTGGCATCGAGTCGGTTGGCGAATGCCGGCCATACGCTCACCGTGATCTCTGCACACCTTCGCGAAGCTTCCTCCTGGATTGCCAGCATCGTCTCCGGACTCGCCGCGCAGGCGGCCAAGATCTCCCAATATCTTGGGCAGACAGTGTTCGGCTTGGCGTGGGCACGCCTGCAATTTGAGATGGTAATTGCCTACTATCGTGAATTCCGGGCCGGACTTGCCGACCTCGACAATAAGACACAGCCGACCACGCACCTGAGCAGACTGGCCGATCTGCGTTTTGCATTTTGCAAGACCATGGCCTCCGTGGAACGCTCGCTACAGGATTTGTCCAAGGAACTGAAGGGGTTGAATATCGAAGTCGAAGAGCTGCGCAAAGCCATGCTCTCACTTCAGGTCACGTACGTCGGCGGGTTGGTCGAAGCTTCTCGCCTGACGGAGAACGGCGTGTTCACGACGATCTTCCATGATATTCAGAAGCACATGGACGATACCAAAATGAAGCTGGACATGTTCGATAAGGTGGTCCGCGCCCTCGATACCCTCGCCCGCCAAACCCCGAAGATCATGCACATCGCCTCCTGTGCAGGAGAGCAGATGAGGCGAGACCAGGAAAGACTGGCGGCGCTCGTCGGTCACAGTGCTCCTGACCCGGTCGTATCCGATGCATTACCGGACGACCAGCGGACACGGTCGTCGAGCACAGAATTCTTGGCTGCATAGATCCCGCCCCGGCCTTTGCAGGCGGGGACCTCCCGCTGGAATGAAGGTGGATGTGCAAGCCGACTGCTTAGCCGGCGTGTAGGGTCATCACCCCCGTCGTGAGCGGCATCTGATCGAGTCCGTCGATTTCAAGGGTTAGGGAAGGTCCTGGACGAGACGGACGCCGACACCGGTGGTCACACCAGTTGATCAAACGTCCGGCGGAGAAGGACACTGTTTAAGAGTCGGTAATCATCGACTCCTGTACGAACAGGACGACCGGAAGGAGAAGGGTCAACCATCGTCGACAGCGTTCAGGCAACCATGATCCGCTTCATTCTTTTGACTTCTTGCTCCAGCCGATTAAGGCGAGTCTCCATGGTGGCTCGCCTGTCCTCGTCCATCCTCAAGAGCCAGCTTATCAAGGTTTCATAAGGCACACCGGTCTCCCGAGCAACCCGTCTCAGACCTCGGTAGCTTCCGGGATCGATATTGATGGTGATTCGTACAGCCTTCTGCCGCGCAAATGTTGCCCGAAGCTTGGCCGTGCCTGCCTCATCCACCTTCAGGTGTTCGAGCTTTGGTTCTCTCATCGTATAACCTCCGAAACTTTCGCCATTCGGCTGATCCAATGAGACGAATCCTGCTGCCTCTCATGGTAAACCGTGTTGTGATGAGCCGTCCTGTCGAGGTTTGACCCACCCAGAACAACCGCTTCTCCTTCACAGAATGCTTCGCGTCAACGAGTTGAAAACCCTTCTTATCGAGGAACGATTCCACCGCTTCTGAAAATGTCACCCCGTGCTTGCGTATGTTCCTCAGTTCCTTTGATAAATCCCACTCGAATTCCATCTACGCGGCGATCCTCGATTGGGATGGATCATACCATAGGCCACAGCGCACGAGAAAACGCACGAAATCCGACGCCGCCGCTCACATCCTCTCCTGCTGTCACCTCCTGCCGTGCGATCGGCACATTGAGCTTGGGTGCCGGATCGTCAGAACCATGTCGTCATCCGATCGTTGCGTCCTCCCATTGGCAGCGGTTGATCGAGACTCGGAGGCTGGACGGTGGGTCTTGAGGGACAGACGATGGTCTCTGTCCTTCCTGTTCTCATGAGAAAGGGACGGGGCAATTTCTTTCAGGAGAGCAACGGGTCAGGGAACAAAGGGTTATTGGTCCCTGTCCTGGACGAGACGGAAGCCGATGGTACCGTCCCGGCCGCCGGCCTGGACCCCGTACCGGTTCGAGGCACGGAGGTTCTCCGGTTTGTTGTTCCAGGAACCGCCACGGATCACGCGCAGGCCGTCGCTTGGCCCGCTCCCCTCGTAAACACAGCCTGGGAGAAGATCGCCCGGCGCAGGCCCTCCGTATCGGCATGCTGAGCGTGCCCGATCCAACTCTGAACCGAGGCCGCCACCTTGACCCATTCCAGTCGCCCGGCTCCATAGGCCCGCGCCATCCGGCGGAATCGGCGCGCGAACCGGTGGCCGTTGTCGTTCCGCAACCGACGGCGATTCGGGAACACGACATAGCCGAGCAGGTTCAACCCATCGGCCGTGCGCGTCACATGGGCCTTATCGGGATGGAGCCTGAGCCGATCGGCGGCAAGCCGCTCACGGACGGCTGCGCGAATGTCTGCCAACCGGGTCTTGTCCTGGTCCAGCACCACCATGTCGTCCACGTAGCGAAGGTACGGCCGGACCCGCAGGACCTGCTTCATATGGTGATCCAGATCGTCGAGATAGAGATTGGCAAAGAACTGGCTCGTCAGGTTGCCGATGGGAATAGCCACGGCCCGATCGATCGGCGTGAAGAGGTCGTCGCCGGGAAAGTAATGGGGCTCACTGTCTCCTCCAGGAGATCCATCGATGATGCGATCAAGCAGGTCCAAGACGCGCAAGTCTGTGATCCGTCGCCGCAGCTTTTCCTTCAGAAGGTCGTGATCGATGGACGGGAAGTACTGGCGCACGTCCATTTTCAGGGCATACCGATAGGTCTGCGCCCAGGCTTGATAGCGGTCCACCGCCGCATGGACCCCCTTGCCGTGGCGGCAGGCGTAAGAATCCTCGATAAACGTCCGGGCGAGCGGCCGTTCGATCACGTTCATGACCGCGTGGTGCACAACCCGGTCGCGAAACGGCGCTGCCGCGATGACGCGCGGCTTGCGCTCGTAGATCGTGAACAGACGATACTTGCTTGGGCGATACGTCCCGTCCTGAAGCTCGCGCCGCAAGCGCAACAGTTCGCGCTCCAGATTCAGGCCGAACTCCGCGACGGCAACACTGCCCACGGCGCGCCTTCCGATACGCGTCGAGTAGGTTCTTAAAACTCACCAGTTCCGGCCAGAGATTGGCAAGGCGTGTCATGGCTGCATCTGAGACGGATCGCGACTGCGGAGCCAGCCGCCGATCTGCCGCCCAAGGTCATCAAACAGCCGCGCGCCATGCTCATACTGGCGCAACGCGATCACCTTCAATTCGTGAGCCAGCCTCCAGAGATGGCGCACGACTTCCAATCGCAGGTTCGCGCGATGCAGGGAGGCTGTCTTATGGTGCGTATAGGCCGCTTCAACCAGCAGCTCCAAGACCTCGATCGACCCGGCCTCCAACCGTTCGCCCAATGTAAACCGGCGCGAGCGGGGAAATTTGTCGAGCTGCGGGATCAGCCAGAGCAGCAACTCGTGGCAGGCTTGCACGGCTTGCGGAAGAGTGGTGGCCATGATTCCCTCACCCCAACCCTCTCCCAATCACAATTCGGGAGAGGGAGCATTTCGGAAGGGTAAAGGGTCAAAGGACAAAGGGCAAAGGGTTATTCGGAAATGTCCTGGACCAGACGGAACCCGAGGGAGCTGTCCCGGCCGCCGGGCTCGATATGGAAAAGTCGCCAGGCACGCAGGGACGGTGACTTCTGGCACCAGGCCCCGCCCCGGACCGCACTAGGAAGTTGTTTCTGTTCATACCAAACCGCACACCATTCCCCCACGTTGCCGGCCATGTCGTAGCAACCATACGGGCTCACGCCCTCGGGATACTTGCTGACAGGCGAGGTGCTATCCAGACGGGATTCGAGGCTGTTGCATTTGTTCTTATCGAACTCGTCACCCCAGGGGTAGATGCGCCCGTCCGTGCCCCTTGCCGCCTTTTCCCACTCCTGTTCCGTCGGCAAGCGCTTGCGCGCCCAGGTGGCATAGGCCTGAGCTTCGTGAAAGCTCACCCCAACCACTGGATGGTCGGGCTTAATAAATTTGGGGTTATTCCAAGACGCCGGAATCCGAATGTTCTCTTCCGTCTTCCATCTCCACCCCTCTTGGGACCAGTAGGCCTGATTTTCGTAGCCACCCGCCAAGATGAAGGCACGAAATTCCTCGTTCGTCACGGGATAGATGCCGATCCAATAATCATGATCGATCGTCTCACGATGTCTATCCTCCCCGTAGAGGAACGGGCCCTTGGGCACTTTCACCATGCCGGCTGGCGCTTCGGCCGACCGTGACTCCACTCGCGGCCTCGCTGAAGGAGCACCAGGGGATGGCTTTGGGTCCTCCCTTGCGGATTCACGAGCGATTTCTTGACGTGTCTTTTCAAGCCTTTGCTCGACAGCGGGTATTTCACGCTCCGGTGTCGCCTGAATTGGTCCCTGCACCGGCTTTCTTAAATATCGTTCCCGGAGCTTCTGCATGGCTGCGTCGAAGTATTCATGTGGCACGGTGAGGGCGTTGTACCTCGGCAGTTCTTGTAGCCGACCTGGGGGCGGTGTGATCTTCTCGAACTTGAAACCCTCTTCAAGAATCGGAATGATGTTACGTTCTAAGCTGATGGCATGCTCGATTTCTTGACGGAGCCAATCTTGAGGATTGTCGAAGCCTTCCATCGAACCAGGACCGAGAACAACTAGAAAATGCGCCCGCGCCGCGATTTGATTCCTGATAATGGTATCGAATTGGCCGCTGTCGATACTCTCGACATCCATGAAGACGTCATAGTCATGCGCGCGTAGATGCGAGTATATGAGGCGCGCAGTTTGCCAACTTTGCCGTCGTCGATAACTGATGAAGACTGTTTTGTGAGTCTCAGGCCGTTGATCGCTTGGCATGTTGGCGCCTCAAGGAAGCTAGTTCTTCTATTCGGGTCAGTCTGTCGCATAGTGTTTCGGTGATAGTGGAGCATAGGCCAACAGAGATCGTCGCCATGGCGGTGAGAGCGCCGGAGAATGGGTCAGGACGACAAAAGGCTACTGGTTCCGTAAAAAGGTGTCAACCAGCGGGTCTGGAGAAATACCAGTATTTACGGAGGTGGGCAACCGCTGCTCCGACGCGGCCGTCACAGGGAAAGCGCTGAACAATGATCGCACGAGGGCAACAGGACAACAGCGCGAGGACACCGACAATAACGCATCAGGGTGAGGCCTGGAATCGCGGGGCACCAGTTGCCCGGCTTTGAATGCAACGGGTCGAACGTCAGGCGAGGCGATCTGAGCCATTCGCTCTACCCACTACCTACACGATTTTCAGAAGAGCCGTCATAGCTAACCCTAATCCGATAATAATGTCTGCTGACGAGGTGACCGTCCCTGCGTCAATCCTGCTTCCTCGCCCTCGGGTACCCGTTGCTCCCCTCAATGCAACGGGTGTTGAGGGAGAGGAGAAAGGTGAGGGTGGGACCGTGAGGATGTGCCCCTCACCCTCCCCTCTCCCCCGCCCCGATGGGGCGAAGGAAATACGGGGTTATGGGGTCTCGCTTATTCTTGGATTAGGATTAAAAGCCCGTCCCGATGCTGATGCCGCCGCCGGTTCTCGTTCCCCCGCCAATGCCCACCCCGCCGGAAATGCCCCACCAAGGACCCGACCTCGCCCGCTCTGCATAGTCCTCCAGTCTCCAAAGGTGCAGGTGTTTGATGTCAAGCGTGGGGTATCGATACTCCACTTCGTCCAAGCGACCCGTCCTCGTCCCCGTCACCTGTCCGACGATCGTGATTCGGGCTCGATCCCCGACGGCCGCCGGATCCAAGAAGGTTTCCTGTCTGGCCAGAAACCGCCCCTGGCTTTCCGTTCGCTCGCGAGCGGGCCGCTGCCCCTCGTCCAAGGGAAGCTGCAACACCTCCAGCACCGTTCCCCCGTCGGCCGTGGAGGCTTTCAACACCTCGCCCCCCACCACGACCATCTTCCCCTGGTACGAGTCCGGACTCGCCAACAGTTGCTGGAACGAGACCGACGGATCAACCTGTGACTCGAGCGCGTCCGGCATAACGAATCCGGATGATCCGCAGCCGCCGAGCAGCAGCGTGATCACCGGGATGAGCGGTCGTCCCATACAACCAGGCATGTGGATACCTCCAGTCATCAGAAACAGACGATACAACGTGCCTACGGCGAGACTACCTCAGCGGCATCGCGTGAGCAAACGCCGGACCTTGGCAACTGCTCCGTCGGCATCTTGACTTCTGCAATCGCTGCATCGGACTATGCGCTGGTTTCGGTTGTTTTCATCGACACACCACCGACCCAACAAGGCCCTATGCGAATGCCTATCTCCCTGACCCGCTTCGTGCCCTGTGTGCTGATCGGATTGATGCTGGCCGGCTGCGACACGCTCTACATGGGCGCGATGGAGAAGATGGGCTATGCGAAGCGCGACATCCTGAGCAGCCGCGTCAAGGCGGCGCGGGACGCCCAGGAAGAGGCCAAGCAGGAGATCCAGAGCGCGCTCGATCAGTTCGGCAAGGTCGTCAATTTTTCCGGAGGCGATCTGGAGGCCACCTATAAGAAGCTGAGCGGCGAGCTGGAAACGAGCGAGGAGCGGGCCGAGACGGTCAGGAAGCGGATCAGCGATGTGGAATCGGTCGCCGACGCCCTGTTCAAGGAATGGAAGGAAGAACTCGATCAATACTCGAACAAAGATCTGCGCCGCAAGAGCGAAGCCAAATATGCGCAGACCAAAACGCGATACGGAGAGATGCTCGCCGCGATGAAGAAGGCCGAGCAACGGATCGACCCCGTGCTGCGGCCGATGCGGGACCAGGTGCTCTACCTCAAACACAACCTCAACGCCCGTGCCCTGTCCTCCCTGAAGGGCGAACTGATCAAGGTGGACGCCCAGGTTGATCAGCTCGTCAAGGATATGAACCGCTCCATCGCGGAGGCCGATAAATTCATCCAGGGCTTGGAGAAGGATGAGGGGTAGGCTTCCTCATCGCCCGATGCGCCAAGTTCATCTCCTTGCACAACAGGCTGAAATGAGGCTCCGACCGCCCATGAGACCCGGTTGGCGGAACATCGGCCTCATGGTTCTCGCCGCAACCTTGTGTTTCTCCGGTTGCATGCTGCTGGATCGGCCGAGTCAGCGCGTGCAAGACCTGACCAAGACGGCGACGCAGGGCCACGTCGAATCCGCCTACGAACTCGGCCTGGCCTATGAAAAGGGCCGCGGGGTCGGCCAGAATCTGAGAAAAGCCGAGCAGTGGTACAGGAAGGCGGCGGAGAAGGGCCACGTCGAGGCGCAGAACAATCTCGGCGGCCTGTACCAGGACGGGATCGGCGTCGGACAAAACTACGCTGAATCATTGCAGTGGTATCGGCTGGCCGCCGACCAGGGGCACCCCGGAGCCATCCGTAATCTCGGCTACCTGTATGACAATGGTCTGGGTGTGGCCCAAGACAAATCACGGGCTGCCACCCTCTATCGACAGGCCGCCGAGAAGGGCGACCGTGGCGCGATGATTGACCTCGGCATGCTCTATGTCCAAGGGCAGGGGGTTCCGAGAGATCCTGTGCAGGCTTACATGTGGCTGGACCTCGCGCAATCGCGATCACCGGAATCCCTGGACGTCCAGACCCAGTGGCGCATCCAAGGGACATTGGAGCAATTGGCCGCCGGCATGAGGAAAGAGCAGGTCCAACAGGCGCAGACCTTGTCGAGGCGGTGGATGGCCGCTCACCCCGTCGATCCATCACGGTAACCCGGTTACCCCCACGCCTTTTTTCCCCGCTTCTCCAGCTTCTTCCAGGCCAGGGCAAACTGTTCTCTGGCCCGCAACTTCCGCTGACGTTGGCGTTCCACCATCCGGCCGGCCGCAAAGGCCGCCGTCCGACTCTGTGATCCGTCCAGATACGACCGGACCCGCCCTTCCGCCACCACGGCATCCTGATGCATGCCCAGGATGTCCTGCAGCTCCTTGGCCCGTTGAATAAACCGGGAGGCTGGGCGCCCGACCGTGGTCTCGGCCAGCTCGGCCGCATAACGGGCCCGCTTGACCTTGATTCGGACCCGGTGCAATTCCTCATCCGATGGAAGCTCGGGCAGAGCGCGGACGGCCTTCCGCAGCTTGCGAAACTCCGCCGCCGCAATCTCGTGCAAGGACACATCCGACGGTATCACCTGCGGATGCCGGCTCCCCGCCTCCGCGAGGTCCAGCGCCGCGAGATACCGATCGGTGCGCAACGCGGAGATCAGCTCCTCCTGAACCGATGCACGATCCCGTCTGAGCCTCCGGATCAACCGGCGGACCGGCGGCGCCTCGCGCGGCTCAAGCGTGGCCAGCTCCTGTTGAAAATACTCGATCAGGACGTCCAGATCCCGAGCCGGTCCCAAGACTCCCGCCAGCCAGGAGAGCTCGCTTCGCACCTGCTCGCTCCATTCCGGCACCAACAGCGGGCGGGCGGCCCGCAGCAGGGCACGCAGCCGCCGCGTCGCCACCCGCATCTGATGCACCGCCTCCACGGTTTCCCCGATCCGGACGAGCGGATCGTGCCGCAACCACGAGGCCACTTGCGCGGACAGCAGCGCGCGCAGATGGTCGATGATCGGCGCATTCGGCGCGACCGGGGGAACCGGCTCCTGTAGCGACAGGTCCAGCGCGCGAAACATCTTCGGGCGACCGTCGTGGTCGCCGGCCCCCGCCTGCCGGAGCTGGTCTTCCAGCCGGTCGAGCACCTCCTCATCCCCGTCGAGCAGCTCGATCTCGACCTCGCGGAAGTGCCGGACCACACGGCGGTCCACGAGCACGCTGACCGCATCCAGCACGACTTCGGCGACAGGCCGGCCGTTGGTTGAGATACGTACGCCGGTACGCCAGGTCCTCATCATGACGACCGGCGCGACCGGTGTTCCCCGTAGATGCGCGAACAGCGGGTCCAGGAGCTGAACGGGCGGCCGACCCGGCCCTCCTTTCGCCTCGACTTCATATCGGCCTTCCGCACAGGGCAGCTTGAGCTGCCAGCCACTGCGTCGTTGCTGCACTCGCCGGCGCAGCGTAATGCCGGCTGTCGCTAATCGATACCCCTCTGTATCGAAATAGGTGGAGGTCAAGAGGCGTGGAGGGAACGGCGCCCCCTGAAGATCGGGCAGACGAAAACTACGCCCGGCGGAGAGCTTCCGTTCGCGTTCCAAGGAGAGCGTGACCGTCATTGCACCGGTTGCCGAAGACCCGACGGCCCGCTTTCGCGCCCGCACGCTGTCCGCCGGCAGATCCGTCACCGCGCCGCCCGAGGACCCGGACGGTTCGCCATGGTGGGAGCCGGACGGTTGCGGCATCGGAGACGACTCCAGCAGGACGATGGGAGTATGAGGATACCGGTCGCCAGACGAGAGTGCAACGCGGACAGCCGGACGTCCGGCCGGAGCGGATGATCAGGCAATCTCGATTGTTCGGGGCTGAGAGGGAGGGAGATTAGCCCGCATTATTCATGACGGTTCGTCGCGTTGCACCCGTTGCATCGGGAAGAGCAACGGGTACCCGGCAGTCGCCAGGCGTTGGACCCATTGCATGGAAAAGGGCAATGGGTACCCCCAAGCACAGCCGCGAAGGACCACGGCGTACTTGAAACAGGTTACGCTTCGTCCGGGCTTGGATTGCGCTTGACGGAACTCTTGACGCCTGTGGCCTGCGGGACCTGTTCTCGGTTGCCGGCAAGCTTGGGCGTCGGTGTGGACACGTCGGCGTTCTGGGCCCGATGCAACAGCGCATGGTCCATGAGCACCAGCGCCATCATGGCCTCGGCGATCGGGGTCGCCCTGATACCCACGCAGGGATCGTGGCGTCCGAGCGTCTCGACCGTCACCGGACGGCCCTGCTTGTCGATCGACTGTCTGGGAATCCTGATGCTAGACGTGGGCTTGATCGCGATCGTGACGACGACATCCTGCCCCGACGAGATGCCGCCCAGGATGCCGCCGGCATGGTTGCTGGCAAAGCCCTCCGGGGTCAGCTCGTCTCCATGTTCCGATCCTCGCTGGGCCACGGACGCGAATCCGGCCCCGATCTCGACTCCCTTCACCGCATTGATGCTCATCATGGCCGAAGCCAGGTCCGCGTCCAACTTGGCATAGACCGGATCGCCCCACCCGACCGGCACGCCTTCCGCCACGGCTGTGATTTTCGCCCCGACGGAATCGCCGGATTTGCGGAGTTCATCCATGAAGGATTCCAGTTTTTCCACCATGGTCCCATCGCCGGCAAAGAACGGATTGCTCCGCGCCGCATCCCAGGACACAAACGGAATTTCGATCGGTCCTAACTGGGCCAGATAGCCGCGGATCACGATGCCATACTTCTCCCCGAGCCATTTCTTCGCGATGGCGCCGGCCGCCACGCGGACCGCTGTTTCCCTGGCCGACGACCGGCCTCCGCCGCGGTAATCCCGGATGCCGTATTTCTGCCAATAGGTGTAGTCGGCATGGCCTGGCCTGAAGGTCTCGGCCAGGTTGCCGTAATCCCGGCTCCGCGCGTCTTCGTTGCGGATCAACAGCGCGATCGGCGTTCCGGTCGTCTTGCCCTCAAAGACCCCGGAGAGGATCTCGACCCGATCCGATTCCTGCCGTTGCGTGACATGGCGGGACGTGCCGGGTTTCCGGCGATCGAGTTCCTGTTGAATGTCTTCGACCGAGAGGTTCAAGCCGGGCGGACAGCCGTCGACCACACAGCCGATCGCCGGCCCGTGACTTTCGCCGAAGGAGGTGATGCAGAAGATCTTTCCAAAGGTATTTCCGGCCATGTCAGCCTTGATGGGAACGAATCGCTGCTGGCGAACCGGCTCGCCGCTCGCACTACTCGATCGTGTCGAGCTTGATGAACAGCTCTTTCAGTTGCTCGGGGGTGACGGCCGAGGGAGCGTCGGTCATCAGACATTGCGCCTTCTGGGTCTTGGGGAAGGCGATCACGTCCCGAATGGAGTCGGCTCCGCCCAGCAGCATGACCAGCCGGTCCAGCCCGAACGCGATCCCGCCGTGGGGCGGCGCTCCATAGTCCAGCGCGTCGAGCAGGAATCCGAACTGGCGCTGCGCCTGGTCCTTGCCGATCCCCAGCAGATCAAGGATTCTGAGCTGGATCTCGCGGCGATGGTTGCGGATGCTGCCGCCGCCGATCTCGTTGCCGTTCAGCACCATGTCGTAAGCCTTGGCCCTGGCCTGGCCGGGATTGCCGTCCAGGAGCGGCAGGTCTTCGTCCATCGGCGCCGCAAAGGGATTGTGCATGAACACGTAGCGGCCAAGCTCCGGATCGTAGTCCAGCAACGGAAACTCGATGACCCACAGGGGTTTCCACTCCCCTTCTCGGATCAAGCCCAGTTCCTTGCCGAAGTAGAGCCGCAGCCGTCCGAGCACGTCATGAACGACCTTCGCTTGATCCGCCACGAACAGCAACAGATCGCCGGGCTTGGCGTCCGGCACGGAAGCGAGGAACTGCTCGCGATGCAGGAACTTGGCGATGACCGATTCGAGCTGCCCCTCCCCCGTGATCTTAACCCAGGCCAATCCTTTGGCGCCGAACCCTTTGGCCAGTTCGCCGATCGCATCGATCCGGCTCCGGGGAATCTCCGCTCCCCCTTTCACAATGATCGCCTTGACGAGGCCGCCCTTGGCCGCCGTGTCCCGGAAGACCTTGAACTCCGTCGTCTTCGCAAACTCCGTCAGGTCATGCAGCGGCATGTCGAACCGCAAATCAGGCTTGTCGGACCCATAGCGCCCGACCGCCTCCTGGTAGGTCAAGCGAGGGAACGGCATCGGAAGATCCACGCTTCCAACAGCCTTGAAGGCCCGACTGATCATCTGTTCCATCGTCCCCATGACCTGGTCGCGATCGACGAATGACATTTCCAGGTCGATCTGCGTGAACTCCGGTTGGCGGTCGTTCCGCAGGTCCTCGTCGCGGAAACAGCGGGCAATCTGGTAATACCGGTCGCAGCCGCTCACCATGAGAATCTGCTTGAACAACTGCGGCGATTGAGGCAGCGCGAAGAAATAACCCGGATTGACTCTCGACGGCACCAGATAGTCGCGGGCCCCCTCCGGCGTGCTCTTGGTCAGGATCGGGGTTTCGATCTCCAGAAACCCTTCCCGGTTCAAAAAGGCACGGACCTCTTGCGTCAGCGCATGGCGGATCTGCAACAGCCGCTGCATCGGGGGGCGGCGTAGGTCTAGAAACCGGTATTTCAGCCGCAAGGCCTCGGTGACGTCCCCCTCCCCATCGATCATGAACGGCGGCGTCTTGGCCTCGTTCAGGATCTCCACCTCGTCGATCATGACCTCGATCTCCCCGGTGGCCAGATCGGGATTGGCCGAGCCTTCCGGGCGGCGCGCCACGGTCCCGCTGACGGAGACGACGAATTCGCTTCGCAGCCCATGCGCCTGCCGGTGCGCGCCGGCGCTGATCTCGGGGTTGAACACCACCTGCGTCAGGCCATACCGGTCGCGCAGGTCGATGAAGATGACGTTACCATGGTCGCGACGCCGGTGGACCCACCCGTTGAGCACGACGGTCTGCCCGACATGCTGCTTGGTCAATTCACCGCAATGGTGTGTCCGGAACTTCATGCAACACTCGCTTTCTTCGGCTGATGCTTCTTCGTCCTCGCAGGCTTGGCCCAGCCCGCTCGCCTGACCGGCCGTTTGGCCCGCGCGGGTGCTTCTCCACGTTCGACCGCCGCGACCCGCTCCTCGACCAGCTCACGGAGGACATTGGCTTCCCGATCTGTCAGGAACCGGTATTCGCCCGGCTCCAGATTGTCGAGCGACAACGGCCCCATCTTCACTCGAACCAGCTTGATCACCGGATGGCCGACGGCGTCCAGCATGCGCTTGACCTGATGCTTGCGTCCCTCGCGGATGGTGAGCTCCAGCCAGGAATTCTGCTCGGCCTTCTTGATCTTCTTGACGTGGGCCGGACTGGTCATGCCGTCTTCCAAACTGACACCCTGTTCCAACCTCCTGATCTCTTCATCCGTGAGCACGCCCTTTACTTTGATGAGATAGGTCTTGGGGACATGGTACCGGGGGTGCAACAGGGCTTGAGCCAGATCACCGTGGTTCGTCAGCAACATCAGGCCTTCGCTGTCGAAATCCAACCGGCCGACCGGAAACACCCGCACAGACACGCCGCGCAGATAGTCCTTCACGGTGGGACGCCCACCCGGATCATCCAACGTGGACATCACGTTCTTGGGCTTATTCAGGACCAGATACACGAACGGCTGCGCCGCGCTGAGATGCTTGCCGTCCACTTTGACGTGATCGCGCGCCGGATCAACCTTCGTCCCCAGCTCGGTGATCACCTTCCCGTTGACCGTCACACGGCCTGCCGCGATCAACGCCTCCGCCTTGCGACGGGAAGCCAGCCCACTACCGGCGATGAGTTTTTGGAGACGAATTGTCATCTCGTCATTCGTCAATCGTCACTCGATAAGAGTTCTCTGCTCGCGTTTGACTGTTGACGGTTGACGTCTTACTCCCACTCGATCGTGCTTGGCGGTTTCGAGCTGATATCGTAGACTACCCGGTTTACGCCCCGCACCTCGTTGATGATCCGCGATGAGATGGTCGCCAGGACTTCGCCTGGCAGACGCGCCCAATCCGCCGTCATCCCGTCCAGACTGGTCACGGCGCGGACGGCCACGACATGCTCATAGGTCCGCTGATCGCCCATGACCCCGACGCTCTTGATCGGCAAGAGCACGGCGAAGGCCTGCCAGGTGTCGCGGTACAAGCCGGCGCGTTTGATTTCCTCCAGCACGATCACGTCGGCTTCCCGCACGATCCGGAGCCGGTCCTCCGTCACCGTACCGATGATGCGGATAGCCAGCCCCGGGCCGGGGAACGGCTGCCGCCACACGATCTCGTCGGCAATGCCGAGTTCCTTGCCCAAGACACGTACTTCATCCTTGAACAGCTCGCGCAGCGGCTCGATCAGGCGCAACTTCATCCTGGTGGGAAGGCCGCCCACGTTGTGATGGGTCTTGATGGTGGCCGACGGCCCCTTGAAGCTGACGCTTTCGATCACATCGGGGTAAAGGGTCCCCTGCACCAGATAGGCAGCCTTGCCGTTCCGCATCGCTTCCGCCTCGAAAAACTTGATGAACAGCCGTCCGATGATCTTGCGTTTTCGTTCCGGATCGATGGTGCGGGCCAAAGCCGCCAGGAATTCCCGGCCCTTCCCCAGCACCCGCACGTTCATCTTGAACTGCGCGGCAAAGGTCTTGCGGACCTTCTCGACTTCCCCCTGCCGCAACAGCCCATTGTCCACGAACACGCAGGTGAGCCGATCGCCGATCGCCCGGTGCGTCAGGACCGCCGCGACCGACGAATCGACTCCGCCGCTAAGCGCGCAGATCACGCGGGCGTCCCCGACCTGCTCGCGGATCTGCTTCACGCTGGTCTCGACATAGGAACTCATCGTCCAGGTCGGCTTGCACCCGCAGATGTCGAGCACGAAGTTCCGCAGCATCCGCGTGCCTTCCGGGGTATGGGCGACCTCCGGATGAAACTGGAGACAATAGATCCGCCGCTTCGCATCCACGGCCTTCATGGCCGCGACAGGAGAATTGGCGGTATGCGCGATCGACCGGAATCCCTTGGGCATGCGCTCGATCCGGTCGCCATGCGACATCCAGACCGTTGTGGTCTTGCCCCCGCCGATGCCTTTGAAGAGATCGGAGGTATCGTCCAGCAGAAGTTCCGCGCGGCCGTATTCCCGCTTGGCCGCCTTCTCCACCTCGCCGTCCATCAGATGCGTGACTAATTGCATCCCGTAGCAGATGCCCAGCACCGGGATCTGTTGATTGAGGACCTCAACCGAAATCTTGGGCGCCTTTTTCTCGTAGACGCTCGCCGGCCCGCCGGAGAGGATAATGCCGCTGGGACGGTAGGCCAGGATCGTCGCCAGCGGAACGGTGCAGGGCAGGATTTGCGAATAGACCTGCGCCTCGCGGATGCGGCGCGCGATCAGTTGCGTGTATTGAGATCCGAAGTCGAGGACGAGAATTCGATCGTGCCAGAGTTCCATTGAACGTCAACCGTAAGTCGTCATACGTCAAGCGAGGGGATCGGAGGAAGGTCAAGCGATGAGGCCGATTGACGGTTCACGATTGACGTGCGCCGTGAACCCTACTCCCAATCCATGCGGTAGTTCGGGGCTTCTTTGGTGATGATCACGTCGTGCACGTGGCCCTCCCGCAAGCCGGCCACCGTCTGGCGGATGAAGCGGGCGTTCTGCTGCAATTCGGCGATCGTCTTGCATCCGCAATAGCCCATTCCGGAACGGAGGCCCCCGACCAATTGAAACACGACGTTCGAAAGCGGCCCCTTGTAGGGCACGCGGCCCTCGATGCCTTCCGGCACCAGTTTGGCCTCCGGCCGTCCCGCCTGCCCGTACCGGTCCTTGCCCCCGCGCTCCATCGCGCCGATGGAGCCCATGCCCCGGTACACCTTGTAGGTGCGGGCCTGGTACAGCACGGTTTCACCGGGCGACTCTTCCGTCCCGGCGAACAGGCTCCCGATCATGACAGCCGACGCGCCGGCGGCCAGCGCCTTGGTCACGTCGCCCGAAAACTTGATGCCGCCGTCCGCGATGACCGGCACGCCGGACCCGGCGGCGGCCTTGGCGCACTCGGCGATGGCCGTGAGCTGCGGCATGCCGGCTCCGGACACGATGCGCGTGGTGCAAATCGACCCGGGACCGACCCCGACCTTGATGGCGTCCACGCCGGCTCTCAGCAGATCCTTCGCCGCCTCGGCGGTCGCAATGTTCCCCGCCGTCACCTGCAACCGGGGATATTTCTTCTTTACCATCTTGACACGGTCGAGCACCGCTTGCGAATGGCCGTGGGCCGTGTCCACCACGACCAGATCCACGCCCGCCTTCACCAGCAATTCCACCCGCTGATCCGTATCCGGCCCCACCCCGATGGCGGCGCCCACGCGGAGCCGACCGTGCTCGTCCTTGCAGGCGTTCGGATACTTGATGCGTTTTTCGATGTCCTTGATCGTGATCAGGCCCTTCAGCTCGAACTGCTTGTTGACGACCGGCAATTTTTCGATGCGGTGCTCGTGCAGGATCTCCCGGGCCTTCTCCAGCGTCGTGCCTTCCGGCGCCGTCACAAGCTTCTCGCGTTTCATGACCTGCGAGACCTTCAAATCCATCCGGGTCTCGAACCGGAGATCGCGGTTGGTGAGTATGCCGACGAGCTTGCCGTGCTTCGTGACCGGAATCCCGGAAATGCGGTAGCGGGTCATCAGCTCATGGGCGTCCCGGATGGTCTGATCCGGCGAGATCGTCACGGGATCGAGGATCATGCCGCTTTCCGACTTCTTCACGCGATCCACCTCGGCCGCCTGGTCAACCGGCGAGAGGACGCGATGGACGATTCCGATCCCTCCTTCCCGGGCCATGGCGATCGCGAGGCGGGCTTCCGTGACCGTGTCCATCGCCGCGCTCATGATCGGGATGTGCACTCCGACGGTCCTCGTCACCATGGTGCGCGTATCGACCTCATTGGGCAGCACGTTCGACCGCGCCGGCACCAGCACCACGTCATCGAACGTCAGACCGATCGGAGTATTGTCATCCAGCATGAGTCACCTGTAGGAGCATACGCCTCGGCCGCGCATAGGACGCTCGTCCCGAACCCGCAAGCCTCAAGTAGAATGGAACACGAAGATGAACGACGGCCGGCCGACCAGGCGAAGATCAGAAACGCGAGGGCTCTACTCGTCAGGACGGTTGCGCGGTCCGCTGGTCGCTCAACGCCGCGGCCGCTTCCGCCTCCTCCCTCAGCCGCTCTTCTCCTTCTTCCGCCGGCATGAACTGCTGAATTCTGGCGTTAGCGCTGTCCACGACGAAGATGCTGCCCCGCGGACCCACCGCAATTCCATAGGGGAAGTTGAATTGCCCGTCGCCGTTGCCGAAGCCGCCCCATTGCGTGATGAAATTGCCCTCGCGGTCGAACTTTTCGATCCGATGGTTGCCGGCGTCGGACACATAGACATCCCCGTTGGCATCGACCGCGATGCCCCACGGGTTCCGAAGCTGCCCCGCCTCGACCGCGGTCGGACTGCTGGCATGGCCGGCGTCCACGCTACCGCCCCACTTGGTCAACAGTTGCGGCAAGACGTTCGTGCTGGTGTCGAACTTCTGGATGCGGTGGTTGCCCATGTCCACGACGTAGACAGACCCGTCGGATTCGTCGACCGCAATGCCGCGCGGAAAATAGAACTGCCCGTCGTGGTTGCCGAAGCTGCCCCAGGCCATGATGAATTCGCCCGTGAGGTCGAACTTTTGCACGCGGAAATTCGCGCTGTCCACCACGTACACATAGCCCCGCACGCGGTCGACGGCGATGCCCCAGGGCGCGTTGAACTGTCCTTCGCCGTTGCCTCGCGAGCCAAACTTCATGAGGTAGCCGCCGAGCTTGCCATCGAACTTCTGCACGCGGTGGTTGTTGGTGTCCACCACCCACACGTCGCCCTTCGCGTCGCAGGCGATTCCCGTCGGGTTGTGGAAGCTCCCGTTGGCCGACCCGAACGACCCCCAGAGAATGATGAAATTGCCCGCGCTGTCGAACTTCTGGACGCGATTGTTGCCGTTGTCCACCACGAATACGCCGCCCTGTTGATCGACGGCCAAGCCATACAACGGGGGCATGAACTCGCCGCCGTGCAGCAAGGAGGCTCCACGTCCCGGCTTCCCCCACTTCGACACGCAGAGATAACCCGACGTATTGACCAGGATCGTCGCGCTGGCCGGGACCGAAATGTTCTGCCCCAGATCCTTGAACCACACGTAGATCGTCTTTTGCCCGTCGCCCGGCGACAGCACGAACGGAATCGTCGCTCCGAACTTCAGGGCCGGCTCGACCTCCACCCACCCGGGACTGCCGGCCATCGGAGCCATCGGGTTCTCGGAGATGTAGTAGGCCCCCACACCAGAATCCACGTCGTTGGCCGAAATCGTGACGATGATTTCCGGGGTATTGGTCATGAACGCGCCGTGGTTGATCACGGCGGACGGGGTTTGCGGCGCGGTCATGTCGATCAGCACCGGGGTTGCCGTCACCTCCGCCGAGAGCCCGCTCTCGACCTCGCCTTCGTAAACCGCGGTCAGCGCATAATAATAGGCGGTGTCGTTACTGAGCCCGCTATGGACATAGGGATTCTCCACGCCTTCAATCTTGGTGGCCCCTTCTTTCGTGAAGCCGGAATTGGTGCTGAAGTAGAGGTTGTAGGAGACGGCTCCGGGCATCTCCATCCAGCTCACCGTGACCTCGGTATCACCGGCCTTGGCCACGACGCCGCGCGGAGTCTTGTCGTCCCCGGCTTCCTCCCGTTTCGCCTGGAGCGTGCGGTTCAGCTCTTCTTCGGTCGGCACGTATTTGATGATGCGGTTGTTGCCGCTGTCCACCACGAACACGTTGCCTTCCTTGTCGATGGCGATGCCGGACGGGAAATTGAGCTGGCCTTCGCTCAGACCCCGGTTGCCCCACGAACAGAGAAAGGTCCCGTTGCCGTCGAACTTCTGGATGCGATGATTCTCCTGATCCACAACATAGACGTACCCCATGGCGTCACAGGCGACGCCCCAGGGACGCTTGAATTGCCCCGGTCCGCCGCCCTCGCGCCCCCACTTCGTCAGGAAACTCCCGCGGGTGTCGAATTTCTGGATGCGGTGGTTCCCCTCTTCTGACACGTAAATGTTTCCGACGAAATCGACCGCAATGCCCCGCGGGTAGAAAAATGCGCCGTCATAGCTGCCATCGCGCCCCCACTTGAGGAGCGGCGTGCCGTCGTGGGCGAACTTCTGAATGCGGGCGTTGCTCGTGTCCGACACGTAGAGGTTGCCTTCGCGGTCGGTCGCCACTCCCCAGGGCACATCGAAACGCCCGATGTCGGCGCCTCGCCAGGCAAAGCCGAATTTGCCCCAGGTATGCATATAGTTGCCGTCCGAATCGAACTTCTGAATACGGTTGTTCCCGCTGTCCGCTACGTACACCTCGCCCTCGGACCCGACGGCCACACCGCGCGGATAATAAAACTCGCCCTCGGCGGCCCCGGGATTGCCGCCCCACCGAGCGAGAAACTTGCCGGTCTTGTCGAATTTCTGAATCGAATGGTTGTCGGTGTCGCCCACGTAGATATTGCCATCCTTGTCGAGGGCGACCCCGGTCGGAGAGTTGAATTCGCCGTCATCCACCCCCTCGCAGCCGATGATCTGGGCGACCAGATAGGGCGACGGAATCGTCATGACTTCTTCGGACTCCGGGCTTTCCCCCTTCTGCGTGACCACCGTGACGACATAGTGGTAGCAGGTGCCGTTGGCGAGGTCTTCATGCAGGTAGGGCGAGGAGGGGCCTTCGATGCAGGTGCCCTTTTCTTTGGTCACACCGATCTTGGTCTTGAAGTCCTGGGGGCCTGCGATCGGCCGCGTCAATTCGGAGAATTTGATCTGCACGCCTTTGGTCGTCATGTAGTAGATGTTGTAGTACATGGCGTCCGGAACCGGGTCCCAGGTCAGCAACACACGGCCGTTGCCCGGCTGAGCCTTGAGATTCGCCGGCGCGGGAGGAAGTTCTTCTTCTGCCGTCACTTCGCCGGTCCCCCACTCGTCCGACCCGGACTGGGCGGACAGCAGCAGGCGGGATCGATGATCTTCTTCCTCGAAAAGCCAGGTGAGACTCATGGGGTTGCCTCGTTCCTTTGTTCAGGATTTCAACTGCTTAGATTGCGCTCGCGTCATGACGATTCTTAAGAGGTGGGAGTCTAGCAAAGGCTCAAGAAGGGCGTCAAGGAGCGGAGCCGAGCAGGGCTTCAGCAGGGATACAGAGCAGGCCGCGGGCCATGGAACAAGCAAGATCTGCGGCCGCCGGCATTATTCCAGCCCATCAGAACACAGGGGAGGAAGGCTGCGGAAAGACGGACTGATCAGGCGTTGGCCGACTCCGGAATCAAATCCGGCATGGTCTCAGCCTCATCCGTGGCTTCGATCCTATCGTTGGATTCGTCGATCGTGAGGCAGGGAGCATCGTGCAATTCCGGCGATAACGAATCTGCCGAGGCCAGTCCCGCCTGTTCCTCGGCCATCGCATGGGAGCAGTCCGGCTCGGGATCGCGCTCGTCGCCCGTCCCGCCGAGGGCCTCTTCGCTCAGGAGCGACACTTGATCGCCCTCACCCAACTCCTTGAATTCACGCAGCGGCGGCAGATCGGCCAGACTCTTGAGCCCAAAATGTTCCAAGAAATGCTTGGTCGTGCCGTACATGATCGGGCGGCCAGGCTCGTCCTTGCGTCCCACCATCCGGACCAACTTGCGCTCGAGCAGCGTCCGCAGGACACCGGACGTCTCCACGCCGCGGATTTTTTCGATCTCTCCGCGGACGATCGGCTGGCGGTAGGCGATGATCGCCAACGACTCCACCGCCGACCGGGACAACTTGGCCGGCGCCTTGGCCTTGTCCAAGCGCCTGATCCAGGGCGCAAACTGTTCTTTGGTGGCCAGCCGGTATCCGCCGGCCACCTGGACCACCTGGAGCGCGCGTCCCTCCTGCTGATAGTCCTGCTGGAGTTCACGCAGCGCCATCTGCACGTGACTTTTGGTCACATGGCCGAGAATCGCCGTGCAACGCTCGACCGAGAGCGGCTCGCCGGACACGAACAGCAGGGCTTCCAGTACGGCCTTGATCTCCGCATCGGCCGGGTGCGCCTCGTCCCGTTCGCCAGTCATCGCTGGATTCGTGACGCCGGATGGATCGACTTCGGCCGTTTCGTTCGGATCGCATATCCCGCCCACATACGCGCCGTCTCCGTTCGATTCATTCTGCGCCGATATTTCAAACGACTCGGCCGCCGGCTCGATTCGATCACCGAGGTCACTCATCGCCCCACCTCCTCGTCCTTCTTAACTCTCTTCGACCTGGTCTTCGACGTCGGCCATAGCCGTAAACGTCCGCGAGATCAGGATCGTGCCGAACAACTCCGCTTGATAGGCGCGGATGATTCGCAGCCGGATCAATTCGAGCAATGCCAGGAACGTCACGATCACCATCGCCCGCGTGATCGGCCCTTCGAACAACTCACCGAACGTCGCCGATTCCCGAGCCTCCAGCCGTTCCACAATGACATTCATTTGGTTCCGAACCGTCAGGTGATCGGGAATGATGTCCATGACGGTCGCGGCCGGCGTACGGGCAAGGATGTCGTGCAAGGCATCGACCAACTCAAACAAAGAGACATCCTCCGCGAGATATTCCTCCGGTTCCTCGGCCGGCAAGGGTTCAGGCGGCCTGGTGAAGACGTTCCGCCACCGCCGCGACTGGTCTTCCAGTTCAGTCGCCGCCTCCTTGAACTGCTTGTACTCCAAGAGACGACGGACCAATTCTTCGCGCGGATCGGGCCCGTCCTCGTCGTCAAGGGCGCGCTCCTCCACCGGCAGCAACATGCGGGATTTGATCTGCAATAGGGTCGCGGCCATGACGAGGAATTCTCCCGCCACGGCCAGATTCAACGAGCGCATGGTTTCCAGATAGTCGAGATACTGCTGGGCAATCAGCGCGATCGGAATATCGTAGATGTTGATCTGGTTCTGCCGGATGAGGTGGAGCAACAGATCGAGCGGACCTTCAAACTTCTCAAGTCGGACCTGATAGGGAAGTTCGACCTGCTCCACAGTATCCTCGGCTTTATAGTTGAATGTTCTCGTACAAGGCGGGCCGTTTTTTCTTATAGCAGCTTATTGGGGGTAGGGGCAAGCCAAAACTCTATATGTGGTAGGTTTTTCAGCCGTTTCGGCTGGACGGGCTTCGCGATCGATAGGTCTGCTTGAGGATCAACAGGGTGAAGATCACGGCGACCGCCGCAACCAGATAGACCGGCAGATAGACGGGCCAGGACGCGGACCCGCTGGAGGGCAACAACCGCTCTCCCTTGAACTTCGTCCTCATAAATTCAGGCGCCTGCTCGAACACGGCGGTCGAAAAATCCCCGGTCCCATTGAACTCCGCATCCGCATAACTGTTGACCGAACGAAAGCCCGCCCCGCGAAACAAGGCAGGCTGCTCAAAGACCGTGAACATGAAATAGACCTCCCGTTCGAACAGGCTCCGCGAGAAATCGGCCACCGAATGAAAATGGCTTCCGGAGAAGCCCGAGCCCTGCGTGAACCGGGCGCCGGCGAAGCGCGCCGGTCCTTGGAAGGTCACTTCCAACAGTTCCGCCAATCCGTTGAACGTGGCCTCGCGAAAGGACACCGCTTCCTGAAAGTGCGCACGGTGAAATCGTGATCGGCCGCTGAACGTCGTCCGATCGAACGTCGCGTCGTGCCAGAACCGATCCTGCACAAAGAATCCTTCGCGCGCAAATTCTGCGCCGGACCAGTCCACTGGACCCAGAAAGATGACCCGCGACCAGTCCTGGAATCCCTCGAACCTCGTGCCGGCCATCGTCACCGGCCCCTCGATCAGCAGGTATCCTTGCTTGCTGCGATGGGTTATCGATCCCCGCACCGTGGAATCCCGGATGGCAATCCCGCCCCTGACAAGGCGAATGTCCTGGGTGCCTTGCCGCGCAATCCAGTCACGCACCGCTACGGGCAGTTTTCGCATCTGTTCGTCCGATGCGACCGGCACCGCATCCAAGCTCAGATCGCCGGTTACCAGAACTCCTTGGAGGTCGACGCCCTGCCCGTCTTTCAGCGCCCGCAAGAGATCCTGTGAGGCGACGGCCTGTTGTTCCCGCTCCAGCGCGGAACAGTCCGCCCCAAGATGCCGGACGTACACCACATTCTGAGATTCACGGCCGACCGAGAGTTCACAGGACAGGACAGGGCCGACGCCGGACAAACCGCTCATCCAGATGATCACAACACTGCCGAGTTGCAGGACCCTCTTGATTGGAGAGTGAAGACTCTGACAAGTCTCCTGCCACACTCGCGGTTTCTCGACCGGCGAGATTCGCGGGCGCGCCCCATTTCTTCGAGATCGATTCACGGAATCTGCCTCACCGGCTACACTATCGCCATGATGCCCTTTGGCAGATCGCGGCTCTCCGGCCTCGCGCAGGCCGAAATGGCGGGGCCCTGTCCGCGCGCCGCCTGGTCGCCGCTCGGCATCGTCACATCCCTGGCTCTATCACTGGCCCTGGCCGCTGCCCCGCCATCCTCTGCTCAGATTGAGTCGGCAATCGAAATTCCCCTGCTCGCCGCTTTTCACGGCAATGATCGGGGCGTCCTTGAAATGGTGCTCATCCATTGGGACAAGAAACCGTCCCCCGATCCGATCGCCCTCCGGTGGATCGCCCGGGAGGTGGTCTATGGTCCCACTCATCTTCAGGCGATGGAAGCGGCCTTTCGGTATGCCATCCAGCGGGCCTCCGTCTCCTCGCACGGCACCCACACTGGAACGGTCTCGGTGCGCGGAGATTCCTACCTCCCCACGACCAGCGACGGACCCAGCGCCGGAGCCGTGATGACAGTGGGGTTTCTAGCGCTGCTACGGGGAGATCCGATTCAACGGGGCATTGCATTGACCGGAACCATTGATCCGGACGGACACATCGGTCCGGTGGGGACCATTCCGGACAAGGTCCGTGCTGCGGCTCGTGAAGGATATCGGACGATCCTGATCCCCGGAGGGCAGTATTACGATCCCCATTGGAACCTGGATCACTTGAGCGTAGAGTTGGGCGTCACCATCCGGGAAGTGAACACGATCGAGGACGCCTACTACCTGATGACTGGACGGCGATTGTAGCCGGTTGATTCGTCGGGAGGAGCAGGGATTGACAGCATTCTCGCCGTCTTCGCAACGGCGGCCTTAGTCGCGAAGGGCACCGTGGCGGACTCGCCGGACTCAGCCAGACGGATGACCTGGAAGCAAAGGTGGGAAGAGTCGACGCCCCTCCTTCTGCCCGTAAGAGGGAATGGGCTACTCTCCCGGGAATAATCCGATCCTAAACGGTTGCAGAACGGCCTCCGCTCCTGCTCCTATCGTTCGTCGTAATCGTCTCCTGAATTGCCGAGTAGATCGTCCGACTTGTCGAGGTAGCCTACGTCCTCGTCTTCGTCGTCCAGCGCGAGGTCCTCGGACATTTCATCTTCCAACGGCTCTTCTCCGAGGTCGATCTCCTCCTCTCCCAATTCTTCGTCCATCTCCTCCATTTCGTCCGGTTCGATGGGCGGGAGTGGCTTCCCCGCTGAAGCCGGCTTTTTCTCAACCGGAGCCGCCGCGGCCTTCCCTACCGCGACCGATTTCTGTTCCGATTTGTGTTCTGTCTTGCCCGCGCCCTTGCTCGCAGGCTTCTTGACCGGCTTGGCCTTCTTCGGGAGATTCCGCTTCGTCTTCTTGGCTACTGACCCCGCTCGGCGAGCCGATGCCGCTTTCGCGCTCTTCTTCTTGACGGGTTTCTTGGCAGGCTTTATGGCGGCCTTCTTCGTGGACTTTTTACCGGCTTTCTTTCCACCCTTTTTCGCAGGGGCCATCGTTCGCGTTCCTCCCTCGTCACAACCGATCGATGCTGATCACGAGGGCACCATCTAGCACGAATGAATAGAGGGTTTCAACCGCGGAATCGTACTCGATGATTCGGGCCTGACGTCTACGGTTCGACCCAAATATTGAGATAGGCCGGCAGACTGTCCGCGCCCTTGACCGTATCGGGGCCTTTCATGTCGGTGACCTGCAACCGGAACCGAAGCAGCCGCTTCGCAGAGACCTTGGGGGCGATGAACGTGGCTTTGGCCTCATTCGGTCCGGTCAGATCGACCTTGAGGCCGCGCACTTGGCTCCATTCGTATCGAAGCGGATCACCATCCGGGTCCACGCTTTGAACCCCGCTGAGCACGACCCGAGCCCCTCCTTTGACCGTCTGGTCCTCACCCGGGTTTGCCAAGGGGGGTCGGTTCGGTTCATCATCGCCGATCACCTGAACATCGAGCGTTCCGACCTTGCCGCGGTTGGCGACGTGAAGTGAGGCCCGGCCTGGGCCTTCCACTCGAATCCAACCGTCTTCGAGCACCCGGACGATGTTCGAATCGCTGGACTCAAATTGGCTGCCTGTCGAGGGGGAATCGATCGCCCGCACCAGCCCGTCCTGGAACAAGCCCACGGCCGGCACTCGCGTGAGCTTGCCAACTGGTTGGACCATCCAGGGCTTCTCCGTCTCGAACTCAATGGTCTCAATCGGAGCCGGCGGTTCCACCTGCAACAGCACCTCATCAAAGTCGGGCCTGGTTCCCAATCGCCCCTGCGTCACCTCGGCGACAGCCAGCAGACGCATCCGCCCTGCCGCCGCCAACGGCACGGTCAGGTGGCCCCCGAACGGAGGCGTGGCCGAGCTATCGGCGATCAGCGCCGGTTCGGCCAGTTGCGGCGGAACCGGCTCCTCTTCATCCCGATACCAGTAATAGGTGATCTTGCGAATTCCTGCCTCGCGCTCGACCTCAACCGAAACAGGGATGGATTGACCAGCCGTCACCACCGTCGACGGTCGCGGGGCGACCAATTCAAAGGCGGCGGTGGTCGCCACGTTCAGGCTGAACGCGCTCAGCCAGAGGAAGCCCCAGCAGATGAGACTGGGTCGCATGCCGCAACACGATTGAGCAGGTGGATCCGGGGGATCAACGGTCTGGTGCGGGCTGGCAGATTCGTGAATGGAAGGCGCCCTACGGCGCGACGAAGGAGAGAAACCGTTCGATGGCATAGGTCGTCACCTGCCCGCATGGCCCGTGGAAGTTGCTGTCGCAACCATGGGTGGCCCAGGGCAGTTTGACATAGACATGCGGAACCCGCAATTGATGCAGCCGCTCGGCCAAGCGATCGCTCTGGGCCGAAGGAATCACCGGGTCGCGGAGACCGTGAATCAACAACGTCGGCGGGGCTCCGTTGGCGAATGTGCGCGGTGAGGCGCTTTCGTAGAGGGGGCGGGCCCCAACCATCTCAAAGGCAACGCCGAGATGGCTCTGAAGCACTCTCCTGACGTCCACCACGGCCTGGCTCCCCGGATTCAGGTACCAATAGCCAAGGTCAGTGGGAGGATACAAAGCAATCACCCCGACGATTGCGGGATCGACTCGCCGATAGGCCGCCAACAGCGCCAGTTGGGCGCCGCTTCCCCGCCCCAACAGGATGATCCGCCGCGAATCGAACCCCACGCTGAGCGCCTGGCCCTTGAGGTATTGGATGGCGTCAAAGAGATCGTCAAGCGCGGCCGGATAAGGAGCGGAAGAGCCCAGCCGATAATCGATCGCGGCGACCGCATAGCCATGGTTCGTCAGGTACACGTTCAGATTCATCTGCTCGGTGCGCGAGCCCGATTCCCAATTCCCGTCATGCAGCACGATGACCAACGGACGCCTGATCGGCTCCCCGGAACCGGGCGCATTGCCCGGCGGGCGGTAGAGATCCACCTCCAACACGACATCCTCCCCGCGCTTGGCATAGCTCATGGCATAGGACTCCACCTGCGGCAAGCTGACACCGCGGAAGAGGTCCTGCCAGACGAGCGGGGCGCCGCGCGCCGGGTGTTCCGCGTTCGCGCGCGGCGCGATATGGCCCATGGCCACAGCCATATCCGCCTTCAAGACCTTTCCGTAGGCCCAGGCCTTGAACACCGGAGCGATCAGCAATACGAGGGCAAACAGTCCCAAGCATGCTCCCATCCGGCTCATGGCGCTCCCCCGCCACCCCGGCAGCCAGAGCAGCAGGACGGGAATCAGAAACCAATAGCCCCATTCCGTCCCGGCCAACGAGACGATCCAGAGGGGTCGGTTGAGCGGCGGCAGCAGGGTCAGGACCCCGACCGCCACGCAAAGCAGCCCCCAAAGTAGGCGTCCCATCGAATGAATCCTTCTCCCAAGCGCGGTCTCTCATGTAGTACAATAGCACGTGGTGGAGGGGACCCAAGGAAATTCCATGAAGGCGCCGATTGTTCGAGCCCTGATTCTGGCTGTCAGCACTATCGGCCTTGTTGGGCTTCCGCTGGAAGCCAGCATGCCGCCGCTTCAGATCACGATTGACAGCGGAGCGCCCTACTTCGTGCCGGTGTCGGCCAACGTGCCATCGGGAACCGCGATTCATTGGACCAATCCGACCGCGTCCCCCCACACGATCACCCACATGGGCTGCGTGGATGAAGAAGGGCGGTGCATGTTCGATTCCGGCACTATACTGCCGGATGGACAGTTCACGGTTCCGGGCCTGCCTCCCGGACGCTATCCCTATTACTGCCAACTCCATCCTATTATGCGAGGTATGCTCGTCGTGACCGATTCGCAGTCCGGCTCGTCGGAGACATGACCTCTGCTCTTCTCGTTCCCTTCCTTGCCCACAATAACCATCGAGTTCACGCTACCTACTCAGCTTGCACCGGCAAAAGGTCATCGTGTAGGCTGACCTGCGCTTATTCGCGCCCACAACACCTGCACACCGCACGATGAAACCATCCGTCGCCCTCCATGACCCGCTGACCCTCACGGATAACATCCTTGTCCAACGGGCCTGGCGCATCCCGGACCTCGTAATCTATCAACAGGGGCAGGACGAATGGTGGGTTGCCCCCCTCGACGACAACCTGCCACTGGTCCGCCTCAATCGGGTCGGCATGGAAATGCTCGGCTCCATGACCGGCCAAATCACGGTCGGCGCGCTGGTGGAGAAGTACGGCAAATGGGTCTGCGGGCCGGATGGCCAGTCCGGTCTCTGGCATCTTCAGCGTTGGGCCCTGCCCAACTATTCCCTTTGCTATTTTGGCACGGAACCGCCCGGCGGCCATCGGCACAAGGCCAAGTGGGATGTATTACTCCAGCAGATTCGGGAGGGCTGGTCCGGCCAAGAGGGCTTCGAGGGAGAAGCCCACCTCGCCGATTTCCACGTGCAAGACCTCAAGGAGGCGGCGGAGGACGACGGCCATTTCGACCTGATCGAAACTACGGTCTCCCACCTGTTTCGTGAGCCCAACGAAGCCCTGGGGGGGCTGACCTACGGGCGACTGTTGATCAAGCAATTGCGCCGGCTCGGCTGGTTCACCCCGAAGCCGAAGGTCATCCTCGAAGTCGGCGGCGGACTCGGCTACGTCGCGAGGGAAATGGGCAAGGATCTGTTGCCATTCGAGAAGCAGGGTATCCACTACCTGTCGCTCGATGTGACGCGGCCGTTTTTGTCTTTGCAGTGGCGACGCGCGAAGGAAGGCGGTTGGACCTGCACCGGCACTCAAGCCAACGGGGAATTCCTTCCATTGAAGGACCATTCCATCGATCTCGTGATCGATAATGAGAACATGGCCGACATGACGCCGGCGAAACTGTCGAAACAGGAACTGCTCACCGGAAGGGGCGAGACACCGTTGCATCAAGAAGCGTTGGACTGGATTCGCCGGCTCCGGCTGCCGATCGAGACCGACCCACCAGATGAGGTCATCTTCAACCTCGGGCCGCTACGATTTGTCGCCGAACTCTGGCGGGTGCTCAAGCCGGGCGGGCGGGCGTTTCTGACCGAGTTCGGAATCGAGGAAGGGTGGCCGGCTCCGGTGAAATTACCGGGCCACACGGAGTATGAAGTGCAATACACCCATTTGCGGCAGGCCGTGCGGTGGCTGGGCTTTCAGGAACGGTACCTGCCGCTTCCGCCGTTCCTCGGCATCAAGCCGGATACCAAGGTGCTCTGCACGGGCGCGGCCTATACCATCCAGCGTTTCTGTCAGGCCTTGGGAAGACCCTTCGCCGTCCGCGCCTACACCGAGCAGGAGCTCGCCGGTGCGATCAAAGAGATGTTGCCGAAACTCATCGGCTGCCACTATCACGACATTGCCGATCCGGCCTGGTTCGGCCTGATCGACTTCAAAGTCCTGCTGCTGGAAAAGCCTGGCGGCGCGCCCCGGCCCGCCTATCAGAACGCTTCGGGCTATCGGTGGTATTCGCAAAAATAAAAGGTTGGACCAACACCCATGTTGGTCCCCTGCTCCCGGAGTGCGCGCCCTCAGAAGGGCCTCACTCGACGGCCGCAATAGGACCAACATGGGTGTGATCCACGGAGGGAACGATCAGCAAGCTCGGAAGGAGCATTTAATCGCCCAAGGCAGGTACGCCAGGCAGGTTGACCCGGGCCGCCCTTCGTGCTCGCGCAACGCGCACACCAAACCAATCCGATTCTCATCAAAGGGCGGTGCTCGTTGAACGCTTCGTGCTCGCGCAACGTGCGGCCTCAGAAGGCCCTCATTGGACGCGCGCAGTTCAGGGCAGCCTGGTCGCCCTGCTGAAAGGGACAACCAAGCGAGCGCGGCTTTGCATTCCTTCTCCTTCTGAGGGTCCATGCTTCGTCTGACTCCAATCCTTGTAAGTCAGGACATCGGTCATCGTCTGATCATCCGGACTGCCAGATCGGTCAGCACTCCCTCGCGTAGCCCTAGGTCGCTCACCAGAACGCTCGGCATGCCTAGCGTTTCCATCACCGTGCGGAGAATGATCGTGCCGGACACGATGACTTCCTCGCGGCCACGTTCGAGGCCGGGCAGCCCAATCCTTTGTGCTTTGGTCCGGCTGAGCAGCGTCTGCTCAATCTGCTGGACGGTGGCGAGCGTCAATCGATAATTGTGGATCCTGGCCGGTTCGTAGGCCGGGAGTTGCTGCGCCATCGCAGCGAGCGACGTAATCGTGCCGGCCGTGCCGACAAACGTAAGGCCGGATAGTCTCGGCATGCCGGCAACGGCTGCCTCCGTTTCCTTTCGGACCCAGTCCCTCGCCTGTTCCACTTCCTCGACCGTCGGTGGATCGTGATGGAGCAGCCGTTCGGACAGACGCACCACCCCAATGTCGATCGAACGGATAGTCGGCTGTTGCCCCGGCCGGTCGAGGATGAATTCCGTGCTCCCGCCCCCGATGTCGAGTGCCAGCATGTCCGCCACGCCGGCCGGCAATCCTGAGCGAATGCCGAGCATGGTCCGGCGGGCTTCCTCCTCTCCCGAAATCAGCTCGACTTCAAGGCCGGTCTCCTTCTTGACCAGGTCCAGAAACTCGTCGCGGTTGACTGCATCACGCACGGCGCTGGTCGCCACGACCGCCACCCCGTCCGGCCGGTACGCCTCCAGCACCCCGCTCCATTCTTTCAGGGTCTCGACGACCCTCGCCATTGCCTCGGACGCCAGCCTCCGAGTCTGATCCACTCCCTGTCCGAGGCGGAGAATCCGGCGGTCGGACCGCAGCTCATGCAACCGCCCTTGTTCATCCAAGCGCGCGATCAAAAGCCGGCATGTCAAGGTGCCGACATCGACGCCGGCGAGGATGAGCCCCGCCCTCTCACGCTGATCGGTCATTCCATGCTCCGGATGCTGTCCATGTCCGCCTCGATCCGCGCCCCTTGGTCGCGCAGCTTGCGAACCTCTTCGATCCATGCGGTAATTTCTCGATCCGTCTTGATCGCGTCCAGCGTGCTCCCCTGCTCGGTCAGCCGAACGGTCCGTTCCCCGATATCCTCGTGCACTTGATCCAGTTGATCTTGAATCTTTCGCAGTTCCAATCGCAGCTTGAGCAACTCGGACTCCTCCATGGCCCGGTTGGCGGCCTCGGCCGTCCCCTGCCGGAGCGTGGCCCATCCTGCCTTCAGATCCAACTTCAGACGTTGCAACAGACCCATCGCCGTTCCTTACTCTGCCATGAACCCGTTATCCAAAACTTTTGGTTACCCCACGTCGCCGAGGGCCAGTTTCGCCTGCCACCGTCGCAACATGGCGTTCCGCAGCGGTTGATGCTCGGGCGTCGATAACCCCGGATCTTGCTCCAGGAGCGCGAAGGCCTCCTTCCGCGCCTGCTCCAACAGCGCTGCATCGCGTATGAGGTTGGCGACGCGAAAATCCGGGAGCCCCCATTGGCGCGTGCCGAACAGTTCCCCCGGCCCGCGAATCCGAAGGTCCTCCTCCGCGATCACGAACCCATCAGTCGAACGGAGCAAGGCGTCCAACCGCTGCCGGGCCGGTGAAACCTGATCGTGCGGTTGCCCCGCAGCGCCTCGGCTACCCATGTGCGACCCTGCAGCCCCGCTGAGAAGCAAGCAGTAGGACTGTTGCGCGCCTCGTCCCACCCGCCCGCGTAATTGATGCAACTGGGCCAGGCCGAATCGCTCGGCATGTTCGATGACCATGACCGAGGCATTCGGCACGTCCACTCCCACCTCGATGACGGTCGTCGCAACCAGCACCTGGATCCGGCCGGCCTTGAAGGCCGACATCGTCGCGGTTCGTTCCTCCGTCTTCAATCGGCCATGGACCAGGCCCACGTGATAATCCGCGAACTCCTCTTGTTGGAGACGCTCGGCCGCCTGCATCGCCGCCTCCAGATCAACCTTCTCGGATTCCTCGACCAGCGGATACACGACATAGGCCTGTCGGCCGGCCCTGATCTCGTCTCGAACCACCTGATAGGCCCGGCGCCGCTGGGATTGATGAAAGGCCAGGGTGCGAATGGGTTTGCGGCCCGGCGGCAAGCTGTCGATGACCGACACGTCCAAATCGCCATAGACGGTCATCGCGAGGGTCCGTGGAATCGGCGTGGCGGTCAGGACCAGCACATCCGGCTGGTACCCCTTCTCGGTCAGGGTCTTTCGCTGCATCACGCCGAACCGATGCTGCTCATCGATCACGACCAGGCCCAACCGGGCAAATCGGACGGTTGATTGGACCAACGCATGGGTTCCGATGACGACCTGCGCCCGGCCGTCGGCAATCTGCTCCAGCCGCTCCTTGCGCAGCTTCCCCCGCTCCTTGCCGCACAAGAGGACACAGGACAGCCCCAGGCGATCGAGGAGCCCCGTGAGATTCAGATAGTGTTGCTCTGCCAGCAGTTCGGTCGGGACCATCAAGGCCGCCTGGTGGCCGGACGCACAGGCGGCCACCAGCGCGTGGAGCGCCACCACCGTCTTCCCGCTGCCGACATCGCCTTGGAGCAGCCGGTTCATGGGATGAGGCGAGGCCATGTCCTCGAAAATGTCCCGGATCACCCGTTCCTGCGCCACGGTCAGTCGAAACGGCAGGATGGATCGCAGCCGTTGCACCATCGCCGGAGCCGCCTGGCTGCGGAGCAGTTTCTGCTCGCGCTGCACTCCGCGATGCCGGTCTGCGAGCGCCAATTCAAGCAGGAAGAGTTCTTCGAACGCCAGTCGCCGATGGGCGGGACTGACGCCCCGGTCCAGTTCCTCCAGCCGCACCGGCTCCACCGGACGGTGCGCCCATCGGAGCGCATCGGGCATCGCCATAAGCTTCTGTCTTGCCTCAATCGAGTGTGGAAGGATATTGACGACATCCGCCAAGCTGTCGTGAAGCACGTGATCGATCAGCACCCGCATCTGGCGCGAAGTCCAGCCGCGGGTCTCATGATAGATCGGCACGATACGGCCGATATGCAGGGTGCGTGGACTCGTCGAATTGACCGAAGCCGCTGGATTGACCGAATCGATCCGCTCGTACTCCTCGACTTCCATACGGAGATCCATCCAACCGCTCCGCCCCATGACAACCCGGCCGAGCAACAGCACGGGAGTGCCGACCGCCAACTGCTCTTCCAGGTAAGGTTGATTGAAGAACAGGGCCAGGAGCCGGCCGGTCGCATCCTCGACCGTAACTTCCAGAATCGACAGCCGCCGCTGGGGGATCTTCTTGAGATGCGTTCTCCAGACCGTCCCGCAAATGATCCCGCGAGACCCGGGGGTCAGCCGGTTGATGCGGGTCAATCGAGACCGGTCTTCATACCGCCAAGGGAGAGACCAGAGCAGGTCCTCCACGGTGACAATGCCCAATCGAGCCAGGAGGGCGGCCCGTTTGGGACCCACCCCCTTGAGAAACTGCACGGCCCGCTCCCAGAGGGGCCGCCGATCTCCGACCGGTTTGGTTGAAGAGGTTGGCCTGGTCGTCGGAGGCGACGCAGTTCCTCCTTGAGCGACCTCGACCCGCTCCGACGCCAACTGCCGCAACAGCATCCTCGCCCGCTGGACGCGGCGCTTGCGCTCTTCCGCATCGGAGGTCTGATCGAAATCCTGGAAGAGTTGTCTCAGGACCAGCAGGTTGATCTCCACCGGCACGGCATGCGGGCCCCGCGCCAGCGCTTGCAAGACCTGCTCGCAGACAAAGGGCCCCAGGCTTTTCACTCCATGGACATGGGCATAGTTGTCGCGCGCGGCGAATTCGATCGGCCGGCTCAGCCGCTGAAGAATATCTTTGAACTCGGTTGCGGACGCTGGCGCTGTGGGGGGCTGCACCGGGTACTTCCAGGAGCCTGGGTCTCAACCGTTTGGGTAGAAGCGGCATCGTAGCATAGGGTCGGAGGCGGCACAACGAGACCACCCGCGACATGTGGGAGGATTGCGCAGGGAGCCGGCCGTTCTCTCAATTCGGAGATTTGTTCGACAGGCGAAGAAACATTGCTACACTACGGCACAGATCCGTAGTGGACCGTTGAAATACGATTTTGACATCCCTCATGTATCGACGGAACATTTCGCATCTCCTCAGTTCGGTGGGGATCGCTCTGGCCCTGTTCGTCGTCTATCAGGCGTGGTTCAAGCCGGTCTATCTTCCACCCTCCCAACCGATTTCCACTCCGTCGTCCACGGCCGACAAGGCGAAGCCTGAGTCGCCCCCTCCTCCCTCCCAGATCGAGCAGGATCAAGTCCGCGAACAACGGAGACAGATGCGCCTGCTCGCTCCCGGCAATCCGCCCCCCGATCACCGGTACGCCAATCTCTTGCAAGAAGCCCAGGAAGAGTTGGAGAAGCACCAGGCCGGCGGCGCGCAAGCCAAACTGATGGAGTTACCGCCGACAGCCTTGGCGGAGGCCAAGGTCGCGCGGTATGCGGCGGCGCTCTGGAATAACCTCGGCTTGGAACATGAGCGGACCGGGGATACAAAGGCGGCGGCCCAGGCGTACGCCAAGGCCGTCTCGATTGAACCGGGCAACCGAATAGCCTTGCTGAATCTGGCCCATGCCTACTGGGCCCAGCGCGACCCGCAGCTCACAACGGATTTTCTTGAGCGCCTTATCGGCCTTGCGCCGGATGAGCCGTTTCCCCACCTGGCCATGGCGGACCTGCTCCAGGAGCAGGACCGGCTCGCGGATGCGGCTCAACATCTGGACCAGGCCGCCAGCCGGGCCCAGCAGGACCCCAGCCTGCGCTCCTATCTGCAAGCGGTGACCGCCAAGGTGAAACGGACGGTGCAGGTCGAACAGCAGTTCACGGCCCAATCGTCCGCCCACTTCACCGTGAAATGGGATGGAGAAGAAGATCAGACTACCTGGATGGCGGTGCTGGATATCCTCGAAGAGGCCTACCGGGACATCGGGCAGCGTCTGGGCTATTTCCCGCAGAGACCGATCATCGTCGTGCTCCACACCAAAGCCACCTTTCAAGGAGCCACGGGCAGCCCGGCCTGGGCGGATGGGCTTTTCGACCCCGTGTTGGGGCGCATTCACATCCCCACCCAAGGGGCGCTGACGGACCTACCCTGGTTGACCCGGGTGGTGCGGCATGAATTCGTCCATGCGTTGCTGCACGAGCGGCTGGGGTTGGAAGCCGGCAGCCTGCCGACCTGGCTTAACGAAGGGCTTGCGATGCACCTGGCCGGTGACCCCTGGCCGGATCTCGATGAGGTGCTGAGCGGCGTCGCCGCCGGAGAGATCACGCTGATCCCCTTGAACATGCTGGAAGGGGGCTGGGGCCGATTTCCCGGTGAACTGGCTCTGGTCGCGTATCTGGAGGGCAATTCGGCGACAGGTTATCTGATCGACCGCTTCGGAATGGAGAAAGTCAGGGAACTACTCACCGCCCTCAAATCGCGCGAACCCATCTCCGGAGCGATCCAGGACCGCCTCTACCTTCCCTACGATCAGTTCCAACGCCAGTGGGTCGAGTCGATCAATGCCAGGCTGAGCAAAGCCAAGGGATAAGTCACCGGTAGACAGCGCCACTCTCCTCTTCTATCGTGCCGACACTCCATGCCCACAGCTTGCCAAGGCGAGACGGGCGAACCGGCCAGCCAGGAATGAGCTGCGCCCGCTCCGGCTCCTCTCCGCTCACCTCATCGATCACGTCGCTGGTGGACAGCCGGTCCGTCCAGACCAACTCCTCGGTGTCCCGGTCGTAGGATCGGACGATCACTTCATAGTCTCGATTGTCCGTGTCCGCCTCGGTCCGATCGGCTTGTGAGTCCAACGCCACCCGCTCCGACTGTTCCTTCTTTGGCGTGAACAACTGCCGCCAGACCGGCTGGCCGCTGAGGCGGTCCACGGCCTGCACGATCAGGCTCGATTCGACCGTTGGGACTGTCGCGTCCCCGACAGGTCGCACGAAGGAATGCGACCACATTCCGGCGCTGGTGTGTTGGCGCGGATCGCCGCTGTCCGTGGTGACAAAGTTAAGATTGCCCTGCCACAGATAGGCGCCACTCCGCGCGTCATACACGCGCATGGGAAATTCCGTGATCGTCCGCGAGTCCAGATAGGCCGCGCCGGCAAACACCCGATCGCCCTTCGATTCCGGTTTCGTCGGATCCTCACCCACCACGTTCAGATCGAATCGTTCCTCGGAGAGCAGGTCTCCTGTCTCGGCGTCATACGTACGAATGCGGATCAGTGATGTCTTGCCTCGCTGGTACCCGAACCCCACCGCGACCACACGGGCGGGCATCGTTCCTTTATGAACGGAATCCGGATTGGTTTGAGAATTGAAGGCCGAGAGGGGAGCTTGTCCCGCCCACAGGGTAGCCGGCAGCAGAACCAGGGCGGGGAGGACCGTGAGCCAGTTCCGCATAGCCGACGCCTTTCTGTTTGGAGTTGTCCCAAAGGCCATAGTGTCTATCGAGCCATCCATTGAATGGGAATGAGGCTCAGTGTGCGCGTACGCGACGCGCACGGTAAATTCCACCGAGGTACGTTCTCCACCTAGAAAGAGCTATGGGTCCGTGGCTCGCCCGAAGGCTGGATGGAACACCTCGACCGGCTATCTTGGAAATTCCTCAAAAGTACGGGGGAAGCAGTGGCGACATGAACCGAGTCAGGCCGCATCAGAGGGCTTGACCGCGCCGAACCATCGATAACGGTGGCGGGCAAATAAGCGATAGGCCAACCGGGCGATTGGCCGGATCGGAGGAAGCTTTAACAACCTCGCGAGGAATCGACCTTTTTCCAAGTGAGGCAGCAGCTCGATGAACGCGTCAAGCCCCCGGTACAGGGTCCCGTCCGCGGCGACAAGCACCGCCACATCGGGGCGGGACGGCCGTGGAAGATCGCCCAACCATGGTTCCGCCTCCTGGCTCTGATAGGGCACGTAGGCGATCCGATGCCCGTCCTTCTCGCGCCACCGTTGAAGATGGGTCTTGGCGGCCATGCAGACACGGCATTCGCCGTCGTAGATCAGGATACATTCCCGGGAGGGTCGCGGCCGTTCGGATGGCATGATTCAGCATGGCAGACCGGTCCATCGATCCGCAAGCCTCCGGCGCGAGCCGCTGTTGATCGAGTCGCCAATACCTTGCGGCAAGCGAGCCATCCCAGTAGCATGCGGACATGGCAACCAGGCATGTGGTGATGGCGGTTTTGGCGGCATTGATGGTGACGGCCGGCTTGGTGCGGGTCAATACACCAGCCCCGGCCGACCAGGCTCAGCTCGCGTTGACGATGTGGAATATGTTCCTCTTCGGCATCCCGACCCTGTTGATCGGGGCCCTGTTGGCACGACAACGGTGGGCGCTGATGGCCGCGGTGATCTATGGGACGGTGGGACTGGCCCTGGATATCTCCACGCTCGTGTACGTGCTGACTCACGAGACGGCAGGGAGGTTCTACGGCTCGGCAGTCGGCCTGTCCGGGCTGCTGAATTTCCTCTTGATTGCCTTCGGCGGCAAGGGATTCCTCTCCGTCATCGACTCAGGGACGCTTCCAAAAGGCCGCCCTCCCAGTCACCCGTCCCCTTCTTGATCGGGATCGTGCGGACCCGCCTGAACCCAGCCTGCCGCAGCCATCCCGCCGTTTCCGACAGCGAATAGGTGTTGCCCCGCTCGGTGCAGAGCAGCATCGTCCCGGCAAACAGGTTGGCCTCCGCCGGATATAGCCCCTCTCGATCCAGGAGGAACGCATCCTGAATGATCAGGCGCCCTCCCGGGGTCAGGATGGGCACTAATCGTTTGAACAGAGCCTGGTTGTCTTCCGGGGAGTAAATGTGCAGGACATTCGAATACCAGATGACGTCATATTGTCCGGGCACATCGGCTTCCATGAAGTTCAACGGGAGATAGGAAAGCCGGGCGCCGCCCTTGTGAGTGGCGGCGATTTCACGCGCGACCTCCAAGGCCGGAGCCCGATCGCACAAGGTGGCTTGCAAGCGGGGATGCCGCGCGAGAAATTCCAGCGCATAGGTGCCGGGGCCGCCGCCCAGATCCAGCAGAGTCTTGACTCCTTTTAACGGCACTTGGACCACCACGCGAGGAGCGGGTTCCACCGCTCGATGGTGCATGGCCCAACTGAACTGGCGGCGATAGGCCGGATCGTCGGGGCTCGTATCCGGATCGACCTCGCGCCCGGTGCGCACCGATTCAGTCAATTGTGACCAGTTCGCCCAACCCTCCCGCAGCAGCTCGACATAGGCCTGCCGGTGATGGGGGCTCTTGGCATTGAGTTCGACGGCGGCCAGCCGGCTGCTCCGATACCGGCCCCCTTTTTTGATCAAGAGGCCGGCGCTCGCCAGGTTTCGGCAGAGGATGTTCAAGCCCCGTTCGCTTGCCGCCACCTGCTTGGCGAGGTCCGGGATCGACCAGGTCCCTGTTCCGATGTGGGTGAACAGATCCAGGTCCAGCGCCGTCAGGATCAGACGAGGCAGGCGATAGCCGTTGACCGCATCACGAAAGTCTTCGAACGTCCGGATGGTAGGCAGAGGCTTCATGCGAACACCCTCTCAGAACGGCCTGATGAAACAAACCATTCCAGCCTGCATGGAAGAGTGAATTGGAGCTGCGTTTACGAGGAGGCTCATAGGCGGAGCTGCTGCCGGCACCAACGGAGCAGATCGAACACCGCCTCGGGTTTCTGATAATCCACCGGCCGGGAGAACTGCACGGCGACGAAATGTTCGTTGATGTCCGTGCGCTCGGCAAACCCCGATTGCAGCAACAGCGGGCGGTACTTGGACACGGTGCGGTTCATCAAGGTCTTGGCCTGCTTCGCCAGCTCGTCGGTCGGGAGATCCTCGCAGGTGCCTTCGGAGAGCAGGCTTTTCAAGTCCTCCAGATCCATTCCGGTTTGGCAGATGAGCTGCCCGTCCGGCGACAATTCCAGCATCCACCCATCCGCGTTCAAGTCCAAGGCAAGCGCGCCGCCCGGCTCCAGCTCATAGAGCGCCGGCTCGGCCTGGACCAACCTGGTCCGCACCTGGTCCCAATCGAATGTTTGAGAAGACCCGTGGCTCATGCCAAAGACCCTGTGCCCGACTTGCGTGGGTCGACCGACGCCCTGGTGAGCCGCTGTCTGAGCACCTGCAACCGGATCGTATTCTCTTCCAACTTGGGCAACCGATATTTCCGATCCATGGCAACGACCCGCTCCAGCAATTCCGCCGCCTCCTGCAAATGGCCCTGTTCCTCGTGGCACTGCGCCATCACATACCGGGCCCCACCCGCGCGCAATTCATCGCGATGACGCTCGGCCATCGCCAGGCTGGTTTGGCAACAGGCCAGGGCTTCTTCGTAGCGCTTCTGAGCCAGATAGGTGCGGCCTTTCATCCGCCAGGCGTCCGCAATTCCGCCTGGGTTCCCTACCCGCTGCATCAGCACCAGCGATTGCTCATAATAGTCGAGGGCGCCGGCCAGATCGCCCGTTTCCCTCGCGACCAGCCCCAAATCGGACAACAGGATCGCCTTGGCCGCGGCGTCCTTGGTCCGGTTCATGATATCCAGCGCTTCCAGGTAATAGGCCCGCGCCCGGTCCCATTCTCCCGCATCCGCGCGCAGGTTGCCGAGGTTGGCCAAGGTCGTGCCGATTCCCCGTTCGTCCCCGAGTATCTTTTGCAGCTCCAGGACCTCAAGGTAATAGGCCTGAGCCGGATCCCGCCGCCCGCTGACGGCACAGATGTTTCCCAGATTCCCCAGGGTGGCGACCAACGAGCGCCGATCCCCGCTGAACCGATCGAACTCCAGCGCCTTCATGTAACAGGTATAGGCTTCGGTATAGCGTCCCGCGGCAAAGTATTCGTTTCCCCGCCGATTGAGTTCTTCGGATGAGGTGTGCATGGGGCCGCCGTTCAGGAGTTGAGGCAGGCTTCTACGGCCGTCTTGGCGCCGGTCACCAGCGACATGCCGTCGCCGACAAGGATCGTATCGAATTGGTATTTCAACAGCCGGCGTAATCCGTCCTTGGCCAGATGCGGATCAGCGTATTTCTCGGCCGGGAGCATGGACAATGCACCGGCCGGCTTCCCAATCAAGGCATCGCCGACGATGATGATGCCCCCGCCCTGTTGGATAAACAGGGCGCATTCCCCGGGGGATTTCTGATCCCGCAGATGTACGGCCCAGATGCCCCCCGGCAAAAGTTCCCCGTCCTTGTAGGTCCGGGTCGCTTTCACATCCATCTGGGGCGCATCGAGCTCCGGCACATAGAGTTGGCACTGCCATTCTCTTTGATAAACGGCGGCCTCGCGAAGATGGTCGCGGTTGGTCACGACGATGTAATCGATCCGGCCGCCCCGCCTCAATTGGCCCGCCTCTTCAGGGGCCAGCGGAGGGGGGTCCACCACGATCCGGTGTTCGCCGACGGCGAGCAGGAGGCCGTTGAAATCGAGCTGTTTCTCCGGTGAAAACCACGACCACTGCCAGACGTTGGGAAGAATCGGTTTCAGCATGGCGTGATGTCGGCCGTTCACCCGAGCGACGCCACGGCGTCCTGCACGATCTTGGTGACCTTGGCGCGGATGTCCTGCTCGGCCGCCAGATCGATGATGTCGTCTTCCGGCACCGTGATGAACTTGCGGTTGGCTCCCTTGGTGAGGGAAATCAGGAACATGCTGTTCGAAGGCGCCGTCGGAATCACCACCTGCACCGCCGGATCGACTCCCCGCACCAGATCCAGAAACTGTTGTTTGCCCTCATCCGTCTCGCTCATCTGTTCCCTTTCGCGCCGCTCGACAGCCCAATTCTCAGGCCCCGCCGCTTGCGAGCAGTTTCTCGACCTCCTGGAGGATCACGTCGGCCCCGGCCAAATCCATATTCCCCACCCGTTGCCAGCGGATCACCCCTTGCGGATCGATGACGTAGACGTTCGGGATGAACTTGCCTCCGCCATAGAGCTTATCCGTGACTTTTTTAGGATCGAGCAGATAGGGATAGGTGACCTTGACCGGGAACTGAGCCAGGAACTCCATCACATCGTTTTTCGAATTTCCCGACGAATTCACGCCGATGACCGCCACGTTCTTGCCCCTGGTCCCTTCATAGACCTTTTGCAGGTTCGTGCCCTGCATCAGGCAGGGCTCGCAAATGTGAAAGAGCCCCAGCACCACCACTTTTCCACGAAGGCTTTCGAGCGAGACGGCCTCTCCGTTGAGCGACGTCAGGCTGAACGAAGGCGCCGTCTCTCCGATCTTGAAGAAGCCGGCGGCCAAGACGAGTGGCGCCGTGACGAGCGACACCAGCAGACTTATGATGATCCAGTGCGAACGTGTCATGATGGCCTCCATACCAAGCTTCGCTTGAGCCGGCGCCCCTTTTTCGTTTTATCGAATATGATGGCGCCGGAGAAATACCTCCAGTGGCTCTTCTCCTACTTTCCATACCAAGCTTCGCTTAAGCCGCGGGCTCTTCATCGCTTCTGAGTAATCTGACACCCGCGAAGAAACACCGCCAGCGATCCTTGTCTGTTTGGATCAGCGACTCGCTATCCTAGCACGATGAATTTTTGAGCGGCAACAACGAGGCGGGGGCTTCTCGTCCCGAATGCGAGAGCGACGGGGTGACGGACCTTACGCAGACAGAGAGGAATCCGGCCGGCCGATCGACGCAATGGCTTCCCGGCCGGCTGCTCCGTCGGGAGGAAACGAGAAGGTGACGGCAAACTGCGCCCACTGATTCGTCGATTCCAGCAAGGCGCGGTCCTCCATCAGCAGCCAGGCATGTCCGCCAAGTTGCGTGCCCTGCCGTTGGACGCCGCACTGAAAGCGAACGGGGAACCCGTAAGCCCGGGCCAGACGATACAACGCGACCGCCCGAGGCAAACAGTTGCCGTTGGGATTGGCGGGAAACAACGCCAACCAGCGGTCTGTGTAATAGGCCAGCTCGGTCAGGGTGGGGAGGTCCTGCTGCCGCGGCACAACATCACGATGCAGCCAGCGCAAGACCTGCGGCAGGCGGGCGACCCGAAGGCCGAGGCGCACAACCAGCAGTACTGCCGCGCTTCTGGCGATCAGCCTGATCCTTCTCCATGAGGTGAGAGCCTCCGGGATCATAATGGACAGCAAGGTTGTGTCGTGCGTGATTCTGCCGTGAGCACAGGAGCGACCGAAAGGCCACCGAATCGTAATCCGTCACCCGTCTACCGTGAAGGTGCAACAGCTTGGCACCGCGCCGTGTCTTCACAGACGGCTGACGAATAACGTTCGCCGCATGACGACCGTTGGACTGGTCAGTGGTGAGGCTCGAACAGCCCTAACTGCAACTCTTCCGCTTTCGTGAAGGGAATCGGATAGCGGTCGGTGAAACAGGCCGCACAATACCGTTCCGCCGAGGCCGGCGCGGCCTTGAGCATGCCGTCCAAACTCAAGTAGGCTACGCTGTCGGCCGTTACGTACTTGCGGATCTCCTCGACCGTGTGGCTGGAGCCTATCAGTTCCCGCTTGGTCGGCGTATCGATTCCATAAAAGCAGGGGGCGACGATCGGGGGCGAGCTGATTCGCATGTGGACTTCTTTAGCCCCGGCGTTCCGGAGCATCTTCACGATCTTGCGGCTCGTCGTCCCCCGGACGATGGAATCATCCACGACGACGACGCGCTTGCCTTCCAACACTTCCGGAATGGCATTGAGCTTGACCTTCACGCCGAAGTGGCGGATGGATTGCTCCGGCTCGATGAACGTACGGCCGACATAGTGGTTCCGCATGAGCCCGGTCTCGAACGGAATGCCCGATCCCTCCGAATACCCGAGCGCCGCCGGCACGCCGGAGTCCGGGACCGGCACCACCAAGTCGGCGGCAACCCAAGCTTCCTGCGCCAGTTGCCGGCCGAGGGCCTTCCGCACCTGATAGACCGCATGCCCTCCGCCGAAAATCCTGCTGTCCGGCCTGGCGAAATAGACGTATTCAAACACGCACATCGCCGAATTGGCCGGGGCGAACGGACGATAACTCGCGACCTTTTTTTCGTTGATCACGACCAGCTCGCCCGGCTCGATCTCCCGCACATATTCCGCGTCCAACAGATCGAAGGCGCAGCTTTCGGAGGCCACCATCCAACTATCTCGCACCTGACCGAGACAGAGCGGCCGGAAGCCGTGGGGATCGCGCACCGCCATCAACCCTTCGTCGGTCATCAGCACGAGCGAGTAGGCGCCCCGCACCTGGCTCAGCGCGTCCACCACCCGCGCGAGCAATGTATCGGCCCGCGAATGGGCGATCAGATGGATGATGACTTCGGTATCGGAGGTCGATTGAAAAATCGCGCCGTAGGCCTCCAGCTCGTTGCGCAACATCTGGGCGTTAATGAGGTTGCCATTGTGGGCGAGCGCGAGGTTGCCCAGCGCGAAATTGACGGTGAGCGGTTGGACGTTCTTGAAATCGCTGCCGCCGGCGGTCGAATAGCGGTTATGGCCGATCGCCATATGGCCGGGGAGTTGGGCCAGCACCGATTTGGAATAGATGTCCGCGACCAGCCCCTTGCCCTTTTGAACGTAAAAGTGCTGCCCGTCCGATGAGACGATGCCGGAGGCTTCTTGCCCGCGATGCTGCAGCGCGTACAGACCCAGATAGGCCAGGTTGGCAGCCTCGGGGTGGTTGAACACCCCGAAGACGGCGCACTCGTCGTGAAATTTATCGGGCGTGATCAGTTGCATATTCCCATCGTCATTCGCCATGCGTCACACGTCATACGGCACCCGCCAACGCTTTCCGATTGGCGGGGTGACGATCGACGGTTGACCCGCCTTACGTCCCTGTGAGCGCCCGTTCAATGGCATCGGCCCAGGTCTCGTATAAGGTTTCGACGGGAAGATCGATGCGGCAACCGGCGCCGGATTCAATCGGCAGCTCAATCGTCAGCCGCTCGCCCCCGACCTTTCCGATCACGGCTGCCGGCACTCCAGCCTGCTCCGCGGCGGACAACACGGCATCACGATGCTCCGGAGTGACGGAGAGCACGGCGCGAGACTGGCTCTCGCCGAACAATTGGGCATCACGTCTGAATTGGGAGCGGGGCAATTGTACCACAGCGCCGAGTCGAACCCCAGGGGAGGAAAGGCTGCATTCCGCCAGGGCCACGGCTAGCCCCCCGTCCGAACAGTCGTGGGCGGACTGGATCAACCCCTCCCGGATCAGCCCGAGCAAACAGGTCTGTAAGGCCCGTTCTTTGTCCAAATGGAGCACCGGGGGACTCCCTTGCTCGCGTGCATGGACCACTTTGAGGTACTCGGTCCCTCCCAGATCTTCGCCGGTCTCGCCGAGCAGGATGATGTCGTCATCTACCTGCTTGAACCATTGCGTGACAGCCTGTTCAGCCCGGTCGATCACCCCCACCATGCCGATCATGGGCGTTGGATAAATCGACAGGCCGTTCGTTTCGTTGTACAGGCTCACGTTGCCGCTGACCACCGGGACGTTCAAGGCCTCGCAGGCGTCCTTGATGCCCTCAATACCGAGCACGAGCTGCCACATGATGTCGGGCCGCTCGGGATTGCCGTAATTCAAACAATCGGTGACGCCGATCGGTTCGGCCCCGGAGCAGACCAGATTGCGCGCGCATTCGGCCACAGCGATCTTGGCCCCTTCATAGGGATTCAGCAGGCAATAGCGGCTGTTGCAATCCACCGAAACAGCCAGGGCCTTCTCCGTTCCCTTCACCCTGATGACCGCCGCATCCGATCCGGGCCGCACCTGCGTGTTCGTCCGCACCATGTGGTCGTATTGTTCATAGACCCAGCGCTTGCTCGCGATGGTGGGCGAGCCGAGCAGGTCCAGCAGGACCTTGTTGGGATCGCTCACGTCGCGGATCGCGTCCCAGTTCACCATCTGGAGCATGTCCTGATAGGGAGGCTGGGCCCGGGGACGATCGTAACGAGGCCCCTCGTCGGCCAGGGCCTTGGCGGGGATGTCCGCCACGACCGTCCCGTTGTCCATGACGACGACGCGCCCCGTATCCGTCACCTTCCCGATCACCGCGACGTCCAGCTCCCATTTCTTGCAGATCCGGACGACGTCGTCCTCGCGGCCCGCCTTGGCGACCATTAACATGCGCTCTTGCGATTCCGACAACATGATCTCGTAGGGCGTCATCCCCGGCTCGCGGCGGGGGACATTCGCAAGCTCAATTTCCACGCCCGTCCCCTCCCGCGACGCCATTTCGCAGGACGAGCTGGTGAGGCCCGCCGCCCCCATGTCCTGAATCCCCACCAAGAGGTCCTGGTCCATGATTTCCATGCAGGCTTCGAGCAGAAGCTTTTCGGTAAATGGATCGCCCACCTGCACGGTGGGACGTTTCTGCTGAGCTTGGTCGTCGAATGAGTCCGACGCCATCGTGGCCCCGTGAATCCCGTCCCGCCCGGTCTTCGACCCGACATAGATCAAGGGATTGCCGACACCGGCCGCCTTGCCGAGAAAAATCCGGTCCTTCCGCGCGATCCCGAGGCAAAAGACGTTGACGAGCGGGTTGAGCGTATAGATGTCATTGAAAACCGTTTCACCGCCCACCGTCGGCACGCCCATACAGTTGCCGTAGCCCGCGATCCCCGAAACGACCCCCTTCATGAGGTGGCGGTTCTTCGGATTCTCGAGCCCGCCGAAACGCAGCGAATCCAACAGGGCCACCGGCCTGGCGCCCATCGTAAAGATGTCCCGCAGGATGCCGCCGACTCCGGTCGCGGCTCCCTGATAGGGTTCGATGAACGAGGGATGGTTGTGCGATTCCATCTTGAAGACCCCGCAGAGCCCGTCGCCGATGTCCACCGCGCCCGCGTTCTCGCCCGGCCCCTGCACCACCCTCGGTCCCGTCGTGGGGAGCTTCTTGAGATGAATGCGCGAGCTCTTGTACGAGCAATGTTCCGACCACATGGCCGAGAACATGCCCAGCTCGGTCAGGTTCGGCTCCCGCCCGAGAATCTCGACGATCTTCTTGTATTCCTCCTCCGTCAGCTTATGCTGCACGAGGAGGTCTTTGGTGATGATCATTCGGTCACATCCCACTGGCCCGGTTCATAATGCCTCATCAAATCCCGGCTTGAGTGAATAACAGCTTCAATGTAGCAGGTGTCTTGGCGAATTTCGTAGATGATGCGGTATGCCCCATGAATCAACTCTCGAAGGTTCGGCAATTGGTATTCTGGCACCATCTTCCAAGAGATGGGTACTGTTTCAGCACGCGGGGGGCCTGAACCAATCGCTTCGAGAATCGCTCCGCATACCGCGGAGAATCCATAGCGATATATCTGACAATAACTTCTAGATCCCTTAACGCTGTCCCTGTCCAGACGACTTTAGCCACTGCTCCACCTTCTTTTCCGCCTCCTCTTGAGAAATAATGTCGCCGGCGTCCGCAGCGGCCATTCCACGTTCAATCTTTTCCCTGACGTAGATGTGATATTGAATATCTTCCCAGGTGCAATCTTCTGGAAGGGATTCCAACATCTTTCTCATCTCCTCCTTGACGGTGGCTTTACTCATAGTTCATCCTCCCAGATCGTCCACCAAACACCACCCTCCGCCAGTCTCACGAATAAAGGCAACGTCTATCTCATCGGATTTTCAAGAGGCCTGTTTAACTGCCGGCGGTATATGCTCGGCAACATGCGCGGCATACCGGAGCGCAGCCAGAATTGCTCGTTGGTGAGTGAATAGGCCTCCTGTACAGCGTCAAAGCTTTCACCGGCCGCGAGGGCTCCCACGACCGTGGCCACATCAATAATTCTGGTGCCCGTCAAGCAGGGCTTCCGAAGCGAATATTGGGATCCATCGAAATGCCAGGAAAGACTTCCATAGCACCTCCGCTCACATCCCTTGACACTGCCGATTCCTTGCCCTTGTTGCCTCTTCATTCTCAAGTTTTGCAAAGGAATCCATGGCCTTGGGACACCGTATTTGCTTCAAGTGACTTTACCATCAACAAAATTGTTGACGATATTGCTGTACAGACCATCAGAAGGATCGAAGAAATCAAACACCATAAATAGGGGGTGGACCAGAGTTTTGACCAATGGCACCAGGTCAGACTCAATGCGTGAGAGCGGAGCCGCAATTTCAGATGGCACTTCTTTTTCCATCGTAGAGTAATTCCAATGGAGATCCCTTAAACCGCCTGCACTGCTTAAGACACGTTCTGTAAGCCCTCCGTGAATAACATGAATGTTAACAACCGTAGTGCTCTGAATACCAAGCCTCGAATAAAGCCTTGCGCAATACAGAAGTGCTTCCGTCATTCTAACAATGCGCGTATTGAAATAGATCTGCCCAGTCCCTTGCATGTCTTCAAAAAGGCTTTGCAGAAGATAGAAGTCTCCATTGCGCCTGAGTGACCAGTAGTCATAACTCTTCCGATCCTTCACCGCGATTTCGGCGACGATCCCGTCAGATGTAGGGCGAGGACGATACTCATCACGCGTGTCTAAGACGACCCCAATTGGCCAGCCAAAAGTCTTGATCTGAGCGTCCTTGGCAGCCTCAAGCAAAACAGTTTGTACTAGAGTGGGCTTGTCGCCGGATAGGGTAAACGTAATCTCTAAAAACCCAGGGTTGGCGGTTTTTTGGACAGCTTGCAATCCTGATATTGCTTTAGCTCGATGAACTTCTATCCAATCGTTATCCCATACCCTCAGAGGACTAACGGACGTGGGAGCGAGAATCGCCTGCCTCCGTCTAATACGCTTCTCAAGTTCAGATCGAAACTCATTCAAGTTATCCTGGTGCCAGAAAAGAATATCGTACCCACTCAGATCAAAATGAATTTTGGGGCCGCCTCGGACATGATTGTTGCTGTCGTGGTTATGGTCTTCTCGCGCCGTTAATATTAGGTTGCGAAATTTGTCAACGCCCATAGCGTACCCGACCTCTAGATAACAGTTTGGTCTTTCATTGGTTAGGTCGGCGACAATGATGTCTGAATTCTCAATGAAGGAAATGATTTCACTCTTAAGGAGTTCGCCCCTGTTGTGCTTATCCACACGCTTAGGTGCCAATCCGCAAGCGGTAAGGGCTGGCACAATCGCTTGCTCACAAACACGATCCAGATCAGCATTGCCAATCTGCATGATGATGAAGGCTTGACTCATCTACCACTCACTTTTCATACGACTGACGAAGGGCAGGGCCAGAGCGGTATTGCCGGGAGCGGTCGGGACCCATCGAGAGTGACGCAGACAGGAAAGCTGGAACTGACCGACGCTACACAGGCTGCACAGCCAGTGGCGGAGGTAATTCCAGAAGGCTTCCGCCTGACGAACTCCGAAAGGGTGACCGCGAAGGCGTCAAAGCGGCTGGCCATGCCTTTGCCCACTATCTTCATCCTAAATATTTCCGCTCTACTTACCACGCGCGACGGCCGGGATCTGCGTCGCGAATCACACGCTGGCTCGGGATACCGCTCTTGCCGATCAGATGCGTCCGCAAAGCGGCGGCGAGGACTGCCCGCAGGTCGCTTCACGCGCAGCGTCCAAGCGAACAAGTTCCGCAGCCGAGCAAATGGAGGCAGCGTGCGGTCGAGCCGGCGTGTTGAGCAGGCAGACTCCGGCCGTCACACCCCCACCTTCTTCATCGCCTCCAGCATCGACAAGAAAATCAGCTTCCCGTCCTCGTTGCCCAGCAACCCCTCGGATGCCCGCTCCGGATGCGGCATCATGCCTAGCACGTTTCCCGCCGCATTCCTGATGCCCGCGATGTTGTCGAGCGAGCCGTTGGGATTCGCCTCCGGCGTCACCCTGCCGTCCGCCGTGCAATAACGAAAGACGATCTGCGCATTGGCCTGAAGCCCAGCCAAGGTCACCGGATCGGTGTAGTAATTGCCGTCCGCATGGGCAATCGGAAGTTTCAACACCTGCCCCGGTTCGCAGCGGCCGGTAAAGGGCGTGGCCGCGTTCTCGACCCGAACGTGGACATCCTTGCAGATGAAGTTCAGCGAGCGGTTGCGCAGCATCGCCCCGGGGAGCAACCCGGCTTCGAGCAGGATCTGAAAGCCGTTGCAGATACCGAGGACCAGCCCGCCCGCCCGGGCAAACTCCTTCACGGCCCCCATCACCGGCGAGAACCGCGCGATCGCGCCAGTCCGCAGATAATCGCCGTAGGAAAATCCGCCCGGCAGGATCACGGCATCAAGCCCGGCCAGCGACGTCTCCTTGTGCCAGACCATCCGCACCGATTGCCCGAGCAGGGTCTTAAAGACATGCTCGCAGTCGTGATCGCAGTTGCTGCCGGGAAAGACAATGACGCCGATGTTCATACTTGAGTCCTGAGTGCTAAGTGCTGAGTGCTGAGAGAATCACAGACTACTACGAGGTCAACTCGTATCGGTACTCCTCAATAACCGTATTCGCCAGCAGCGTCTCGCACATCTGTTTGACCTGCGATTCCGCCTTGGCCCGGTCTTGTTCCTGCACATCCAGCTCCATGTATTTGCCGACCCGTACATTGCCGGCGTTCTTGAACCCCAGCGACTCCAAGGCATGTTCGATGGCCTTGCCTTGCGGATCGAGAATTCCCTGCTTCAACGTGACATGAATCTTCGCCTTCACGGTCGTTTCTCCTGCGCGGACGGTTTCGACAGACTGTTGATATAACGCCTGATCCGGACGATGCCGTACACGGTGGCCACCCCGGCGATCGAAAGGCCGGCGAAGACCCAGCGCCAGGGACTCTCGGGCAGGTTGATGGCCATCAGACCGACGGCTCCGGCCCAGACCAGGATGGCAGCCATGAGCCCATAGTCCATGAGCCGCTGGGCGGTCGTGGGTTTCGGCGATGGAGGCTCAGGCGCAGACACGCTTCAGCACCTCTTGATAGGCCTCTTCGATCTTGCCGAGGTCCTTCCGGAAGCGGTCCTTATCCATGGATTCCTTGGTCGTCTGGTCCCAGAAGCGGCAGGTGTCGGGAGAGATTTCGTCCGCGAGCAGGAGCCGGCCGTCGGCTAACCCGAACTCCAGCTTGAAATCGACCAGGATCATGCCGCGCTCGCGAAAGAACGGCTGGAGCAGTTGGTTGGTTTTCAGCGCCAGCCGCTTAATCTCGGCCAGTTGCTCCGGTGTGGCCAACCTGAGCAGCCGCACATGCTCGTCGGCGAGCAACGGATCGCCCAGCGCGTCGTGTTTGTAATACCACTCGACCAGCGGCGGCTCGATCGGCTCCCCTTCCTTCAGTCCCAAGCGCTTGGCCAGGCTGCCGGCCACGACGTTGCGGACCACCACTTCCAAGGGCACGATCGCGACCTTCTTCGTCAGCATCTCGCGGTCGTTGAGCCGTTCGAGAAAATGCGTCGGCACGCCACCCTGCTCCAGCAGCCGGAAGAGCCGCTCCGACACCTTGTTGTTGACCACACCCTTCTCGACGATCGTGCCGCGCTTCTGCGCATTGAAGGCCGTCGCGTCGTCCTTGAAATACTGGATCACCCGGTCCGGCCGGTCCGTGGAGAAGATCTTCTTCGCCTTGCCCTCGTACAACATCGCCCCTTTGGTGATCGTGTCGGCCATGGGTCCATCCTTCCCGTTCGCCTACCGCCGCCCCGGTTTCTCCTTGCCAGCCGGTGCCGCGCCAAAAACACGCCGGTAGATCTTGCCAAGATGTCGCAGATAGTACATCGGATCGAAGCAACGCGCGATCTCCTGCCGGCTCAAATACTTGGTGATGAAGGGGTCCTTCCCGGCCCCCTCTTCCAGCGGCGGCCCGCCCTTCCACGCCGCCATTGCGTTGCGCTGTACGGCTTCGTAGGCCTCCTTGCGCTGCGCCCCCTTCCCGATCAGAGCCAGCAACAGCCGCTGCGAATAGACCAAGCCGCCGGTCAATTCCAGATTGCGCTTCATGGCCTCGGGGTACACCAGTAGGTTCTTCACCAGGTCGGTGATCCGCACGAGCATGTAATCGACGAGGATCGTGCTGTCCGGCATGATGATGCGCTCGACCGACGAATGGCTGATGTCGCGCTCGTGCCAGAGCGCCACGTCTTCCATGGCGGCCAGGCTGTTCGCGCGCACGACCCGGGCCAGCCCGCACAAATTTTCCGAGGCGATCGGGTTCCGCTTGTGCGGCATGGCGGAGGAGCCCTTTTGCCCTTCCGAGAAAAATTCCTCGGCCTCCAGCACCTCGGTCCGCTGAAGATGGCGGATTTCGGTCGCGATCTTCTCGATGCTCGCCGCCAGCAATGCCAGCGCCGTCTGGTAGGCCGCATGCCGGTCGCGCTGAACAACTTGACTCGACACGGGATCGGGAGCCAAGCCCAATTTCTTGCACACGTACTCCTCGACCTCCGGCCCCTGATGGGCGAAGGTGCCCATCGCGCCCGAGAGCTTCCCCACCGCAACCTCAGCCCGCACCGCCCGGAGCCGCGCCAGGTGGCGTTTCATCTCTTCGTACCAGATCGCGAGCTTGAAGCCGAACGAGATGGGCTCGCCGTGGATGCCGTGCGAGCGGCCGACCATGACCGTGTCGCGATGCTCCAGGGCCTTGGCTTTGAGGATAGCCAGCAAGGATTGGACATCGCTCAGAATGATGTCCAAGGCCTGCGTCATCTGGACCGCGAGCGAGGTATCGACGATGTCCGAGGAGGTCAGCCCCTTGTGCAGGTGGCGGGCGTCCGGCCCGACCGACTCGGCCAACGATTCTAGAAACGCGATCACGTCATGCTTCGTGACCAGCTCGATCTCCGCGATCCGCTCCGGGTCGATCCGCGCCTTCTTGCGGATGCGCCTGGCCGTGCCCTTCGGCACCTCTCCGTTTCGCTCGCAGGCCTCGCAGGCGGCCAGCTCGACCTCCAGCCAGATCTCGTATTTGCGCCGGAGGTCCCAGATGGCCTTCATGCGCGGCAGGGTGTAACGGTCAATCATGGACGGGCTCGCTTATGGAAACAGTGGACACTCTGACACCCTGGCTCAATTCGTCGAGAGAATCTCGGCCCGCTTGGCAGCCAAGCGTGGTTCGCTGTTCAGAATCTTGTCGAGCACGCCGTTGACAAAACCGCGGGCCTCTTCGTCCGCGAAGGCGCGGGCCAGCTCCAAGGCCTCGTTGATGCTCACCTTCGCCGGCAGTTCCGGCATCCACAGCAGCTCGTACAGGCTCAAACGGAGGATGTTGCGATCCACGATCGGCATGCGGCTGACTTTCCAATTCGTGGCGTAGCGGCCGAGGACGGTATCCAATTCCGGCAGGCACTTGCGGACCCCGGCCACCAGACCGGTCGCGAACTCCTTGGCCTCCTCTTCGAGCGGGAACTGTTCCCAAAAATCCTGCTCCCAGGCCCCGCCCTGCTCGTGGATGTCCCATTGGAACAGCAACTGGAGCGCTCGTTCCCTGGCCTCATGTCTGGTCGATGGACGGCGGCTCATATGGGTTTCTTGCGCGGCCGCGTCCGGCGCACGGGTCTCGATTGTCCCTTGACTCCGGCGGCGGCGTCACCGGCCTGCAACTGCTTCATCACGTTGGCCATCTCGATGGCCGTCTTGGCCGCCTCCGCCCCGCGATTGTATTTCTGCGGGTCGGCGCGCTCGATCGCCTGCGCCACGGTCTCGGTGGTGAGCACCCCGAACACGACCGGCACGTCGGAATCCAACGAGGCCTGCGCGATCCCCCGGCTGGCTTCGGCGCTGATGTATTCGAAATGCGGCGTGTCCCCCCGGATCACCGCGCCCAGACACAGCACTGCGTCAAATCGCCCTGACCGCGCCATGGTCCGGGCGACCAGGGGAATTTCAAACGCCCCCGGCACCCGCACGACCTCGATCTGGTCCTCGCCGGCTCCGGCCTTGGTGAGGGTCTCCATCGCGCTGCTCAAAAGCCGGCTCGTCACGAACTTGTTGAACCGGCTGACCACGATGCCGAACCGCAATCCCGACGCGTCCGAAGAGCCTTTGATCGCTTTCATGGGTTCATGGATCGGCCGCGCAGAACCGGCTCACACCTTCCGGAGCAGGTGCCCCAATTTCGCCTTCTTGGTCTTGAGATATTTCACGTTGGCGTCCCGCGGCGCGATCTCGATGGGCACCCGCTCCACGACGCGCAACCCATACCCTTCGATCCCGACGATCTTGCGAGGATTGTTGGTGATGAGCTTGATCTGGTGCAGACCCAAATCCGCCAGGATCTGGGCGCCCACGCCGTAGTCGCGGAGATCGGCCTTGAAGCCCAGTTTCAAATTGGCCTCCACGGTATCGCTACCCTGGTCCTGCAGGCCGTAGGCGCGGATCTTGTTGAGCAGGCCGATGCCGCGTCCTTCCTGGTTCAGATAGAGCAGCACGCCCCGGCCCTCTTTCTGAATGATCTCCATGGCGCGATGGAGCTGATCCCGGCAGTCGCAGCGGAGCGAGCCTAGCGCATCGGCGGTCAGGCAGCCCGAGTGCACCCGCACGAGCGTCGGCTCGCCGCTGTCCACCCGGCCCTTGACCAGCGCGATGTGCGTCGCCCCGTCGATTTCGTTCTCGAACGCCACCGCCTCGAAATCCCCGAAGATCGTCGGCAGATGCGCGCCGGCAATACGCTTGATGAAGGTCTCGCGACGCATCCGATACTCGATCAGCGCCTTGATCGTCACGATCTTGAGCTTGTGGGTCCGCGCAAACTTCATCAGCTCCGGCACCCGCGCCATCGTCCCGTCCTCGTTCATGATTTCGCAGATGACGCCGGCCGGATAGAGCCCTGCGAGCCGCGCGAGATCGACGGACCCCTCCGTCTGGCCCGCCCGCTTCAGCACGCCGCCCTTCTGCGCCTTCAGCGGAAAAATATGCCCGGGTCTCGCCAGGTCGGAGGGTTTGGACTTGGGATCGATCGCCACATGAATGGTCGTCGCCCGATCCGCCGCGGAAATGCCGGTCGTCACGCCCCGGCGCGCATCGATCGACACCGTGAAGGCCGTGCCGAACGAGGCCGTGTTCTCCACGGCCTGCTGGGGTAGTTGCAGCTCTTCCACCCGTTCCGGGGTCAGGGCCAGGCAGATCAGCCCGCGGGCGTGTTTGGCCATGAAGTTCACGGCCTGCGGGGTGATCTTCTCCGCCGCGATCACCAGATCGCCTTCATTCTCCCGATCCTCGTCGTCGACCAGGATAACGAAGCGTCCCTTCTTGATGTCCCTGATCGCGTCTTCGATCCGGTCAAATTGTGTTTTCATAGGCTGTCGTACTTTCTCGGCCTCCCCGGACCTACCGCATTACGTGACGGCGTCACTCTTAAAGGGTTGCCCGCCGGGAGTCAATGGAGAACCGTGGCGCCGCAGCGATCCAAACGCGCCAAACATGCCGCCCATGCCGCACACCCGACCCACGGCACTATACCATCGGTAGGTCGCCGGCATACCGGGGCTGTCCCTTGAGATACCTGGCCCCGACCAGCCCCCAGCCGGCGCAGGCCGCAAACAGCCAGAATCCGAACGAGAAGGTGCCGGTCAGATCCTTGAGCCAGCCCAAACAGAGAGGGAGGAGAAAGCCACCCAGACCGCCGGCGGCTCCGACGACCCCTGAAACAATTCCCATCTGTTTGGCAAATCGGCCCGAGGCCACTTGAAACACCACGCCGTTCCCAAATCCCATGGCCGCCACGGCCGTGACGATCAGTACTACGGCCCAGGGCAGCGTGGGCAGGCTTCCGACGAAGGCGAGCAACAGGGTTATGGCGCCCAGGATCGTCGGCAGCACCGTCAGGCCGCCGACCCGGTCGGCAACGTACCCGCCCAGGGGACGGATGAGGCTCCCGACCAGCCCGCAAAGAGCGGTCAGCGATCCGGCGGCGACGACACCCACTGCATAGTGGTCGTGCAAAAAGAACGGGAGCGAACTGGAGAGCCCGACGAACCCGCCGAAGGTGATGGCGTACAGGCCGCACAACCAATACATGAACGGATCTCGCCCAACATCAACCAGAGCCGGCCGCCATGCGACCGCTCCCGTCCGTCCCAGGCGCCGGTCACTCTGGACAAGCCCGGCGAACAACAGGGTCGTCATCAGAACCGGAGCCGCCATCACGCCGAACGCGCCCTGCCATCCGGTCAACTCGGCGATTCGGGGAGCAAACCACATTGCGAGGACGGTCCCGCTGTTCGCCGAAGCCGCGATCCCCATGGCCAATCCCTGATGGGCCGGTGGATAGACGCGGCTCGCCAGCGGCAGCGCCACCGCGAAACTGGCTCCCGCCACGCCGAGCAGCAAGCCGGTGAGCAGCATGTGGAGATAGGAGGACGCGCCGAGCCAGGCCCAGCCCAAACCGGCTAACTCACACAGCAGAATGGCCAAGCCCGTCCGCTTTGCACCCATACGATCACTACTGATCCCCACCGGAATCCGAAGGAGCGCCCCGCTAAGCAGGGGCACTGCCACGAGCAGTCCCGTCTGCGTGGCGCTCAATCCTAACTCCGATGCGATCGCGATGCTCAGGGCTCCCACCAAGAGCCAGACCATGAAACTGACTTCGAAGTGCAGCCAGGCCCCAAGGAGTGTTGGCCAATGGCCTGACCGCAACGCCCGGACGATCTGCAACGGCGCTCCCCTCCGTCCGATCAGGCTACCGCCCGTCCGCCTGTGGTCATCCATCAATAGGCACCCCTTGGATCAGAATCGTCACCACTATAGGGGACCGTTCGGCTTTGCAGCAAGTTGCGGCGATTCTGGATCGAGAGGGATTCACGCGGGCTCATGGCTGAATCAGATTTGGTCCCGCGCGGCCGTTCTGTTTATAATGAGCCTTTTTGATCCGCCTGCGTTCAGACCGGCAGGCAACATGCGCCATGTCGCGCATGCACTCACGATAGACCACTACGATCGCCCAAGACGCATGAACGACCCGGACCTCCCCTTGCAGGACTCCCCCGAGACAGAAGACGAGTTGGACGAGCCGACCGAGGCGGATCTCGCGGAGGGGCCGACTCCCGGGGAGAACCAGCCACCCGTCGAGGAGATGCCCGAACCGCCCCGGGACAGCGGCACGGCGCTCGTACCGGTGTCCTCGCTCCAGTTGTACCTGGCCGAGGTTCGGAAGTATCCCTATCTCTCCAAGGAAGAAGAGCTGGAACTCTTCCATCAATACCGGGTGCTCGGCAGCCGGGAGGCCGCCGTCAAACTCATCCTCGCCAACCTGCGCGTGTCCGTCGCCGTCGCGTCTGAATATTTCCACACCGGCTTCGATCAGATGGACCTGATCCAGGAGGGGAACGTCGGCCTCATGCAGGCCATCAAGAAATTCGACGTGACGAAGAATGTCCGGTTCCATGCTTACGCCGCCTGGTGGGCGCGCGCCTACATTCTCCGCTATCTTCTCAACAACTTCCGCCTCGTTAAAATTGGCACGACGCAGGACCAGCGGAAGCTGTTTTACAACCTGCGGAAGGAAAAGGCCAAGCTGGAACGGGAAGGCTATGCCCCGGACACCAAGCTCCTGGCGGATCGGCTCCAAGTCCGGGAGCGGGACGTCATCGAGATGGATCAGCGGCTCGGGAACTGGGAATTGTCGCTGGATCAGCCGCTCAGCGAGGATTCGGACGGCACCCTGTTGGACGTGCTGCCGTCCGCCGAAACCGGCCACGACGAACGATTCGCCCAGGAGGAGCTGCGAGCGCTCTTCCGGAAGAAACTGGCCGAGTTCACCAAAACTCTCGATGAGCGCGAAGAGGATATTCTCCGCAACCGTCTCCTCTCGGAGACCCCCCTCACCCTGGAGGATCTGGGAAAGAAATACGACATTACCAAGGAACGGACCAGACAGTTGGAGGCCCGGATCATCAAACGGCTTCGCGACTACCTGAAGAAAGAGGTGAAGGATTTCGAATTTCTGCGTTCATGACCTGACCGGACAGAAAATTTTTCATCGATATTTCCATAACTTATATCAATCTTCCCGAACCGGACAGACCGAAGCAAAGTTTTTTCCATTCCGCCTCTTGACTCGGCTGGCTTCATCACTATCTGTGGGGGCGATCCGGAGAGACGGAATTTACCTGGTTTCGGCGTCATCGACGATCAACTCACAGGTTCGCTCAACCGTCCACATCAACAGCAGGCTCTGACCCTAACAGGAGGTTTTGGTATGGCTACGGAGACGAAGGAGAAGCAGGAAGAGAAGACCGGGAGCGCCTACAAGAATTTCCAGCCGCTCGGCGACCGGGTGTTCATCACCTACACGGAGGAGATGGAACGGACGGCCGGCGGGATCTATGTGCCCGAGACGGCCAAGGAAAAGCCACAGCGAGGGACCGTGCAGGCGATCGGCGAAAAAGTCGAGAAGTTGAAAGTCGGCGACCAGGTGCTCTTCGACAAGTACTCCGGCACCAAGCTCAAGATCGACGATACGGACTGCCTGATCCTCAAGGAAGAGGACGTGTTAGGCAAGTTCACAAAGTAACGACCCTCACCGGTATTTCATCACACGCACATCACTGTTGAAGACGATCGTAAAGGAGGATCACGATGGCAAAGCAACTGCTGTATGACGAGCAGGCGCGGGCGGCGATTTTGAAGGGTGTCAACCAATTGGCTGACGCCGTCAAGGCGACGCTCGGGCCCAAGGGCCGGAATGCCATTCTCGATAAGAAGTTCGGCGCGCCGACGATCACCAAGGACGGCGTGACCGTGGCGAAGGAAGTCGAGTTGAAGAATCCGTATGAAAACATGGGCGCGCAGCTCGTGCGCGAAGTCGCCAGCAAGACCAGCGACGTCGCGGGCGACGGCACGACCACAGCGACTGTGCTGGCTCAGGCGATCTATCGCGAAGGGGCCAAGAACATCACGGCCGGCGCCAATCCGATGGACCTCAAGCGCGGCATCGATCGCGCGGTGGAAACCGTGGTCGCCGAGTTGAAGAAGCTCAGCAGGCCCTGCCAGAGCAAGAAGGAGATCGCGCAGATCGGCACGATCTCGGCGAACAGCGACGCCACGATCGGCGAGCTGATCGCGGAAGCCATGGAGAAGGTCGGCAAGGACGGCGTCATCACCGTCGAAGAAGCCAAGTCGATGTCCACCTCGCTGGATGTCGTCGAGGGCATGCAGTTCGACCGCGGATACATCTCCCCCTATTTCGTCACCAACGCCGAGCGGATGGAAGCCGTCCTGGACGAGCCGCTCATTCTGATCAACGAAAAGAAAGTCAGCAGCATGAAGGACCTGCTCCCCTTGCTGGAGCAGGTGGCCAAGATGGGCAAGCCGCTGGTGATCATCGCCGAGGAAGTCGAAGGCGAAGCGCTGGCGACCCTGGTGGTCAACAAGCTGCGCGGCACGTTGAACGTCTCCGCCGTCAAGGCGCCGGGCTTCGGCGACCGCCGGAAGGCCATGCTGGAGGACATCGCGATCCTGACCGGCGGCCAGGTGATCTCCGAGGATCTCGGCCTCAAGCTGGAGAACGTGAAGCTCACCGACCTGGGCCGCGCTAAGCGCGTGACGATCGACAAGGACAATACGACGATCGTCGAGGGCTATGGCGACCAGAAGAAGATCGAGGGCCGCGTGAAGCAGATCAAGGCCCAGATCGAAGAAACCACGTCCGATTACGACCGCGAGAAGCTGCAGGAGCGGTTGGCCAAGATCGTCGGCGGCGTGGCGGTCATCAATGTCGGCGCGGCGACCGAGACCGAGATGAAGGAGAAGAAGGCGCGCGTGGAAGACGCCCTGCACGCGACCAAGGCGGCGGTGGAAGAGGGCATCGTGCCCGGAGGCGGAGTCGCCTATCTGCGCTGCCTGAAGGCGCTTGAGAACCTCAAGCTCGACGGCGATCAACAGGTGGGCGTGAACATCGTCCGCCGGGCCCTCGAAGAGCCGATCCGCCAGATCGCGGAGAACGCCGGCGTCGAGGGGTCCGTCGTGGTCAACAAGGTGAAGAGCGAGAGCAAGTCGAGCCTCGGCTTCAACGCCGCGAACGACCAATATGTGGACATGCTGGAAGCCGGCATCATTGATCCAACCAAGGTTTCGCGCTGCGCGTTGCAGAACGCGGCGAGCGTGGCCGGCCTGATGCTGACGACCCAGGTGATGATCACCGAGCTGCCGGAAGAGAAGAAGGAACCGCTCGGCGGCCACGGTCACAATCACGGGATGGACGGCATGTACTAAGCCGCACGAACAGCGGCTGTGTCTCGCGGGCCGGGCGGGGAGCATCCCCGCCCGGCCCGTGCGTTTTTTACGGCGCTGCGGCTCTGCCTCCTCAGCCCTGCCCTCTTCCCCAAAGGGGAGAAGGCAATCTCGCGACTCAGCCGCGGGCCGCGGAGACCCGCTTCATGACCCGGCGTAAGAGCGCAGACTGTTCCGGGTGCACGAAGAACGTGCGGAACAAGCCGTTCACATATTCCGTATGGCTTCGATGGTCCGCGAGAAAACACGCCATGGCCTCGGAGCGATTCGCGGCGTCGTATCCGAGCCGAACCGCGCAACGGGTCAGTTCCTGCGCGTCTTCCGGCAGGGCGTGGGTCTGGAGATCGTGCACCATTTGGAGCTTATGCTCCACGTCGCGCAGAAACACATAGGCTTTGGCCAGTGTCTCCGCTTCCGACCTTGCCAGCAGCCCCGCTTCCTGGAATCGTTTCAACGACGCCTGCGTGCCCCGCTGCCAGATCGCCGGCATCCGTCGCCCCCCGAGCAATTGAATGCTTTGGACCAGGAACTCGATTTCGCGGATGCCGCCGGTCCCGAGCTTGACGTTGCGCGACTCCTGGCCTCGCTTCGCGATCTTCCGATCGATCATGTCCTTCACCCCCCGGACTTCCAGCAGGAGGCGGCGGCTGTCACTCTCGGTCGGATGCCCGTGCCCCAGGATGAACGGTCTCATGCGCCGAAGAAACGTCCGCCCCACCTGCTGATCACCGGCTACCGGCGCCGCTTTCAGCAATGCCATCCGTTCCCACGTTTGGCCGCGGGTCGCGTAATACTGTTCATAACTTTTGAGCGAGCGGCACAACTGTCCCACCGTGCCCTCGGCCCGAAGCCGCAGATCCACCCGGAAGACGGTCCCCTCCGTGGTCACGTCGGTCAATGCATGGGTCAGTTCCCGGGCAAGATGTTCAAAATATTCCTCATTGGTGATACCGCGCGCGCTTTGTGATGCCCGCTGCCCTTGGTTGTCCGGGCCGGTGGTCATCCCGTCGTCCGAATAGACATAGATCAGATCAACGTCCGAGCTGTAGTTCAGTTCCCGCCCTCCCAACTTCCCCATGCCGATCACGGCGAATCCGCTGTCCAACCATTCGCCCCGGCGATTCCGCTCGCGCGGACGGCCGTAGAGGCTTCGCAGGTCCGCCTCTACGATCCCATAGGCCGCGTGAATCAGCACACAGGCCAGGTCAGAGAGGGCGGTCGTCGTCTCCGACACGGAGGCCAGCCGCAAGAGATCGCGCATTCCGATCCGCAGCATCTCCCGCCGCTTGAATCGTCGCAGCGCGTCGAGTTGCAGTTCCTTGGCCGACACGTTGCTGAGCATGTGATCAAGCGATATGCGCAATGTGCGCGGCGTCGGAGCCTGATCCAGCACTCCCGGACTGGCCAGCCAATAGACCAGGGTTGGGTCTCGGATGAGCGTATCCGCCATGGCCGGACTGTTGCCGAAGATCACGCAGAGGTAATGGAGCAGCCGGGGCGACTCCCGGAGATAGTCGTATAACGTCCCCCGGTTGAGGGTGGCCTGGACGTACCGATCCCAATGGACCAGAGCCCGGTCCGGATCGGCCGTCTCGGCAATCCCGGCCAGCAAATCGGACAGGATGGCGCCCAACTTCTGGCGTGTCAGCGGATCGCCCGCCAGGGATTGGATGTTCGCGTCCGCCTCGCGCCAGTCGGTCAGCCCGTAAGGACGGAGCAGCCGTGCGACCTCCTGCGGATCGAGTCCTTCCGCAAAGAGCAAGGGGGTCGGGTCCGGCCGGTTGTGTTGAGACATAGAAGACACAGGCGCGCGGACGAGGGATCGATGTTTACTTCGCATCGCGATGGATTATACTGGCGGGACTCTGCAAGGACAACGAACCCTCATCTCGGAATCCTGGAGGTCTTCACAGGGCCATGAAGCGGGCGGCCGCATCCGCGATTGATCGTCCGGAACTGATCGAGCGGCTCCAGCGCCACTGTCAGCAGATCGACCCGGCTGTCATCCGCGACTTCGTCACGCGGATGGACGAGGACTATCTCCGGCAACAGCCGATCGACTTGATGGCGACGCACCTCACGCTCGCCGATCGCCTGACCCTGCGGGAGCCTTGCCAGGTGCAGATCTCACCGTATGCGGACGGCCTTCTGACGATCTCGATCGTGGCCTACGATTATTTTTCGGAGTTTGCGGCCATCTGCGGCCTCCTCTCGGCCTTCGGGTTGGACATCCGCGAAGGGCTCATTTACACATTCGAGGAAGCCGGCCCAGCCCCTGCTGCGCCGGTCCGTCACCGGTTCGGACGACCCCGCGCGACTCGCCCCGGTCTCAGTCGCAAAAAGATCGTCGATCTCTTTCGCGTCCGGCCGCTCGACCATGTCCGCTTCGGGCCGCAGGAACAGCACCAACTGATCGACGAGCTGAGCCTGATCGTCCGGTTGCTGGACGAGTCCCGCCTTGAAGATGTCCGGCGCCAGGTCAACCGCCGCCTGGTGGAAATGCTGAGCCGCCGCCGCGGGGCCTTCACCACGTTGCTTGAGCCGGTGGAGATCCGCTTCGATAATCAGTCGTCTCCTACCGACACGATCATGGTCATTCAATCGACCGATACGCCGGCCTTTCTCTACGCGCTGGCGAACGCGCTGGCCATGCGCAACATTTATATCCATAAGGCCCGGGTCGAAAACCGCGGCCTCCTCGTCCATGACGAATTCCACGTGCGGAACCGGCAAGGCCAGAAACTCTCGGACCAGGCCGAGCAGCAGGAGCTGCAACTCACCGCGACCCTGATCAAGCAATTCACCCACGCCCTCACCTTCGCTCCGGACCCGGCCAAGGCCATCGCCCATTTCGATCTCTTTCTCGACGAGCTGATGGGGGCGCGACGCGGGACACGAATCGCAACCAGGCCGGTCGGCCTCTTGCGGATCATCCATAAGAAAACTCTGCCGCTGCTCGCCCAACTGCTCGGGGCCAGCGATTTTCTCTGGGAGGACTTCCTCCGGCGGCAACACGCGAACCTGCTGCCGATGCTCGAAGACTACCAATCGCTTCCCATGCGGGTGCCGAAAGCCAAGCTGGCGACATCGCTCAAGCAACGATTGGCGCGCTGCCGCACGGAAAAGCAGCGCCGGCAGGCCTTGAATCAGTTCAAGGATCAGGAGCTCTTCAGGATCGACATGAAGCACCTGCTGGAGAGTGATTCCGGCTTGCCGGAGTTCTCCCTGGCCCTCACCGAACTGGCCGAAGTGATCCTTGCTCAAACCTTAGAGGACTGTCTGAAGAAACTGACCAAGCTCTTCGGCGTCCCCCGCCTGGCCGGCGGAAGCCGTTGTCCATCCGTGCTGCTCGGCGCCGGCAAGCTGGGAGGGCGCGAACTGGGGTATGCCTCCGACATCGAGATCATGCTGGTCTATGAGGGGTCCGGCCACACGGCCGGAGCCTCCAAGATGGCCAACAGCGAGTTCTTCGAGCGGCTCGTCCAGGAATTGTTGCAATGGATCGAGGCAAAACAGGAAGGGATCTTTCACATCGACGTCCGCCTGCGGCCGCACGGGAGCAAGGGCTCGCTCGCCAACACGCTGGATGAGTTCAAACAGTATTACAGCCCCATCGGGTCCGCCGCGCCGTTTGAACGGCAGGCCTTGATCAAGCTGCGTGCGATCGCCGGCGACGAAGGGCTTGGCCGGCTGGTTGAGCGCCATCGAGACGATTTCGTTTACAGCGGCGCTCCCTGGGATTTAACCATCGCGCTCGATCTCCGGCACCGGCAGGTCGCGGAATTGGTCGAGCCTGGACGCTTCAACGTGAAGTACAGTCGCGGCGGGCTCATCGATATCGAATATGCCGTCCAATATCTGCAACTCATGCACGGGCATCAGCATGCGACGCTGCGCACGCCCAATACCTTGGCCGCGCTCGCCGCGCTCGTCTCCTGCGACATCCTGCCGGCCGAAATCGCAGCACAGCTCCGCGAAGCCTATCTTTTTTTCCGCCGGCTGGTCGACGGATTGCGCATGGTCCGGGGGAACACGAGGGACCTGTTGCTCCCGCCGGCGGACTCGGACGATTTCGTTTTTCTCGCCCGGCGGATCGGCTACGGGCGCGAGGACTGGGCAGCCGGCGCGCGGCAATTCCAGGCCGATCTCGATCGTCATTCGGCAACCGCCCGAGGTTTCTTCGATCGGTCGTTTGGCGCGTGAGAGGTAAGAGCACCCAGCGACTCGCCTCCGAAATACATGCTGCGCGACGAGAAATAGTGCCAAAACTCAATACTCATGCCTGACCCTATCTACGACCCTTCAGGATGGCGAACCCTGCCATGACTAAGGATGAATTCATAGAATGGATGTTATACATAATGAAAAGGAGTCCAGCGCGAGATTCCGGAGAAGTGACATACGAATATCTCAGAGAACACATGGCGAGGCTTCTCGTTCAAGAGCCTGATGAACGCAAAGTAGCGCTGGACGCACTGCGCTCGTGGTTGGCGCTCCGAAGAGAACCTGAGAGCATGGCCGCAGCTATGCTTGCTGCAGGCCTAGGGTTTATTGAGTTGCGCGAGGACCTTCATCGACTTCTTGAGGATATTGAAGCGGGACGATCAAACTTCAATCCTCGTATGAAGGCTTATTATGCCGAAAGGGCTCACAACTATTTGACCGCATTATACAACATCGTGCCTGAGTGAATGTGCGATAGAACTAACCGCGTTGTTCCCGAGCGAGCCGAATTGGCCTAGGTTTGAAATGGCCCTGATTGGACACTCGCCAGGAGCGATCGTTCCTACCAGGATGACTGTGTCGGGAGTCGTTGATTCGTAAATCCGAGGGCTCGCCGAGGCAGATTCCTCTGTCTCCCTAGGAGGCCGGTGCTGATCTTTCAATCTGTGTCGATTCCCGTCGCGGTTTCTTGCAGTAACACTGCTACTGGCTCGAGCTGCCGGACGATGATAGCCCCTTCCACCAAGTTCCTTTCCCGCACGATATCGATCTCGTTGCCCTTCCCGAGAAATGCCTGGCTCGTACCTTCCTGACTAACAATCCCAGGTAGCTGTGCTGGGTGAGTTGCTGCTTTCCCCGCTGCCGGTTGGAATTGTGTCTTCCTGTCCGCTTCCCGCTTCGTGAGTTCTTCGGGCGATGGCCGCGACGGGGCAATCTACAACTACGACGCCAACGGCAACCTGATCAGCGGCGGCGGGCGGACGTACACGTATAACCTCGAGAATAAGCCGCTGACGATCTCCCACAACGGTGAAACGACTTCGTTCGTCTACGACGGCGATGGCGGGCGGGTGAAGAAGATCGCCGGGACGACGACCACACGCTATATCGATCGGTTCTATGAGTGCGACAACACGAGTTGCACGCGGTTCATCTTCGCCGGGGACACCCGCATCGCCTCGGTGGCGGTCACGACGGGGGCCGTCCACTATTGGCATCAAGACCACCTGGGCTCCAGCAGCGTCATCACCGACGGTACGGGCGCTCTGGTGCAAACGCTGACCTACTATCCTTACGGGGAGACGCGGACCAACGAGAGCAGCGCCACCCCGACGGTGGATGTTCCCTATAAATACACCGATCAAGAACTCGACAATGAGACGGGGCTCTACAACTACAACGCACGGCTGTATGATGCCGAAATCGGAAGGTTTATCTCACCGGACAGCATTGTGCAGAACTATACCGACCCGCAGACACTGAATCGATATAGCTATGCACGAAACAGTCCGCTGCTCTATACCGATCCAAGCGGGCATATCTTTGGCATAGACGATATTCTCATTGGGGTTGCAATCGGGGCCATATTGAGGGGTACCACATCGGCAGTGACAGGCGGGGATTTCTTGCAGGGCATGGCAATCGGCGCGGTTACCGGTGGTTTTATGGGAGGGGCAAGTGCCATTACGTCCGGGATCGCAGCAACAGCAGAACAAGCAGCGCTCATATATGGCCTAGCGGGGGGAGGCGCAGGTGCGACATCTTCGGCGATGACCCGTTCAGATATCGGAATGGGGGCCTTGACTGGCAGCGTGTTTGGCGCGGCAAGCTCATTCGGGACTCCGAGCTTCAGACCATTTGGGAATATGGAATGGGGAAGTATCGGGAACAGACTGTTCAACAGCGCTTTGACAGGATCGGTTTTTGGTGCAACCTATGCCGGGATAACCGGAGGCGAGATTGGACGGGCTGCGATGTGGGGAGCGGTAGGCTGGGCTGCCGGAGAAGCGGCGAACATGGCGATCGGGCATGCCTATGGTTATATTGCATCGGACATGACAAAGCCTACATTCAACGACGGAGTGTTTGTCTATAATGTCGATACACCAGGATTGGTTACCTTCGGAAATGTCATCGCTGGACCAGAAATACAACTTGGTGATCCTTTATATAGGGATAAGCAGTTAGTTCCAGGAAAGACCATTAGAGACCATGAAGTTGGTCATATGCCACAAGGGACTCAATTTGGGCTGGCATACATTCCAGCTCATGCAGCTTCTTTGACCGTAGGTGGAGCAGTTGGATTTATAAATGGAACGGGGTTCATAGATGGTTCTCATAGGTTTGGTCTCCTTGAACGTTATTATCATCCGGTGCCACAATGGTAACGTGAAGAGGTGAAGTAGAACGAATTATGAAACTCTTTTTAGTGGCGGGATTACTGCTATGCTTAGCCGGTTGCGAGAAAACGGGTTATGAGATCATCTTGACAACTGACTCTCTGAGCTACAGTGATATTTCCACAATGGAATCTTTACTCAGCAGCAAGGGGTTTGTAGTCGAAGGAAGAGAAAAAGAGGTTACCTTTAAGCACTATCCGAACGAGGTGCAAAGTACTTTTTTAAAAATTATACCTGATAAGCCCTACGGTGTTTTAGTGGCCAAATTGGGGGGGGCCAGGCATGAGTATTGACTTTTGAAGCGCTCCGTCAAATCAGCGATTTGAGCCATTGCTGCTGACCCCGAATGTGGCGAGCCACTGCTGCGCGAACTCGACGGACTGTGGAAGTTTCGCGTTCGCCGGTTCCGCATTGTCTACGCCGTCAATCGGAAGACCCGCACGATTCGCATCATGACCGTCTGCCATCGCCAATTTATCTATGAAGAGCTCGCCTCGCAGCATCGAAAGAAGGATGAGCCCGCATTATTCATGACGGTTCGTCGCGTTCCACCCGTTGCATCGTGAAGAGCAACGGGTACCCGGCAGTCGCCAGGCGTTGGACCCATTGCAATGAAAAAGAGCAATGGGTACCCCCAAGCACAGCCGCGAGGGACCAAGGCGTACTTGAAACAGTACGTCGAGGGACTAAGCGGCGAGCACGCCCGCCATACCAAGCTTCGCTTGAGCCGCCGCGTCCGATCACATCGCGGCGGAGAGGTACGTTGCCTTCGACTTCTCATTTTGGCTCTGTCGCAGCGGCGAATCGGGGCGCCCGTTGCTCCTCTGTTGCAATGGGCCAAAGCAGCAGAAGCGTTCATGAATAATGCGGGTTAGGCCGGCCTGGTAGACTCTGGTTCCTGACGTGCGGCAGGTGCTATTCCACCCACACCAGATTGAGGGATAGCGCTTCCGCCGCTTCGCGCTGCCTTATATCAGCGGTAACGAAGGGAATGGTCAAGCTAACAGCAGCCTGGAAGCTGAGTGCGGATGCGACATGCAGGGCATCGAGCGTTCTGAGCCCTGTTTTCTCGACTAGCTCTTCGGCATGACTGAGCACGATTGGCCCGACTTCAATCAACTCCCAGTAAGCCCGATCCTTGTGAAGTCTTGCCCGAATAGCGAGAAAGTCACGCTGGGTCAATTCGCCGGCGGCTCTCCTTCGGGCCAACGCAGAGAGGACTTCGACTGGAGCCACGGCGGAAGAAAGAAACCGATACCGCTGGAATAGTTTTCGCGCAACAGAGGACCCTGCTTCCTTGACGTATCGTTTCACCAACATGCTGGTGTCAAAATAGGCCCAGGGCGCCGGCGTCACCGGTCATCTCGCCCTTCGCGAACCGTCTTGGACAGTGATTCACCACGCAGCACCCGTGGCTTCCAGGACGGCAGTACCCCCCGCTTGGCTGCCGGCCTCAGGAATCCGGCCGTCTCAAGCCTTCGGATGGCCGACTCGGTTTGGTCAGAGGGGTGAATGGGCCGAATCACTGCGAGCGGCCTACCACGCTCCGTTAACAACACTTCCCGGCCACCCCTGACAGCCTTTATCAGCCGAGAGAATTGCTGGTTCGCATCACGAAGACCAATCTGCACCAGTGCACCCCTATGAAGTAGTGACATCACTACTGTATATCTGGACGCGAGGCAACGTCAAACTTCCCCTTCACGCGACCCGGCAGGCCGCGCGCTCAGTCGCCGGAGGCGCAGCCGCCGCCGGCTTCCTTTGTTCGCGGCCCCGCACCCGATGCATCTTCTCCCTCGTGTGATACGGGAGCAGCCCTTCGAGGACCATCGGCAACCTCTCGCAGGGGATGTCCTCCATGAGCTTGATCGCCGGTTTGGGGTCCGGCCCGGACCGCCCACCGATATAGACATCCACCGCCTCGACCACTTTGCCATCGACCTTGGCTTTTTTGCCCAGCAAGCCCACGTCCGCCACCAGATGGTTGCCGCAGCCGGCCGGACAGCCCGACCAGTGCATGGTGATCGGCTTCAAGGTCGTGCTCAGTCTTGCCTCCAGCGCCTTGGCCGTCTGGACCGCTCGCGATTTGGTTTCGATCACCGCCAGGTTGCAGTAGTCGCTCCCGACACAACTCACGAGACCCCGATAGAGGGCATTGGGATTGTAGGTGAATCGTTTGAGCAAGGGTTCCTCGGCCAGCTCACCGACCTTCCGATCGCTGACATTGGGAATGATCAGCGCTTGATTGGGCGCCAGGCGCACCTCCCCGTTGCCGTACTTATCAGCCAGATCGAGCACCTTCACGAGATCGCCCGCCGTGACCCGTCCAACGAGGACCTTCAGTCCCACATAGTTCATCCCCCGTTGCCGTTGCCGGAAGATCCCAACATGGTCTTGCTCACCATGCTTCCGAGCATCGACGCCGGCCGGCCGCAGAGGTTTTCCCACCCGCGCTTCAACCTCCGCTCTGAACCGGGCCTCTCCCCAGGCGTCGATCAAAAAGGCCAATCTCGCCTGCGTGCGATTCTCCCTGGGCCCATGGTCGCGATAGACTTCCAGGATCGCCCGACAGACTTCCAGCGCCTCTTCCGGACTCACAAAGACATCCAGGGGCGTGGCGATGCGATACCCGCCGGAGCCAAGCTTGCCGCCCACCAGCACATTGAAGCCGACGCAACGGTCATGGCCCAGATCGTAGTAGGCGGGGACCAAGGCCAGATCTTGCGTTTCCATGTGGACACAGTTGTGCGGGCAGCCGGTCACGGCCACATTCAGTTTCCTGGGCAAATTGGAAAAGGTCGCGTTTCCGATAACCTCCTCGTTGATAGCCCGCGCCAGTCCTATGCTGTCCACGATCTCATCCGGACTGAGCCCTGACACCGGACAGGTCATCACGTTCCGCACGTTGTCCATGCCGGTTTGCAGCGATGTCAGTCCGACTTCTTCCATCCTAGCAAACACTGCGGGGACGTCTTCGATCCGCAGGTGCCGAAGCTGGATTTGTTGGCGCGTTGTCACATCCAGCAAACCGTTCCCATAGGTCCCAGCCAGGTCCGCCAACACCCGCAACTGGCACGTCGTCGTCAGCCCTCCGGGAATCCGCACGCGGAGCATGAAGAACCCCGCCGTCGGGTTGCGCAAGAAGAGGCCATGCCACTTGAGCCGCTGGACGTCAGCCTCCGGAATCGATTGCCACCCGGCCGCCGCGTAGTGGGCAATCAGGTCCCGAACCACCAGTCCGTCTCGCTCTCGTTTGATGGCCTCGATCTTGTTCATAACAATCCTTTCGTGCCTTTTGTGCCTTTCTCGATTATCCGCCGCCGCGCTTGCCTTGCATCTCCTTGTCGTAAAACTCCAGCATCTGTGCAATCTCGTCCTTGGTCATGCCTTTCTCCATCCATCGGTGTGTCTCCTGCGCCAGGAGATCCTTGGCGACCGCCGGAGACAGCTCCCTCACTTTTGGAAGAAATTTGACATAGAAGTGTTTGGCCACCTCGTAAAAGCCCTGCCAATGCACGTAATCCGGCGCCATCTTGGACAGGCCATGGCGGGCGCGCCGGCCTTCATGGTGCCAGAGTTCGTAGAACACCCATTCGATTTCCTCGTCGAACGGCGTGGGCGTGATCTTCCCCAGTTCCTTCAGCCGGTCCATGGCGACCTTCGCCGGCTTGCCGAACTTCTCGTTATAGAGCGCGATCCCGCTATCCATCTGCGTGAAGAACCGCTCGACGATCTGCTCGCTGTGGCAGGACGAGCAAACCTGGGTCATGGCCTTGCGCCTGGCCTCGTGGTTTTCCAAGCGCGTCGAAATCACCGGACGCAGGGTCCAACTGATTCGGTCTCCGACATCGTGCGTCACCTCCTGGGTCGAGGTCGCGCTCATGTGGCAGGTGGCACAGGTGGGGAATTGATAGTCCTTCCCGGGCAACCAGGCGTCTTTTGGATGGCTGAGCTTCATCTTGTCCTTGTTTGCCGTGAACAGGACCCCGTGCTTGCTTTCATAGTAGGCCTCGATTTGCGGATGGTCCGGCCCCATGTGACAACGCCCACAGCTCTCCGGCTGCCGCGCTTGCGCCACGGAGAACCCGTGCCGCGCATGGCAGGCAGAACAGGTGCCTTTCGATCCGTCGGGGTTCACCCGGCCAATCCCCGAATTCGGCCAGGTCGAGGGATGGAGCTTCCCGTTTTCCATCACCTTGACCACGCTCCCATGGCAACCGGCGCATCCGGTCGTGCCGACCTCCGGCCCCTCCACGACGTTGCCGAGAAAATTGTCCAACGAACCGATGAATTGGGCGGCCTTGGCATGATGGGACCGTTCGAACTGACCAGCCTCCTTGTCATGGCAGCGCATGCAATCCTTGGGGGTCACGAGCGTGGAGATCAGGAAACCTTCATGGTCGTAGGCATCGGCGTCGCCCTTTTCCGCCCGGTGACATTCGACGCAGCCGATCCCTTTCGGCGCGTGGCGGCTGACCTTCCAATCGTTGATCCCACCTACCGAGACATCCTTCGCCAGGTGGCAATCAATACACTTCTTGTTCTCCGCCGAGACAAACGGCCTGATGCCGCCCTCGCGTCGCTCTTCCACCTGCACGTAACCGACCCCGGTCAGGGCCAGAAACAGGATCAGACACAACCCGCCGATCATGTAGCGAGTGAAATTCAGGGCGCCGTTGCCCCCATGCGCCGGCTCTGTCTTGTTCTCCAGTTTGTTATCCAGATCATCCATTGCTAGCTCCCTCCAGAACTGTTCCCTTGCCCGACTAGGTTCCGGTTACACTCACATCCTCGTGTCCAGATACATCAGGACGATCATCGTCCCAAGGGCGATCGCCCCCACCACCCCATTGATGAGACCCATCGGCCAACCCCGCTGCGCCAGCGCGCGATCCACGAACGGATAGACGACGAACAACCCCGCGCCAGCAAGCAACCCCCACAAGGCGACCGGTCCCGGGAGCAAAGAAATCACCATATAAGGCGCGGAGAAATACCAGGGCGGCGACACGTCCGCTGCAACCTCTTGAAGATTGGCGGGCGGCCCCAAGGTCGGCGGAAAGATCATGACCAGATCCACGATCAACAACAGCAGCCCCACGGCGACGGCCCCCATATACAGGGTGTGAACCGGATAGAACGGATGGAAGCTGCGGCTCCCGGCCACATCCGCGAAGCCGATCAACCGCACGGTGATGACGTGCCCGCCCACCAGCACGACGAGCAGCACCGGCAGCAACTTGGTGTGCAGGTCATAGAGCCGCAACAACGTGTTGTCGGAAACCTCTTCGCCTCCGCGCAGCAGGTAGAGAAGCGGTGTCCCGACGATCGGCAACGAGCCCAGCATATTGGTGACGACCGTCATGCCCCAGTAGGAGACATTGTCAAAAATCAATGAGTAGCCGGTGAACCCCATCGCGAACGTCACGAACAGGACGATCGAGCCACTTACCCATTTCAATTCTCCCGGCGTCCGGTAGGCGCGCGTGAGAAACACACGGATCACGTGGAACAGCAGGAACAGGATCATGAGATCCACGGAAAACTTATGGACGCCCCGTATGAACCAGCCCAGGTACACCTCGTGCGTAATGTGCTCGACGCTCTCATAGGCCTTCCCCGGCGACGGCACATAGTAGAAAGTCAACAGCAGCCCGGTCGTCACCAGGAACCCGAACAACGTCAGCGGAATCGCTCCGAGCGTGTAGGGCCACCAATCCAGATGCTCGGGCAGGTCCTTCTGGATATAGTCGATCCAGCTCTTGCTTTCACTTTTCGATTCGGCTACTTGCGGTGTTGGTGATGTAGTCGATGCCATGTTGCCCCGTTATGACTGAGTGCTGAGTGCTGAGAACTGGGTACTGAGAAGGAAGCTACCAAGTCCCTAACCTCACTCTTCACCGTCGATCTCTGTCACGCGCTCTGAATGTTGACGTACAACTGTCCTCCCCGTTTGACGATGTCAAAGCGGTCCAACGGGCGAGGCGGCGGTCCCGCGATGTTGAGTCCACGCTTATCGTAAATGCCCTGGTGGCAGGGACAGACAAACTCTTCGCGCCGCTTGTCCCAGGACACCAGGCAGCCCAGATCGGTACAACGCCTGGAAAAGGCGGCGATTCCCTCGCCGGTTTTCAGCACGAGCAGCTTGTGTCCGCCGAACTCCATCGGGACGGCATCGTCCAGCGGCAGGCTCTCCTCGGTTCCCAGCAGGACCGACTCGATCCGTTTCGGTCTGTGCGCCGGCACCAAAAACTGGAAAAATCTCAGGCCGAGTAGACCCATCCCGAACAGCAGGCCGAAGCCCATCACTGCTTGGCTCAAAAATCGCCGCCGCCCCACATCATCGTGAATGATGGCCATAAGCCTCCTATCCCTTCTCTCCATGTTGTGACAGATCCAATCCCATCGCTTCCGCCGATTCGTCCACGCGCGGCGAGACCACGAACGCCAAGCCCTTCAACAGGAGCAGGGTCATCCCTGCGGCGAAGGCCGCGACGGCGCCGGCGGCGACCAACTGCGCGAAGAACTGATAGGGATAGCCGTAGAACAGCCCGTCGCTTCCGTCCGGATTGACCTCGGTCGACGCGAACAGGCCCGTCGCCACCATGCCCCAGGCGCCGCCGACCCCGTGCATACCGAACACGTCCAGCGAGTCGTCATAGCCCAGGATGAGCTTGACGTAATTCACGGCCATGTAGCAGAGCCCGCCGGCCCCGATCCCGATGACGACGGCGGATAAGGGACTCACGTAGCCGGCTCCCGGCGAAATGGCCACCAGACCGGCCACGACCCCGCTGGCCATGCCCAACGCCGTCGGTTTATCCCGTTGCAGCCATTCCGCCGCCATCCATACCAGACCCGCCGCCGCGCCGGACAGTTGGATCGCAACAAAGGCGGTCGTTACGGTGGACATCGAGGCCGGTCCCGCTCCGGCGGACAAGCCGAACCAGCCGACCCACATCAAGCCGGCCCCCAGGAACGAGAACGGCAAGTGATTGGGCAGGATTTCGACCTGACCATAGCCCCGCCGCTTCCCCATGACGACGGCCGCGACCAGGGCGGTCACGCCGGCGCTGAGATGGACGACCGCGCCTCCGGCAAAATCCAGCGAGGCCAGGTTCGCGAGCCACCCTCCGGCCCAGAGCCAGGACACGACCGGTCCGTATACCAGCAGGCTCCAGAGCAGGCCGAACAGGAGAAAGAACAGGAAGCGGACCCGCTCCACGATGGCGCCGGCCACCAGAGCCAGCGCCAGCGATGCCATGACGGCGTGAAAGAGCGGACGCAGCGATCCGACCCCATCCCGCCCGTAGGTCAATCCCTCGCCGACGCACAACCACGCAAGCGAGACGACCGCCAGGGCGCTGAATGGCATGCCGATCGTGTTGAGCACGTTCTTTCTCCGCACCATCCCTCCGTAAAACAGGGCCACGCCCGGGACGACCAGGGTCGCGAGGCTCGTCGCGATCAGCGACCAGAGGGTCTGGGCCGCCGCCTGCGTCATCTCATCCCCGTCAGCGAGACCTGGTAATGGCGTTCCGTCGCACGCCGCAACGATACTTCTCCTGATCGACTGAGGTGGTCGATCGCGCCGAACACTTGCACCCAATCCAACCCGGACCGATGCCAGAGACTCTCAAGGGTCTGCTCGCCCTCTTGACGTAAGATGTCGATGACCATGGTTTCCGTCGTTGTCATAGCCATGTTCGCCTCCATACCAAGCTTCGCTAGAGCCGGCGGCTCATCGGGCGTAGCCCCTCTTCATTGATGCCGCCGGAGAAACACCGCCGCTGCTTCTTCTCCTTATTACCCATACCAAGCTTTGCTAGAACCGGCGGCCCTTCATCGTCTTTTCGTCACTGTGCCGGCGGAGAAGCACCCACGCCCGTTTCCCTTCCGTCGTTTTTCATAGGCCGCCGGAGAAACTGTTCATCAACCCATCACCAAAAACAAAAGGCGCCGCGATGCAAGGGAGGGCGCCTCATCACCCTTCCCGCTCACCGCCGGCGCCTTTGCCAGCCAATCCGACAACACTGCCGGATCTGTTGTTCTATTCTGCGCTTACATCCTCACTCCATTGTGAGGTGCCTGCGATCAAACTACCGGGGCCAGCTCATCCCTCAACTAAACCTGTGCCCACACCAGCCGCTCTAAGATCACGGGCAACGCATGAATCAGAGGCCGTTTTCAGCATCAGGAATAGGCACGCTCGTTGTGCTGGCTGAGATCCAACCCCATCCGTTCTTCCTCTGCCGTCACGCGCAGGCCGACCACCCGATCGACTAATTTCAAAATGACCAGCGTCCCCGCGGCGGAAAAGAAGCTCACCGCCACCACGGCTAGGATCTGGACTCCAAAGAAATGCAGGTTGCCGCTCCAGAGCCCGTCGGCCCCGGATGCGTTGACGCCCTTGGAAGCCAGCAATCCCGTCATCACCATTCCAAACACTCCGGCCACTCCATGGATGCCGACCACGTCGAGCGCGTCGTCGTAACCGAGCTTGCCCTTCTTCATGATGGCCCAATAGGACAGGGCTCCGGCCACCCCTCCGATCAGCAGCGCTGAAACCGGGCCGACGTAGCCCGCCCCTGGCGTCACCATCGCCAGCCCGGCCACCGCGCCGCTTGCGATTCCCAGCACCGTCGGGGTTCCGCGATGGGCCCATTCCACTGCCAGCCAGGCCAGCGCCCCCGCGGCGGCGCCGATATGGGTGGCCGTAAAGGCGATGACCGCGGTTTCGTTCGCGCCCAGGGCGCTGCCCGCGTTGAAGCCGAACCAGCCGAACCACAGCAAACCGGTCGCGAGAAGCACCATCGGAAGATTGTGCGGCGCCAGATAATCCGTCCCGTAACCCTGACGCGCTCCGAGGACGAGCGCGCACACCAGCGCGCTCACGCCCGAGCTGAGGTGCACCACTGCGCCCCCGGCGAAATCCAAGGCTCCCAAGCGGGCCAGCCATCCGCCGCCCCACAGCCAGTGCGCGATCGGGCAATAGATCGCCAGCGACCAGAGTCCGGCGAAGAGGACGAGCGCGCTGAATCTCATGCGCTCGGCAAAGGCGCCGGTGATCAAGGCCGGCGTGATGGCCGCAAACATCATCTGAAAGACCATGAAAGCTTGATGCGGGATCGTGGGGCCATAGGCCGCATGCGGCGCCAGCCCCACGCCGCTCAACCCGATCCAGTCCAGATTGCCGACCAGGCCCTCGGTGTCGGGACCGAACGCCAGGCTGTAGCCGACGGCCATCCACAAGAGACTGACCAGGCACACGACCACAAAAGTCTGCATGATCGTCCCCAGCACGTTCTTGCTCCGGACCAATCCGCCATAGAACAGCGCCAGCCCCGGCAAGGTCATGGCCAAGACAAAGGCCGACGACACGAGGACCCATGCGGTGTCGGCCTCGTTGATCGCCGGCGCCGCTGCCGGCACTTGGCCCCAGGCCGACCCGGCTGAGGCCAGACCGGCGATCACTGCCAGCCCGAACCGTGCAAGACCCATTCGATGCATGATGCTTGCTCCGCGATAGACAGAAAATCTCGGGTTCCGGATTCAGAAGGTCTTGTACTCCAGCCATTTGCCATTGAGCGTGATCTTGCAGCGGGCCTCTCCCTGGCTGCCGGTCACCTTTTCCATATCAATGGAGAAGTCGATCGCGCTCATGATCCCATCGCCGAACATCTCGTTGGCCTGTTCCCGCAGGGAATCGCCGTACACGCCGATGATTTCCAACAATCGGTATTTGAAGGGGTCCGTGGTGTTCGGATAGTCGGTCCGGACCGGAAATTTGCTCAGGGCCTCCGTGGTCGCGCCATCGAGATCCAACAGCGCGCCGACTTTCTTGGCTTCGTCGAGCGTGAACCGATGATTGCCGTTCAGCGCCGCCGCCACAAAGGTCGGGTTCTTCCCGACCGTCTTGGCGATTTCGGCGATCGTCACGTTCTTCTTCATCCGCTTGTCTTTGATCGTATTGCGCACCGTCTCCTTGTCCATGTGCCCCTCCTCGGTTATGCCGCCCTGTCGACGGAACGGCTATGTGTGCCTGCCTCGCTTAGAACCGCACCAGCACCGGCTCTTCAACGGAACGCCCGCCGGAGGCCGACCCGACCCCGCCGGCATGGGCCGCATGCCGGACCAGGAAATGAATCACGTGATTTCTGATCTTGTAGTAATGGGGATGATCGATGATCGACTCCCGCGAGCGCGGTCGCGGGATCGTGACGTCCACGATCTCGCCGATTCGAGCGGACGGTCCATTGGTCATCAACATGATCCGATCCGACAACAGAATGGCCTCATCCACATCATGGGTGACCATGAACACCGTGTTCTTCGACGTGTTCCACATTTGAATCAGCTCTTCCTGGATCACGCCGCGGGTCAAGGCGTCGATCTGGGCAAACGGCTCATCGAGCAGCAGGACTTTCGGTTCAATGGAAAAGGCCCGCGCCAACCCGACCCGTTGCTTCATGCCGCCGGACAAGGCCGCCGGCCGTTTCGCCTCCGCCCCCTTCAACCCCACCAGCGCAATGTATTTGTTGACGTGCGCCGCCACTTGCGAAGGCTCCCAGTCCTGATAGGCCGATCTCACAGCCAGGGCGATGTTCTCGAACACCGTCATCCAAGGCATCAGGGAAAAATTCTGAAAGACGACCATGCGGTCCAGCCCCGGCCCCGAGACTTCACGGCCTCCGAGCAGAACCCCGCCTTCTGACGCCTCATCCAGCCCGGCGATGATATTTAGCAGGGTGCTCTTGCCGCAACCCGAATGGCCGATGACCGTCACGAACTCGCCCTTGTCGATCTTGATTGTGACGTCCTTGAACACGCAGACCCGCCCCTCGCCCAATGGGCTGGGAAAGTACTTGCTGACGTTGTCGATTTGCAGAAAGGCCATGGGTTACTCCTGATAGGTGACCAAGCCCGCCAGCTTGTTGAATCCCGAATCCAAGATCACTCCCACGCAGCCCACGACGAGAATGGCGAAGATGACGCCGGAAATATCGAGGTTGTTCCATTCGATCCAGCTCAGATACCCCACCCCCAGCTCGCCGAGCAGCATTTCCGCCGGGACCACCGCGACCAGCGCGCTGCCGAAGGAGATCCGCAGGCCGTTGACGATCGTCGGGGCCGCGCCGGGCAAGATCACCTTGAAGAGCCGCTTGAACCAGGACAATTGGAGGATCGCGGCGACATGCAAATAGTCCTTGCGCAGACCGTTCACGCCGAAGGCCGTCGTCGCCAGGGTGGGCCACAGCGCCGCCATGAAGACGACCAACACCGCAGTCCACTTCGGATCCTTGACCGTGTAGAGCAACAGCGGCATCCAGGCCAGCGGCGAGATCGGTTTCAGAATCTGGATGTAGGGGTTCACGGCCTTGAAGAGCACCTTGTTCAGTCCTAACAACACGCCCAGAATGATCGCCACCACCGAGGCCGCCAGGAGGCCGGCGCCGAACCGCGCGACCGTGTAGAGCACGAGGTAGCCGATCCCGTGATCGTTCGTCCCCTTCTTCACGAAGGCCTCGCTCAGCTCGACCCGCGCCTTCTCCAGCACGGCCAGGGGGCCCGGCACTCCCTTGACCTTTTCCTTTTCGGGATTCCACTGATAGGTGCCGCTCTCCGTGCGGACGATGTCGCCATTGAACTCCATCAACTGGAGCTGTTCCTCGGTCATCCCTTTGGGATCGAACGGGGCTCGCAGCGTGAAGAGCTGCCACCCCAGTAGAAATAGAAACAGGATGAATCCGGAAATGAACCATGGGTTGCCGCCGGTCTGTCCGGCCATCGCGCGGACCTTCTTTCCATTTGCCGCCGGGCCGGTCCGTACCGTTGCCTCGACTCCGATCGACTTCCCGCCCGCCACCGCCGTCTCCGTCAGCATATCCTGTTCTCCTCCTCCCGGCGTCACGTGCTGCTCACGCCATCCCGTGGATCTTGAAGCTCTTCACGTAGGCCTCGGCTTGCTGCGGATCGAACTCGCGGCCCATGATCACGTGTTTCGTCGTGGTGCTGGCATGGGTGGGATAGCCGAGTTCTTTTGCGATCCGATCGCAGTCGGCGGCGCGATAGACCTGCTCCGCCACCGCCTTGTAGTTGACGTCCCCCTTGAGATGGCCCCATCGTTTCATTTGGGTGAGAATCCAAACGGCCATCGAATGCCAGGGGTACGGATCGAAGTCGATCCGGTTCGGCTCCTTTTTGATGGCGCCCAGCCCATCCGCGTAGGTGCCGGTCAGGACCTGCTCCAGCACCGTGACCGGCTGATTCAAATAGTTGGTCGGCGCGACGGCCGCGGCGATCTCTTTGCGATGCGCGGGGTTCGAGGCATAGTGCGTTGCATCGACGATCGCGCGGAAGAGCGCCCCGAAGGTATTCGGATAGCGCGCGGCGAAGTCCTGCGACACGGTGAAGGCGCAGCAGGGGTGCCGGTCCCAAATCTCCTTGGAGAGCTTGAAGATGAACCCCACGTTTTCATACACCGCCCGTTGGTTGAACGGGTCGGGTCCGAGATAGCCGTCCACGTTGCCGGCCTTCAGGTTCGCGACCATCTCCGGCGGCGGCACGACCCGAATCTGCACATCTTTGTCCGGATGCAGGCCTCCTTCGGCCAGGAAATACCGCAGCAGATAGTTGTGCATCGAATAATCGAACGGCACGCAGAACCGGAATCCCTTCATGTCCGCCGCCGCTTTGACGTTCTTGTGCTTGATATGCAGCGTGATGGCCTGTCCGTTGATGTTCTCGACAGCGGGCATGTAGAAGGGCTTCGGGACGGAGCCAGCACCCAACGTGATGGCCAGCGGCATCGGCGTCAACATATGGGCCGCGTCCACCTCGCCATTGATCGCCCAGTCGCGGATCATGGCCCAACCGGCGGCCCGCTTCACCGAGGCGTTCAGCCCGTGCTTCTTGTAGAAGCCGAGCGGCTCGGCCATGATGATGGGGGTCCCGCAGGTGATGGGAATGAAGCCCACGCTCACATCCTTTTTTTCCGGTTTCCCTATCGGATCCGCCGCCAGCGCGACGATCTCCCGAAGGGGGAGGATCTGCTCGATTACGGTCATCAGCGTCGTCGCTCCTAGCGCCGCGAGGAATCGGCGCCGCGAGGTCCCGGCGCTCTCAAGGACGGCATGAGCCAGCGACTCCTTGACCGTTCGCTCGAAATACTCGTCGGATGAGAGCAGCGGTGCCTCGGACGTGCCCGCTTCGCGTGTTCCCCTGTCATCGCTCATAGTCGGCTCTCCTTTGCCGGTTTTTCCGCTCTTCGCCGGCACGCCGTGAGTCATCCTGCGTTCCAACTCCAAAAAAAAGCGTCCTCGATCCCCATGACCGGGAACGGAGGACGCCATTGTCCTGCCTGAGCCTGTCGGCCACCGGCCCGAGACCGCCCTGTCTCGTCGTGACCGCTAAAACGAACGGCGTCCGCCACCCTTTTCAGAATGACGGACGCCGTTGTCCGTTGACTTGGTTATGAGAGCCGTACTGACGACGCCGTTGTCCCAGTTCGACTCTTGAGCGTGGCTTATACCACGCTTCCCCGCCCGCCGTCAACCGCCACGTGGGAACGGTCCGCGACAGGCCGGTCTCTATGCGTCGTAATAGAGGAAATACTCGTATGGATGCGGCCGGAGGCGCATCGCATCGACTTCCTTGGTCCGCTTATAAGCGATCCAGGATTCGAGCAGATCCTCGCTGAACACTCCGCCCTTCAGCAGGAACTCATGGTCCTTTTCGAGCGCCACGAGCGCCTCGTCCAAGCTCCCAGGCATGGTCGGAATCTTCGCCGCCTCTTCCGGCTCGAGATCGTAGAGGTCCTTGTCCGCCGGTTCTCCGGGGTTGATCTTGTTCTCGATTCCGTCCAGACCGGCCATCAGCATGGCCGAGAAGGCCAGGTACGGGTTGGAGGTCGGGTCCGGGAACCGCACCTCGATCCGCTTGGCCTTCGGGCTTGGTGAGTACATGGGAATCCGGATGCCCGCCGACCGGTTCCGGCTGGAATAGGCCAATAGCACCGGCGCTTCAAACCCGGGCGTCAGCCGCTTGTACGAGTTGGTCGTCGGGTTCGTGAGCGCCGCCAAGGCCTTGGCGTGCTTCAGGATGCCCCCGATGTAGTACAGGCACAGTTGGGAGATCCCCGCATATTCCTTCCCGGCGAAGAGCGGCTTCCCCTCTTTCCAGATGCTCTGATGGGTATGCATGCCCGAGCCGTTGTCGCCGAAGATCGGCTTCGGCATGAACGTCACGGTCTTGTTGTGGCGCTTGGCGACGTTCTTGACGATGTACTTGTACATCATCATCTTGTCGGCCGTAGACACCAACGTGTCAAACCGGATGTCGATTTCCGCCTGGCCGGCCGTCGCCACCTCGTGGTGATGCTTTTCGACCATCATGCCCGCTTTTTGCATCTCCAGGATCATCTCGCTGCGGATGTCCTGCTGGGTATCGGTCGGGGCCACCGGGAAGTAGCCTTCCTTGTGGCGGATCTTGGACCCCAGATTGACGCCGTCATGCCCGGCGTTCCAGATTCCTTCTTCCGAATCGATGAAATAATAGGAGCTGTGGCTGGTTTGGTCGTACCGCGCCTGGTCGAAAATGAAGAACTCCGCCTCGGGTCCCCAGTAGGACACGTCGCCGATCTTCGTGCTCTTCAGGTGCTGCTCGGCCTTCTGAGCGATGTAGCGCGGATCGCGGTCGTAATTCTCGCGCGTGACCGGATCGACCACGTTACAGATCAGGCTCAGGGTCGGCACAGCCGCAAAGGGGTCCATGCAGGCCGACTTGGGATCGGGGATGGCCAGCATGTCGCTGTTATTGATAGCCCGCCATCCCCTGATCGACGAGCCGTCGAATCCCGACCCGTCTTTGAAGAGTCCTTCGGTCATTTCCTCCACGGGAATGGAGAAATGCTGCCAGGTGCCGATCAGGTCGACGAACTTGAGATCGACCACGGCGACCTTGTTCTTCTTGGCAAGTTCCAACACTTCCTTCGCTGTCATCCCCCTCCTCCTTTCAGAACACTGGCTCCAACGGTGTTGCCAGAACTGTTCGGTGACTAATAGTCGCGGGGCCGTTGATCGAGATACTCGTCGATGGCCTTCTTCAGGGTCGTCCGAATCTCCTCCCGCCTGGACGACTCCTCGATTTTGCCGCCGCCCCTCGCATCCGTCACGTAGAACACGTCCGCGACCTGATCGAGCCTCGTCGAAATCCTCGCCGCATGGACCGACAGGCCCAACTCGAAGATCGTCTTCGCGATCACGTACAGCATGCCTTGGCGGTCGTCCGCGAACACATCGATGATTGTCAAGCGATCATGCGTTTCCTGATCCAGCCTGACCTCGGTGCTCTGCCGCAACACCGAGGCCCGGCGGTCCACCCCGAGACGCCCGCCGCGGGCCAACAGCGCCTCCACGGATTCCAGGCCTTTCAGCACCCGGCGGATCGTCTCGCTCACCTCCAGGCGGCGCTCAAGCGGCGGCGCGCCCATAAAGTCCGGGTCCTGCACCTGGAAACGGTCGAGCACCACATCGTCCCCTCTAGTCAGGATTTGAGCATCCAGAATGCGCAATCCATGGGCAGCCAACACGCCGGCGATTTTCGAGAACAAGCCGGGTGTCACCGAATTCCACGTGATCACCGTGTACTCGCAGGTCCCCAAGTCGGCATGGAAGTCGGTTTCCACCACGACCTCGCCCGGCGCCAGCCTGCGGACCGCGGTGAGGTGCATGGCGATTCTGGCCGGGGGCGTGGCGTGCATGTACCGGACGGGGAACCGGCCCAGTTCCTTTGCGATGTCACTGTCCGACATTGGATCGGCTCCCATCGCCGTGAGGGCCGCCTGCACCTCCCGCACGACCCGCAGCAGGCGGCCCGGATCGTTGGGCGCTTCGCGCTCGCCGGACAGCTCCGGCAGGGCGCGCAAATACAATTCGATCAGCAACGACTCCTTCCACTTCGTCAGGACCCCCGGCCCCACCGCGGCGATGTCCGCCGCGGTCAGCACGAGCAGTTTCCGCAACACCTCCGGGGTCCCCACCGCCCTGACGAACGGCAGCAAGACCTTTTCATCATACGGATCGCGGCGAAAGGCCGTGTGGGACATGAGCAGGTGCTGGCGGACCAGGAACGTCAGTGTCCGCCGGTCCTGCTCGTCCATCACCAGGCGGTCCGCCAGATCTTCGGCGATGCGCTGTCCGACCTCACTGTGGTCCTCCTCGCACCCCTTGCCGAGATCGTGCAACAGCACGGCCAGATGCAAGATGTCCTTACGATGAATTTCCCGATAGACCTCGCCCAGAATTCCCTGATCCGTAGCCAACGCTTCCGCCTTGCCCACCGCGAGCAAACTGTGCTCGTCCACCGTGTATTTGTGGTACTGATTGAATTGCATCAACCCGCGCACGGTGGCGAACACCGGCACGAACTTTTCGAGCAGCCCGACCTTATGCATGGTGGACAGGATGCTGGACACCGGACCAGGTCCGGCGACAATCCGCAGAAAGGCCCGTCCCACCTCGGGGCTCCGGAAGGGCTCTTCGTCCATCTCCTTCACGCTGTGATGAATGAGATCCAGCAGGTGCGCGTCGATGCGGAGATTCCTGGCCTGCGCCAACTCGAACAGGCGTAACAGCAGGAGCGGGTCGTCCAACACCCGCATACGGAGATCGGCCGGCACGGTAATCGTCTCCCCTTCGACCGTAAAGACCCCCTCCATCCTCGGCCCCGGAATCCAGCGCGACAGCTTCGTCCAGAGGGATACGCTGCGCGAGCGGTCCACGAACCGCATGCTCAGGTCATGCAGCCCCATCGTGCAGCGGTAATATTGTTGCATAAACTGCTCGACCCCGCGCAGGTGCGGCCGATCTTCGTACCCAAGCCGCTCCGCCAGCCAGATCTGCTCATCGAACGAGAGAATCTCCTGCGCCATGCCCGCATGGAGATGCATGAGGCTCCGCACCAGCCAGAGAAAATCCTTGGCCTCGGTCAGGGCGAGATAATCCGACCTCGTCAGCACGCCGCGATTGGCCAGCTCGGTCAACGTGCCCACCCCGAACCGCGCCAGCGCCACCCATTGCAGGAGGTGCAGATCCCGCAGCCCGCCCTTGCTCTTCTTGACGTTCGGTTCGAGCAGGTACACCGTTTCGCCGAACTTTTCGTATTCCCGCTGACGCTCGTCGATCTTGGAGAGAATGTACCAGTCCACCCGCCGGTTGACGATCCGGCTGGTAAACCGGTGCCGAAATTCCTGGAACAGCTCCGCGCTGCCCGCCAAGAATCTGGCCTCCAACATGGAGGTGCGGATCGTCAAATCGTTCGCCGCCAGGTCCAGGCAGTCCCCGATCGTTCTGACGCTGTGTCCGACCTGAAACCCCAAATCCCACAGGTGATGGAGCACGGCCGTGGAGAGGGCGGCCCCCTGGTCGGCCGCTTCCGGCCGGTACAAAAACATGACGTCGATGTCGGAAAAGGGAAACAGTTCCCGACGGCCATATCCGCCGAGGGCCACCAGGCAGCAATGTCTGAGCCCCGTTTCCGTCAGGCGGGAATCTCCGGACCGGACCACGTTCCGGTAGCGCCCGGCGATCAATCCATCGACGAAATCGGTGAAGCCGGCCACCACGTCGCCTGGCGGAGCGCCGCCGAGCAGGCGCTGAAAGATGGCCCGCCGTTCATCGGAGAGCGTGGCGCTCATCGGCTCGCCGGTCGCACCCGGACTTGACCGAGCGCCGGTCACCTGAGGGACAGCCTGATTCACAATGCGCTCTCGCCGGTTTCTCCGGTGCGGATACGAATCGCCGACGCCAAGTCCCGAACGAAGATTTTGCCGTCGCCGATGCTGCCGGTTTTGGCGCTTCGCGTGATGGTTTCGAGCACACGCGGCACCTGCGCGTCGGTCACCGCGACTTCGACTTTGACTTTGGGAACGAATTCGATCGTGTATTCCTGCCCCCGGTAGGTCTCCTTGTGCCCCTTTTGCCGGCCGAAACCCTTCACCTCGGTCACCGTCATGCCCTGGATGCCGATTTCGAGGAGCGCGTCTTTCACCTCGTCCAGCTTGAAGGGTTTGATGATGGCCTCAACAAGTTTCATGCGTCTCTCCTCTCCTCCTCATCGGACGGACTGTGGTGCGATGAACATGACCGAGACGGCCTACGAATAGGCGCGCTCGTTGTGCTGCGCCAGATCGAGGCCGCTCGACTCCTCATCCGGCGTCACCCGCAGTCCGGTCAGGACATCCAGGACCTTCAGCAGCACATAGGTCATGACCAGCGAAAACCCGGCGACGACGACGACCGTCAACGCCTGGACGCCGAAGAACCCCGGGTTGCCGAACAACAGACCGTCGGCTCCTCCGGCATTGACGGCTTTGGAAGCAAACAGGCCCGTCGCCAGGATCCCGGCGATCCCTCCAACACCGTGAATTCCCACGACATCGAGGGCGTCATCATAGCCGAACTTCCCCTTCCACACAATTGCGAAGTAGCAGAGAAATCCGGCGATCGCGCCGATCATCAAGGCCGAAAGGGGACCCACATAGCCGGCTCCGGGCGTCACCGTGGCCAGACCTGCAATGACGCCGCTGGCCATGCCCAGCACGGTCGGCTTGCCCCGGTGCATCCATTCCACCAGCATCCAGACGAGGCCGCCGCATGCGGCGGCCGTATGGGTGGCCACGAAGGCCCCCACGGCGACGCCGTTCGCCCCGAGCGCGCTGCCCGCGTTGAAGCCGAACCACCCAAACCAGAGCAGTCCCGTCCCGAGCAACGTCAGTGGGAGGTTATGGGGCGCCATATAGTCCGTCCCGTAACCGCGCCGCTGGCCGAGCACCAGCGCGCAAACCAGCGCGCTGACGCCCGACGTGATGTGCACCACGGCCCCGCCGGCAAAGTCCAAGGCTCCCATCTTGGCGAGCCACCCCCCGCCCCAAATCCAATGGGCCACAGGCGCGTACACGACCAGAGACCAGAGAATGCTGAAGAACAGCATGGCGCTGAACTTGATCCGCTCGGCATAGGCTCCCGTGATCAACGCGGGCGTGATCGCCGCGAACATCAGTTGAAAGACCATGAATGCTTGATGCGGGATGGTCGGCCCATAGGCCGGATGCGGGTCCATGCCGACTCCCGCGAGCCCGACCCAATCGAGCCCGCCGATCATCCCGCCTTTGTCCGGTCCGAACGTCAAGCTATACCCCAGCAGGATCCAGAGCAGGCTGATCACGCTCAAGATGCTGAGGCTGTGGAGAATGGTCGCTAGCGCGTTCTTTTTCCGGACCAGCCCCCCATAGAACAGGGCGAGGCCCGGCACGGTCATGGCCAACACGAGGGCCGAAGAGGCCAAGACCCATGCCGTGTCGCCCGTGTCAGCCTTCAGTGAAGGCTCGGCTCCTTGCGCGAAACAGATGCCGCCACCAGCCGCGCTCACGATGAGCAGCACGGCACCGATCACGAGAGCCGGCCCCACGGTTTTGGATCCTCCTCGATATATCCTCACTCCTCCCTCCCTTGCTGCCGCGGTCGTTGCTTTCTGCCTGGCCCTTGTGCGGGCGGCGCGACGGTCCGCGCCGCCCGCGCCCCCGTGATGAGCGTGACTAGAACGTCTTCGTGAATTTGATCTTGTAGAAGTCCTGATTGTCGGTCAGGTCCCGCCCCACCGTGAAGCGGAGCGCCATGCCCCCCGCCAGCTTCATCTCCGCATAGGGGCCGACCCACCGGTAGTAATCCTGCTGGGCCCCCGGCGCGCTGTTGTCCCGCGTTGTCAACAAGTGCTCGTAATGCCCGCCGATCGACCACATGCTGTTCAGCCGGTACCCCGCGTTCACCCAATAGTGCAGAAAATCCCAGGTCCCCCGGTTCCCGGTCGTGCAATCCGGAAAATCAGACACACAGCCCGCTCCAGCCCCGCCCGGGCTGCCCCCTTCGTTGCGCCCCGCCTTGTAGTAGCCCATATAGAACTCGCCCTCGAACCGGCTGTCCAAATAGTTCACGGTGATGTTCGGCACCCAGCCGTCGAAGGCCGTTGTCCGTTCGTTGCGGCTGCCGCCGCCCTTGGGGAAGGCCCCGCCGCGGGAAGAGAGCAATTGGCCGTGCACCGTCCCGATCATCGGGGTGATCGAGAGACGGTCGTCCAGGAATTTGAGGTTCACGCCGAGGTCCAGTTCAAGCCAGGGGTTGGAGTCATGCACGCCGAGGCCCTGAATGTCGGTCCAGTAGGTGACGTTGAAGGCCAGGGCCAGATTCTTGGTGAGTCCATAGGTGCCGTAGACCTGCGGGTTGAAGCCGAAGAAGCTGTCGGCCTGCAGAGCCATGGTCACGGAGACCGGATGTTTGGTCGTGTCCATCAAATCGTCCTCGGCTCCGACCGGCATCGGACCGCCGCCCAGCCCTCCTGCAACCATGAGCCAGATCAAGAGCCCCTTCCTCCATCGATGCGCTTGCGCCATGCTCCCTGCCTCCTCCTCAGTAATGTGAGTTGCTTGAACCGGCGATCGTGTCTCACTCATGATCCGCCGCTCCCCTTTTGTGAGCCCAGGACTTCCTGGAACCTCCGCGCTCGGGCTCGCCGGTCAGCCTCGATACCGATTGGTGATCGGCATCCGGCGGTCCTTCCCCAAGCCCCGATGCGTGATCTTGATGCCCACCGGCGCCTGCCGGCGTTTATATTCGCTGTGGTCCACCAGCGCGATGACGCGCTCGACCGTCGCCCGGTCGAACCCCATGGCGGCAATTTCGTCGGGAGATCGGTCATCCTCGACATAGGCCTTGAGGATCGGATCCAGCACCGGATAAGGAGGCAGCGAATCCTCGTCGCGCTGATTCGGCCGCAGCTCAGCGGTCGGCGCCCGCTCCAACACCCGCTTGGGAATTATGGTCGCCTTGCCGAGGCTGTTTCGGTACCGGGCCAGTTCATAGACCATCGTCTTTGGCACGTCCTTGATCACGGCGAAACCCCCGGCCATGTCCCCGTAGAGCGTCGCGTAGCCGACGCTCAACTCGCTTTTGTTCCCGGTCGTCAGCACGAGGTGTCCGAACTTGTTCGAGATCGCCATCAGAAGATTGCCGCGGATGCGGGCCTGAAGGTTCTCTTCGGTGACGTCCGACGGATGGTCTGCGAACGTGGGTGCCAGCGCAGCCCGATACGATGCGAAGAGTTCTGCAATCGGAACGGTTCGGTATTCGATGCCGAGCCGGCTTGCCAGATCAGCCACGTCCTCATGGCTTTCGATGGACGTGAACGGGGACGGCATGAAAAGCCCCAGCACATTCGCCGCTTCCAACGCATCCACGGCAATCGCAGCGGTCAAGGCCGAATCCACTCCGCCGCTCAGACCGATCACCGCCCGTTGGAATCGGTTTTTCCGCACGTAATCCCGCACGCCGAGCACCAGGGCCCGGTAGACTTCTTCGAGTTGATCCATCGGCTGGGCCAGGCTCGGCACGGCCCGGGGCGCATGACTCGGCGTTTCGTACGCCGGCACGACCATGCGTTCGACCGAGCTGGGGAGACGGCCGCCAGCGGCCCTTCTTCTCCCCTGGACCAGGCGACCCCGCCCGACCGCGGTCGCATTGAGATCCGTCACGAGAAAGTCCGCTTCAAACGCCTTGGCCCTGGCAACCACTTCGCCCGTTTGGTCCAGCACCACGCTGTTGCCATCGAACACCAATTCATCCTGGCCTCCCACCGTATTGGTGTAGGTCACGATGACGTGGTTGTCCCGCGCGCGCGTGGCCAACATCTGCTCGCGTTGACGGCTCTTGGCGATATGGAAAGGGGAGGCGTTGATGTTGACGATGATCTCCGCCCCGGCCGCAGCCTGGAACTTGGTCGGCCCTTCGGGTAGCCAGATGTCCTCGCAGATGTTCACGCCGATCGTCGTGCCGTTCAACACGATGACCGGGCTGCGCTGTCCCGGATAGAAGTACCGGCTCTCATCGAAGACGCCGTAGTTCGGGAGGTACTGTTTCGCGTAGGTCGTGACCAGGCGGGCATCCACGATGACCGCGGCGGCATTGTAAAGTTCGTCCCGTCCCGCCGGGACGGCGGTCGGCTTCATCCGCTTGGGTTCGGCGCCGACGCCCTGGGCCACGTAGCCGACGACCACCGCCAGGCCGTGACATTCCGGGATGAGCGCTTCCAGGGCACGGCGGGTGTCCTCGATGAACCGCGGCTTGAGCAGGAGATCCTCCGGCGGATACCCGGTGAGCGCCAGTTCGGGGAAGGCCACGAGGTCGGCCTTGGCCTTGCGGGCTTCCTTCACTCCGGACATGACCGCCTGAAGATTTCCGTCGAGATCCCCCACCGTGGGATTGATCTGGGCCATGGCCACTCGAAACGTCCGCATCAGTCCTGCCCTACCGTCTTGGAGATCCGCTGAGGAAGCCCAGGCACCCCCGTCAGCATCCCGCGGCCAAAAAAAAACGCCCTCAATCCCCATCGCTGGGAAAAGAGGACGTCGTTGTCCCTTGTGCTTTGTCAGACCATCCAGTCAGACGCCGTTGTCCCCGGATGTTGGGCGCACTTATAACAGCCTCCCCGCGGTCCTGTCAATCTCTTCATGACATCATGACCTCGTAGGCATCCTCCCTTACCGCCAGCAACTGAGCGGCTAGTTCACCGGCTCCGGACCCCAGGCCACTCCCACGGCCACGGTTTGTCACTCCCGCGGAAGCTGTCGGAGCTGAGCCACGACCTGTCTCGCATCGTGGAACAGGTTCGCGCCTTCCGGAATCCTCCCCTTATGGACGCGCAGCAGCACCGAGGTGGTCCTGGAGAGGATCACATTGTCGAACCGTTCCCCCATTTCGAAATAGTCATACCCTCGCTGAAGCGTGACCTCCGCGCAGCGGAGCTTGATATAGTCATCCATGCGTTCCTGCGGCGTGAAGAGTCCGGCCCGATACTCCACCCGAAATTCATTCTCGGCGACTTGCGTCACGTCCTGGCCGGTCGTCTGCTCCAATGGCTTGTAGCTCGTCGTCGCGCATCCGGAGAAGCTCAGCAGCAGCGCAACGCCGACCATGACTGCTCTGGGCCTCCGCTGGATCAGCAGTCGATCAGACATCGCTTGACCTTTTCCATGCTCACCTCGGTGGGGCTTTCCTTGCGGGGCGGCGACGGCCCCTTTTGCCATAATGGCCGACCGGTTCGCAAGCCGTGCGTCGAAGGAGGGTTGCTCGACCGCCCAAATCGCGATTCGGGGCGGCGCTGTGACTCCTGACATCGTCTTCCGCACCTCCCGCAAGCGCTGAGCTGACACCCATACCAAGAGGTGCGCATTTTTGATACACTGGCCCCTCAAACAATCATGAAAGCACCAGAAGTTTCTCCCCCTGTTCGTTCGTCTTCTGCCTCGCGACTTATCCTGTTGCTGCTTGTCAGTCTCATCGTGCACCTGAGCGGCTGTGGATTGTTCTCGCCGAAGCGAACCCTGCTGTACGACGGACCGAGAGGATCCATCCTGCTCGAAACCGTTCCTCAACGGGGCTCCACCGCTGGGTTTCGGTCGGTGACGGGACTCCAGGCTTCTCATCCGATCATTCTGGAATCATCGGTCATTCTGGCAAGCTTGCGCGGCCTTTCGATACGACCAGACTCGGCCACTGTCTCAGCCTCAAACGGCTCGATACGCGTCAGCCCGGTCCTTTCATACGAAGATGCGCAGTTTCTGGCTCCGTTGATCAGCACCGCCCTCTCCGCGGCTACAGCCGATCAATATGTCATCTTTCGAGTGCGGAGCTCTCCCGGAAGCTCGGAAACGGACCACAGAGCCGGCACAGGAGTCGATTCGGGGCTATCGCAGATGCCTTCGATCGAGCAGAAAGAAACGGCGGGCGCGCTCTATGTGCGGGGGCGGGCGCTGCACATCATTTTGACGAAATATCGCGGTCGTCCCGACGCAACCCGCGCTCTGGACTCTAGTCCCGCCGACTCGAAAGACCTGGCTGGCCGTACCCTGCTCTTCACGCCGGCCTCAGCCCTACGGACTGACTTGTCTCGGCGTGAGGTATTGCCGCTGCCCGCCGAGCTGCCATCGGTGTCCGTGGACTATCAAGCCCTTCCGCGCACGCCGGAACCACCGGCGCCTGCGCCGGCTCCTACGGCAGGAGCGCCCGAATCACATCTGGCGCCGCCCGCGGCATCCACAGCCGAAGAGGTCCGAGAATTGAAAGAACTGGTCGTGAAGAAGGATCTGGAACTGGAACGACTGCGGGATGAGATTAATCGCTTAAAGCAAGACTTGAAAGACCTGGCCGCTCAACAACGTGGGACCGCCGGGTCCCACAAACAGCCACCGCGAACAACGCCCTCCACACCGAAACCGTAACGCACAGGTTCTCTTAGGCGAGCTTGCCTCCACCTGCCGCCTGTTCCTCGATCTCTCCCGCGAGAAGAATCGCCTCGGCGACCTCCCGCATCGATTTGCGCAAGGTCATGCTTTGCCGTTGGATCAGGCGGAACGCTTCCTCCTCGGTCAGTTTCCGGGTCCGCATCAGATAGCCCTTGGCCCGCTCCACGACCTTCCGAACCGCCAGCGCCTCCTGCATCTCAAACGACTTGTCGAGCAACGTCGTATGTTCGATGGCGATAGCCGCCTGATTGGCGATGGCCTGGACCACCTTGGTTTCTTCGGCCGTGAAATGGTGCGAGACGGACGTGTAGGTATTGATCACGCCCAGCGCCTTGTCCCTCACCAACATGGGCACGGACAGCAGCGAGCAGAGGCCTTCCTTCCTGGCGATGTCCGGGAACATATAATCGTGTTCTTTGGTCACATCCGGCACGATGATGGGCCGCCGCTCCTGCACGGCCCGGCCGCTGATGCTTTGACCGACTTTCAGGTGCGGCTTCCGGCGGTAGGCCTCGCTCAAGCTCTGCGTGGCCACGATGCGCAGCTCGCCCTTCTCATGGTCCAAGAGCATAATCGAGCAGATCTTGGAGTTCATCAGTTGCGCGACCATGGCCACGATCAACTGAAAGATGTCTTCAATCAGCCGATTGGATGTCACGGTCTCGGAGACCTGCGAAAGCGTCTCCACCTGCAGGACTTTTCTCCGCATTTCTTCATAGAGGCGCGCGTTCTCGATGGCGCCGCCCACTTGATTGGCGATGGTCGTCAGCAGCGCCAACTCGTCGGCCTGATATCGGCGGGGACGTTTGTGTTGGACGTTGATCACGCCCACCACTTCCTTTTTGGTCAGAATCGGCACCGACACGAACGCCTGATACCGATCTTCCGGCAGGTTGTGGAACACCTTGAACCGCGGGTCATCGCTTGCGTTGCTGGGAATCACCACGCTCATGCGCTCCCGCGCCACCCAGCCCGTGATGCCCTCTCCCAAGCCGAGCGTAATGCGGCCGATCAGCCTCGGGTGGGGATTTTTGGAGGCACGAAGCACCAGTTCGTCCTTGCCCGGCGACAGCAAATACAGGAGGCAGGCATCGGCGTGCGTGACTTCCACGACCACCTCCACAATATGCTTCAGGACGGATTCGAGATCTAACGTATTGCTGATGGAATCGCTGATGCGGTGAAGCACTTCCACCTCACGCGATTTCTCTCGTAAAGCCTGTCGGAGACGATCTGTGGAATTGTGCAAGGCTTTGGTCATACGAGGAGTGTTGTCGCTGGTACCTGACATTGCGTGGGCCGCCACGGCCGGCTGTTAAGCATGCTCTTTCCTTACCCGGGCGAACCACTGCCGAAACTCATCACGCTGCACGGGGGCGATGCGTACCTCTCCGATCCGAACGGGCCACACCCCATAGACCGTGCCCTGGACCACTTTCTTGTCATGCTGCATGGCCGTCCACATTTTCTCCATCGAAACCCGAGGAAGACGGTACGGCAATCCGGCTGCCTGCGCCAACGTACGAATCCGTTGGACCACATCCGGTTGGCAATAGCCTAAATGAACCGCCAACGAGGCTTCCGCCACCATCCCGATCGCCACCGCCTCTCCATGAATCAGCGACCGATAGGCCCCGAGCGCCTCCAGCGCGTGGCCGATGGTATGGCCATAGTTCAAGATCCTCCGGCGATCGCCTTCCCGCTCATCCGCCCCCACCACGGCGGCTTTGATTTCACACGATCTCCGAATGACCGCAGCCGTCGCCTCCCGATCCAACTTGAGCACGGCCGAGATGTGCTGCTCCAGGTATTGAAAAAAATCGGGGTCGGCGATCACGCCGTACTTGATGACCTCGGCCAACCCGGCTGTGATTTCGCGAACAGGCAGAGTCTGGAGGGTCACCGGGTCGATCAACACCGCCCGCGGTTGATAGAACGCGCCGATGAGGTTCTTTCCCAACCGATGATTGACCCCGGTCTTGCCTCCCACGCTCGAATCGACTTGCGCAATGACCGTGGTCGGAACCTGGACGAACGGCACTCCCCGTAGATAAACGGATGCGGCGAAGCCCGTAAGGTCCCCCACGACGCCGCCGCCCAAGGCAACAAGGAAGGAACTGCGTTCGAACCGCTCCTTGACCAAGATATCCAACACCTTCCCCATCCAGGCAAGCGTCTTGGCCCGCTCACCGGACGGAACCGTGATCAGATGCACACGATATCCTGCCCGTCGGAGCGCCGCCATCACCTCAGGCGCGTACAAGCGAGCGACGGTTCGATCGGTGACTAACCCCACCTTTCCTTTTGCGCCCAACCCTTTGAGCCGAGCCCCCACCTCCCCCAGCAATCCGGGCTGGATCACAATCGGATATCCCCGCTCTCCGAGGGAGACGGTCACCTGCGTAGAGAAAGGTATGGTCGTAGCCGACATACGCTGACAGCACTCGGATGCACCAGCCCAACCAGATTTATCAGCGCGCGCTCTGTCTGTGGAACGCTTGAGGAATGCCATCCGGCTGCCGGGCAGGCGAGATGCCGAGATAGTAGCACAGGATCGTGGCCAACTAAAAGTCTGGTCAGGGGCTGCGACTCGAGTGCTGTGGGGCATCCGAACAACGACGAACAGATGGCTTGCTGACGGGCGCCAGCGGGGATATCGGAAGCAGCCGGTTCAGAATGACGGTGAGAGTGATGCCGCAGGAGGCTGAGCGCGTCTCTTATGCGTGCCGGGCTAGGGTGCACCCGCCGCGCAACTCGGCTTCCGGCCGAGCAAGCCACACGGCGACCTCGGACCTACCGGATCTCGTCAGCTCTTGACGATGTTCGGCGTCAGGAAGATAAGCAACTCCTGTCTCGCAATATCCTCGACTTTGTTCTTGAACAACCAGCCGAGTACCGGAATCCGCGAGAGATACGGAACCCCGTTCACGTTGTTCTGCTGTTGATCGACGTACACGCCGCCGATCACCATGGTCTCGCCATCTCGAACCAGGACTTGCGTTTGAGCCTCCCGCTTGTCGATGCTGGGCCCCGCGGGATTGCTTCGCGCTCCGACGGCGTTTCTGGTTGCCCGTACCTTGAGCATGATTCGCTTGGTTACCTCGTTCGGATCACGCGACGTGATCTGCGGCGTCACCTGCAGTTCCAGATTCGCGTCAACGAACGTGGTCTGCGTGCCCTGCAACGAGACGGTTTGGAACGGAATGGATTCGCCCTGAGAAATCTTGGCCTCCCGGTTATCCAACGTCGTGATTTTCGGCGAGGCGATCACCTTGGTCAACCCCAGGGCCTCTCCAGCGGAAAGACGAAGATCCAGCAGCGCGCCGTCCGTCTTGCCGAATTGAAATCCGACCGCCGGAATAGGCTGAAGACCGGCCACCGTCGCCGGCAAATTTACCAGGAAATCGCTGACCGGCTGGCCGAACGACCCCGTGGTGCCGGCCCTGAAGTTGGCGACTCCGTTCGCGGACCCGAGCGTATTCACATTTTGAAAGCCCCATTGAATGCCGAGGGAACGGGTGTAGTTCGTGTTGGCTTGCACCACCCGCGCTTCGATTTCCACCTGCGGCAATTGCAGGTCGATTCCATCGACGAGCTGCCGGAACATTCCGATTCTGGACTCGATGTCCCGCACAATCACCGCATTGCTCGCGTTGTTGAATTGCATCTGTCCCCTTGGGCTCAGATACTGCCGCAACGACGTCACCACCTCCTGCGCAGGAATGTTGCGCAGATAAAAAATGCGCGTCACGATCTCTTCGGCTTTACTCTTGGCTTCCTTGGCTTTCGCTTCCTCCTCCTGCTGTTTGGACAGATTCATCAAGGTGTCCACCCAGACGATGTTGCCCTGCTTCATCATTCCAAGGCCGTTCATGCGCAGCAACATGTCCAGCGCCTGATCCCACGGCACGTTGGCCAGCTTCATCGTCACCTTGGATTTAACCCCTTCACCCACCACGATATTGAAGCCACTGACCTCGGCGATCAGCCGCAGGACGTTGCTGATTTCGGCCGCTTGGAAATCCAGCGAAATCCGCCGCCCGACGAAGCGCGGCTGGTCGACGACAACCTCATCCTGATTTTTTTGATCGATTGCGGCGGTGAGTTGCACCAGTTGCGGCTTCATGGCCGTCCCCTGGTTCGGGTGCTGAACGGCGTGGACGGCGCGCGGCGCAGAGCCGAGAGTGGCAACAGACCGTACGGACATTTCAGGAGATGAGCCGGCGCCCGAAAAGCGTTCCGGCTCTTGCGCTTGAGCTTTTGGAAGCACGGTCTTTCCCGCCGTTCCCGCAAGGTGCACGATCAGGCCGCTCGGCGTCGACTCAACAGAATAGGCCGCTGGCTCCGTCAGATCCACGACTAGCCGAACCTTCTCGCTGTGACGTCCGAGGCGAACCCGCTGGATCAGTTGATCCTTCCTTCCGACCTCCGGGACAACGGCCTCGGACGACACACGTGGCAGATCGATAACGAGACGATTCCCCTCGATGAGGCGCACGTCGTGGGACAGCCGCCCGTCGGCCGAGACCACGATTTGGACGCCCTGCGCATTCGGATGCACCTCGACGGCCTTGATTGTCGTGGCCGTCATGGACAACGCCATGTGGATCGGGAACTCCACCTGCAAGCTGTCACCATCCCGCGAGATATCGGGATCGGCCGGCTCTGTGAGCTGAAAGACAATGCGCGAACCCTTGATTGGCGAGGCGATATTTTCACGGATGAGTTTGACCACTGGACCTTGGTTCACGACTGCTTCGCCGGAGGCCGTACCCCAGGAATGGCCGGGCAGCACAATGGACACCATGGGCGGCACCGAGCTCTTTCGAACTTGATAGACCTCATCTTTCCTTACCCCTGCAATTGTGACACGCACCCGGTCCGGGTAGGGCGTGATATGCAGTCCGGAGAGCATCGGCCGCTCCTCAGCAGGTGCCGGTGGTTGACTCGTCTCACCCTGAGCTAACGACGCTCCACCACCTACCATCACCAAAACCGCCGCACCCGCGAGCCAGTTATGCCGTTTCATTCTGCCGCCTCTTTTGGATGAAGGAGCTTAACGTATTCCCGCTCCTGTTTATTCCCGTAGACGTCTGTAAATCGCTCCACAACGATCACGCCTCGCTCGGTAATCGATGTCACAAGGCCGTTATTGGTTCCTAGCCGCGTCCCCTTCCGGATGACGTAACCCTTCCCATCGGGAGTTTGCACCATGCCTGTGTATCCATACCCTCCCCACACGACGGCAATGAGATTGATCTCGGTTACGGCAACCCGTTGCAGAGGAGGCAGGGCTTCGTCGGTTTTTCTGTCGTCGAGTTGCACAATGGCGACAAAGGGGTCACGGCGTCCTGCAGGATCATACACCGGCACCTCGGTCTCAAATGCGCCAAGGACCGCCCCCGTCCCGGCCAAGGCTTCCGGTTGCCCCGGAGTGCTTTGAGGGGGACGCAAGGTGGACGTCGCTTCGCCAACGGCCTGGCTCGGGATGGATGCCGGCGACACAGGCACCATGCCTCCAGGTTGTTTAGCTTCGGAAGCCGGTTGTGCGAATCCCATAGCGGGCACGATGAGAGCCATTAAAATAATTGGAGGGCCCACCCAACCCAATTTGACATTGACAGGCAACAGCTTCACATCGCTCATCTTCATCGCTTGACATTCCCCGGAAGCGTCGCGGGAACAGCAGGACTTGACGCATTGACCGATGCGACTCGCTCTTCCGGCGCCGCAAAGGCCACCAAATCAAATACAGTTTGCGTCACAACCCGTCCTTTTTCGACCTGTGGATTCCCCATCCTCAAGTCCGACACATTGATAATACGGGGCAAGCGGTTGACACGGTCAAAGAAAATAGCCGCCGTATGGTATCCGCCGGTCACCTCGACGCTGACCGGCATCCGGACAAAGAGCTTGGAAGGGTCTTCAGCAGGAGGAGCAGGTTTCCACAGTTTGATATCCAACCCAAGCCGAGATCCGAGATCCGACAGTTGCTTCAGCAGCATCACGGCCTCCTCGGATGGCGGCAGCCGCTCTTTTTTCTTGGCGAGCTCGATCTCCAACTGTTTAGTCGCCGCGACCAGTTCATCGAGATGTTTCACTTTGATCGTGAGATTCTGAACTTCCGCATCCAGTTGGACAATCTGAGTTTGGAGCTGGCTGATCTGTTCGTTCTCGGGCTCGATATAGTAGTAGTACACTCCGGCCATGATCCCGGCGATGATGAGTCCCAGCAGCGCCAGCTTCTGGGACAGTGGCACGCTATGCAGAGAATCCAGATTCAGTTTGGGCATGTCCACTGTTTAGGTCCTCAGCGCGAAAGTGATCTTGAAGCTGAATACTCCTGTCTTGCCTTCGGTCGCTGCGCGGGACTCCATCAGTTGAATCGCGGTAAAATATTCCGTTCGACGCAGATTATTCACGAACTCTACGATGTCATCGTTCGTAAGCGCCCGTCCTTCGACCTCCACTCGCCCTTCCTTCATTGACATCTTCGACAGCCACAACTTCAGCGGATCAAGACTCCGGCTGAGATGGTCCATCACTTTCACTGGACCGGACCGTGATTTTTCGAGCTGATCGATAATCCGATTCTTATCTTCGAGCGTCTTCTTCTTTTGTTCAAATCCATCAACTTGCTTGACCTGTTCCTTGAGCGCGGCGATTTGTCTCCCCTTTTCCTGCTTCTCCTGTTCTTTGGCTTGACGCTCCTCTTGAAGCGCGCCCACGTACCACCAGGCGATCAGCAGCGTGAGCCCGATGATGGCGGCCCCACTCATGGCCTCCGCTCGTGCCCCCCACTGCGCGGGTTGCGCTTTCTTGGCCCGAGGTCCGGCGATAAGATTGATCCGAATCATCAGTCCCCCATTACACGCAACGCAAGGCCAACGCCCACCGCGGCAACGGCGCTCATTTCATCAAGCGTGGCAGGATCGACATCGGCTGCCGTGCAGTCAATCTCCTGAAAGGGATTGGCTAATTCGACTTTGACCCGCATACGATCACGAAGTTGTTCGAGTAATCCACTTGCTTTGGCCCCCCCTCCACAAAGAAGGAGGCGCTCCACATCTCCGTCTCCAGCCGTACTTTTATAGTAATCAATGGTGCGCCCGATCTCCGACGCCACCTCCGCATTGAGGCTCTCCATGACGCTCCGAACGACCTCCTCTTGGCTGCTGCTCGGACGTTCGCTCTTCTTCACTTCTTCCGCCTCTTCGAAGGATAGGCCCAATTCTCTTTGAATGGCTTCCGTGTAACGATTGCCTCCGAGAGGAATATCCCGGGTAAAGAGCGACGCGCCATTCTGAACGATATTGACGTTCATCACGCTGGCACCGATATTGACGATCGTCGTGACGTCTCCCTTGGTCATCGGGTAATTGACCTCATGCATGTTTTGGATGGCAAAGGCATCCACGTCCATAACACTGGGGGTCAATCCCGCGGTCTTGACCAGTTCGCAGAGCTCATTCACCTTGTCCTTCTTCGCCGCTACGAGCAAAATCGACATCTGGCCGTCGCCGTCCCCACTGCCGTCCGTCCCGTTCAACACATGAAAATCCAGATTGACCTCATTGATATCAAAGGGGATGTATTGTTCAGCAGCCAGCTTAACCTGCTCTGCCAGTTCATTATCCGGCATCGGCGGCAGGCTGATCTTTTTCACAATCACCGCATGTCCTGAAATCGAAATGGCCGCCTGTTTGTGCTTGATTCCTTGCTCGGACATGAGCTCCCGAATGGCCGCGACGACGCGGCCTTCGTCCATGACGGTTCCGTCGACAATGACCTCCGGCTCAAGCGGTTTCACCGCACACTTTTGCAGGACGTACCGACCCTTCACTTCCTTCAACTGGACCAATTTGATCGCGCTGGAGCCGATGTCGAGTCCGATAAGCTGCCGCCTGGAAGAGAGAAGAGTTGAAAAATCGGCTGACAGGACGTTGCGTAGTTGTGCCAACATAGATGAACCGCCTCTATCGCTCGACACACTCCATCGAAGACATTCCAGCACAGACCTTTATGCCTAGTTCTTTATAGGGCCTGATCTGTACTTGACTTTTCGTTTTAGTTCACACGCAGTGTGGGACATTGCCAAGTATAGTCCATGTCCTACATGTGTCAAGCAAAGCGCCGTTCAGTGCGCGCGTTGCGGGAGGACTCGACCGATTAAGACTTGTGAATGTCGCGATGAAACAGGATGGGCTCGAATCCTTGGGCGGCCAAGGCGTCCCGGACATGGCAGGCCACGGCGATAGAACGATGGCGCCCCCCCGTGCATCCGATGCCGATATTCAGGTAACTGCGGTGTTCCCGTTCAAACAGAGGGATCAGAAACTTCAGCAGATCGAGCAGCTTCTCGACAAACTCGCAGGCCGCGGAATCCTCCAATACGTACGCTTGCACCCGCTTGTCTTCGCCCGTTAAGGCTTTCATCTCCTGATGAAAATACGGGTTCTTCATAAAACGCACGTCGAAAAGCAGATCAATGTCATACGGAACGCCGAACTTGAATCCGAAGGTGATGAGAGAAATCGTCATGCGGCGACCCGCCGCCTCTTTGTGTATGTATCGGCTCAGCACCCCTTTGAGGTCATGAACGGTCAAGTCCGAGGTGTCGATGATCAGGTCCGCGATGTCGCGGAGGTCCTGCAACCGTTCCTTCTCGACACGAACGGCGTCCAGGAGAGGGGCTTGGGGCATGACCGGATGAGGCCGACGCGACTCAGAGAACCGCCTGACCAGCACGTCTTCTTTTGCTTCAAAAAACAGCAGGCGGAGCTTGTAGTCTCTTCGCCTGATGCCTTCCAGATTCGCTCTCAGATCACCGAGAAACGCGCGCTCACGAATATCGATACCCAAGGCGACGTTTCTGACCTCATCGCCCTGCTGCCGACACAACTCGACGAAAGTTGGGAGCAGCGCGGGCGGCAGATTATCCACACAGAAATACCCTTCGTCCTCAAAGCACTTCAGGGCATGCGTTTTCCCGGAACCCGACAGGCCGCTGATGATCACCAACTGAAAATCCGTCATTGAACTCCGCCCTATGGTTGAGCCTGCGGCACAATCAGTTCGACCGCGCCGCCGGCGCCGCGGCGCAATGCCAACACTGATCCTGATGCAGCTTCCGTGAAAAAGAGCAACGAGGCCGCTTCCATCGGCAATCGACTGAGCGCTTCATGAACCGTCAATGTTTCAGCCTGGGTCCGGTTGACCGAAACGCTCTGCGCCTCTTCCGCTTCTCGGGACGGGATTCTGGCCAGTGTCTCCCGGCGCCTCGCTCCTTTATGGCTGACGAGCTTGTCCTTCTTTTTCCGCATCTGCCGATCGAGTTTATCGGTCACGTCGTCGATCGAAGCATACATTTCATGCGACGAGGCTTTGGCACGATATTGTTTCCCGTTGAAGACGCAGACGATCTCGGCTTGATGGCGAAATTTCTCCACGGACAGAATCATCTGCACACTGCTGAGCGGCAGGCTGTATCGCCCCAGCCGCTCGACTTTCTGCTGCACATACTCCCGCAAGGCATGGGTAATGCGAATGTGACGCCCCGTAATTACAATGTTCATCGCTCGCTCCGTTTCATTTGGAATAGGCGACCGGCTTGACTCTTGAACACCTCGACGCTTATGCATGGAGATTCAATAACTGGCGGGAGCATGGCCTCGCCTCCCCTTCAGTGAGGAGAAGCCCAGAGGTGAGCTCGATTCGTGGTCAGAAAAAACGCTTCCGCTGGCTGGCAGAGGGGATGTTCTCTTCGGCTCGGTACTTGGCAACGGTCCGCCGTGCAATCATGATCTGTTGGCCGCGGAGCCGGGCGGCAATCTCCTCATCCTTCAGTGGGTGAGCGCTGTCCTCTTCCGCGACCATTCGGCGAATCATTTCCCGCACCGTCACCGACGAGAGCATCTCTCCCTGCAGGTCGGTCCGCTGAAGCCCCGCATTGAAGAAATATTTCAACTCCACCATTCCTTGAGGACAATACAGATATTTGTTCGCGGTGACGCGGCTGATCGTCGACTCATGCATCCCCACGTCGTCGGCCACCTGCTTCAATACCAACGGACGCAAGTGCTGCACGCCCTGTTCAAAAAACGCTTCCTGGAATTTCACGATGCTGCTGACGACCTTGACGATCGTTTTGTTGCGCTGTTCGATACTGCGCAACACCCATTGGGCCGCACGCATTTTTTCATCGAGGTAGGCTTTGGTTTCCCCCGAGGCCCCCTGCGTCGCCAGAAGCTGCTTGCAATAGGGGCTGATCCGCATCCGTGGCAGACCTTCGTCGTTCAGGAGCACAACCCATTGGCCTTCGTGTTTGACCACGAACACATCCGGCACAATCACATGATTGTCTGTCGAGGAGAACGGACGGCCGGGCTTGGGCTCCAGCCCCTCGATGACGCGCGTGGCTTCGAACACCTCCTCGCAACTGACATCCAGGGTCTTGGCGATCTTGGCGTACTGCTTTTTCTCCAGATCCTTCAGATGATGGAGAATGATGGACTCCACGACCGCCCCCCGCAAGGCCCCGGGCCTGGCGCCGATGGACCCGATCGGGCTGCGGCCGAGATAACCCAATTGCAGCAATAAACATTCCGGCAGGTTGCGCGCGCCGACGCCGGCCGGGTCGAACTTCTGAATTTCGCTGAGGACGTTCTCCGCTTCGGTCGGCGTGAAATCGGTGCCCGCGACGACTTCCTCCAGCGAAATCCTCAAATAGCCGTCGTCGTCAAGATTGCCGATGATCAGACGTCCGATCATCTTCTCCCGTTCCGATAACCCGCACAGGGAAAGTTGCCAACGCAAATGCTCCTCCAGCGACGTGGCCGTGGTAAGCGTCTGTTCGAAGGACGGCATCTCATCCTGCCCCCCGGAAGGATACTCCACATCGCCGGCACGGCGGTCGCTGTCGAAATAGTCCTCCCACCCCGAGGCCGACAGCTCTTCGGGGTTGTCGCGATCGTTCGCGGTGCCGGCCGATTCGGCCGAGGCGACGGTGTCGTTGGAAGGCTCGACGGGCGGAACACCGTCCTCGCTTGCCGCCGCCTCGGCCTCTTCCACCTCCGACTGCACTTCTTCGAGAACCGGATTCTCGAGCAGATGCTGCTCCAATGTCTGTTGCAGTTCCAGACGGGACAATTGCAACAGCTTGATCGCCTGCTGGAGCTGCGGCGTCATGATCAACTTTTGGCTGAGTCTGAGATCGAGCCTGAGTTTCATGATGGATATCCCGTGAACCGGCGCTACAATTGGAAGCGGTCTCCCAAGTATACCGCGCGTGCCACCGCACTATTCACGATGACTTCCGGCGTTCCCGCTTCCAAGATCGTGCCCTCGTTGATGATGTAAGCACGATCGGTAATGGACAAGGTTTCCTGCACATTGTGGTCGGTAATCAGAATGCCGATGTGCCGGTGCTTCATGCGGGTGATGATGTGCTGAATCTCCGCCACCGCAATGGGGTCAATGCCCGCAAACGGTTCGTCGAGCAACAGGAAGCGCGGGCGGGTGGCGAGCGCGCGCGTAATTTCTAGCCGCCGCCGTTCGCCGCCCGAGAGCGCATAGGCTTTGCTCTTCCGAAGCGGCGTCAGGTCCAATTCCTTCAGCAAGGCTTCCAACCGTTGTTCCTGTTCTTCATTCGACAGCTCGAGCATTTCAAGAATCGCCATGATGTTGTCTTCCACCGACAAGCGCCGGAACACGGAAGACTCCTGTGGAAGGTATCCAAGGCCGAGACGAGCCCGTTGGTACATGGGCAGCGCGGTCACGACCTGCTCGCCGAGACTGATGGTCCCGGCATCCGGCTGGCAGAGCCCCACCATCATGTCGAAGATCGTCGTCTTGCCGGCGCCATTGGGCCCCAGCAACCCCACGATTTCTCCCGCGGTCACATCAAGCTGGACTCCTTTGACGACCGTCCGGCCTTTGAAACTCTTGACCAGTCCTTCCCCGGCCAGGCGGTCTTCGACGCGAGCCTGACTCCGAGCGACACTGTCCACAGGGATGAGGCTCACGGCCTTTCCCTTACTCATGGCGACCGGCGTTCTCCTTCTGGAACGATGGTGACATGGGAACCGCCTTCCACAACGCTGCGATCTTCCGCCAGGAACATGGTGATCTTCTGCCCCGTGACACGGGTTCCACGTTGCCACACCACGGGATCTCCCGTCAGCACAATTTTCTCTTCCTCCTGATAGAACACCGCCTTGCGGCAGATGGCGCGCCCCTCATCCTTTTCGATCGTGACGTTCCCGCTGGCTTCGATCAGGCACACCTTGCGGTCGGATACCGTCGGCATGGCTTGGCCAGCATTAGGCTTCTGATCCCGTCCCGCCGCGGGCTTTCCGCGCGAAGCCCCCTCCCCAGACCCGCACGAAGCCGTTTGGCCGCCCGGTGACGCCGCGCTGTCGGCTTTTCCCTGATACAGCATCACCATGGTATCTGAATGCACCACCAGCGGCCCCCGTGTGAGGACCACTGCCCCTTCAAAGATCGCTTTGTTCTCCTGATTCCGGACCGTCATCTTCTTCGCGGTAATGGTCGTTTTCTCATCGGGTGTGGCCCGCTGTTCCTGGGCCAGAGCCGAAGCCGCGCAGAGAAGGCCGGCCACGACGACACGGCTACTGAGCCGCGTCAAGGTCCACACGCACATCGTCCAATACTTGAAACTCTTCACGCTCCACCTTCCCCAATAACCCCCGTCCCGTGATCCGCATGCCCTTGCCTTCAATGATCACGGGGTCCTGCGTCTCCAATTCCTGGCGCTTGTCGGTCCACTGCACATGATTGGTGTAGATCGTATAGCCTCCATCGAGATGAATGACAAGGTCCCGTTCGCGGTTTTCGATTTCGAAGTTCTTATTGGACGTATTGAGCCGTGCCTCGTCTCCTTCAACCGTCAACTCACGCCCGCGCACGCCAAACAACGTCACCTCGACCGTCTTTAACAATGCATGGTTTTGTTCTTCATAGAGGCTAGCCTGCTTGGCCTTCACCTCCCATTGGACCACGCCGTCTTTCGTCTGCGTAAAGGTAAACTGCTCCATCCCGGCATCGGCTTGATCACGCAACGGCTTGGGCGCAGCGGTCCGTGGGGACGTCGACTCAGTTCGGGTCAGCAGGAGGTACGCGAGAAAGGTGCTAGAAACTACCGCAAGCGCGAGCAGAAACCCCCGAACCCACTGTTGCCAGGACATCACAGAAGCGAAGGTCACGACACAACGCGATCTTTAACTGGCATGATAGTAGCATGGAGGTCGGTCCAAGTAAATAAGTCGCAGGTAGGGAAGCGCGAAGCGGGAGTGTCCAGATGCAGCGGCGTATCCGGCTGAAGCTAGATACGCCGCGGAGAGAGTGAGTCAGGGAAACGCTTAGGTGCTGCTGATGGGAGCGGCCGCCTCACCGGTGCCGGTAGCTGGGCCGGATGATGCAGATCCGGGCTTGGATTTCTTGGCCGCGGGAGCTTCCTTCTTCGAAACCTGCGCCGCCTGAGCCACCAGTTCGATGGCCACCATATGCGCCGCATCTCCGACGCGCCGCCGGGTCTTGATAATCCGGGTATAGCCTCCGGGCCGGCTCCGGAACCGATCCGCCATCTCTCCGAACAACTTGGAGACCACGTCCTTGCGCCGGATAAACCCCAGCGCCCGCCGACGGGCCGCCAATGTCCCCTCCTTGCCGAGCGTGATCATGCGGTCGGTGAACCCCCGGACCTCTTTCGCCTTGGCCTCCGTGGTTTCGATCCGCTCATGATCCAGCAGCGACGTGACGAGGCTGCGAAACAACGCCCATCGATGCTTGGTTTGCCGTCCGAGTTGTCTTCCGCGTTTGCCGTGTCGCACGGTAGCCTTCCTTTTCCCTTAAGAAGAAACGTCGGGTTTGCTGTTGGATTCGCCGGCGCCTTGCAGCGCCGCCGGCTCAAGCTTCATCCCGAGGCCCAGTCCCATCTCCGTCAAAATTTCCTTGATTTCGTTCAAGGACTTCTTTCCGAAATTCTTCGTCTTCAGCATCTCCAATTCGGTCTTCTGTACCAAGTCGGCGATGGTCTTGATATTGGCGTTCTTCAAGCAATTGGCCGCGCGGACGGACAGTTCGAGTTCGCTGACATTGCGATACAGATTGCGGTTCACCGCCTGGAGCTGCTCTTCGGCGCCGGCTTCCGGCTTCGCCTCCAGCCGATCCTCCGGACTCACGAAGATATCCAAATGGTCGCGTAGAATCGACGCAGCCGTCGACAGCGCGTCCCGGGGGGAAATGGTGCCGTCGGTCCAAATTTCAAGGGTCAGCTTGTCGTAGTCGGTCATCCGTCCGACCCGCGCGTTCTCAACCTGGAAATTGACGCGCTTGACCGGGGAAAAAATGGAATCGACCGCGATCACCCCGATCGGCAACCCTTCCTCTTTGTTGCGTTCGGCCGGAACATAGCCGCGTCCGTGCTTCACGACCATTTCGATGTCGATCGTGGCGTCCTTGTCGAGCGTGGCGATGTGCAGATCCGGGGTCAGGATGCTCAAATCTCCGTCATGAACGATATCGGATCCCTTGGCTTCCCCCGGACCCTTCTTGCGGAGACGGATCGTTTTCGGTTTTTCCCCTTGGAGGGCGAGGCGCAGGCTCTTGATATTGAGCAGGATGGTCGTCACATCCTCGGTCACTCCCGGAATCGTGGAGAACTCATGCAAGACTCCCTCGATACGGACACTCGTGACCGCCGCGCCGGTCAATGACGACAACAGCACGCGCCGCAAGGCATTCCCCACAGTGGTACCAAAACCTCGCTCAAACGCCTCCGCCGTGAACTTCCCGTAGACCGGGGAGAGCGTTTCTTTGTCGACTTCGACCCGCAGCGGGATCTGAAAGTCCTTCATGAGCTTGATCATGGGTCCCCCTTCATCTCACCAATGTTAGACGCCGCCTCCCCGGCACAGATGCGGGAGGCCGGCGGAATTCCGATCATGCGATGTTATCGTGAATACAACTCGACCACGAGTTGTTCATTCACCGGGACGGCGGCGTCCTGTTTCGTCGGCGTGGCCTTGACGGTGCCGCGAAAGGCCGTCCGATCCAATTCCAGCCAGGCCGGCACCCCGCGCGAATCGACGGCATCCAGAGCCGACAGCACGGTCGTGATCTCCCGGCTGCCCGGACGAACCTCGATCACGTCTCCGGTCTTCAAGACCTGCGACGGAATGTCAACCTTACGGCCGTTCACGGACACATGCCCGTGGCCGACCAACTGGCGGGCCTGTTTGCGGGAGACGGCGAAGCCGAGGCGATACACGACATTGTCGAGCCGACTTTCGAGCAACGACAGCAGGATCTCGCCCGTGACCCCGGTCCGCCGCTCGGCGCGCTGGAAGACGCCCCGGAATTGCCGCTCCTGCAGGCCGTAAATTCTTCGCAGCTTCTGTTTCTCGCGTAGCTGAACGCTATAGTCCGTCGTCCGTTGCCGTCCCTGCCCGTGCTGACCAGGGGGATAACTCCGTCGCTCGATGGCGCATTTCTCGGTCATGCACCGGGAGCCTTTCAGAAACAGCTTTTCTCCCTCTCGACGGCATAATCGGCAGACGGGACCTCGATACCTCGCCACGACATCACCTCGTTGCTTGAGAATGAACGCTCATTTGCAATGGACTCCTATGCCCGGATTCCGGACCGCTCACCGATTAGACACGCCGGCGCTTCGGAGGCCGGCATCCGTTGTGGGGGATCGGCGTCACATCCCGAATCAAATTGATCCGCATGCCGGCACCCTGGAGCGCCCGGATCGCCGACTCGCGTCCGGCCCCCGGCCCGTTCACATAGACGTCGACCTGGCGCATGCCGTTTTCCATCGCCTTCCGGGCGGCCGCTTCACCGGCTCGCTGCGCCGCGAACGGGGTGCTCTTCCGGGATCCCTTGAACCCTTGATTCCCGGCGCTGGACCACACAACCGTGTTGCCGGTCATGTCCGTAATGGTCACGATGGTGTTGTTGAAGGAAGCTTGAATATGAGCTACGCCGCTCTGAACGATCTTGCGCTCTTTCTTTTTGCCCTTCTTGACACTCATAGATCAATCCTTGTCATCGCTCACGCCACTCGGCTATGCGCCGGCCGGGGTCAGCTTTTTGGGTTTACTGCCGGCGGACGACCGCCGTCCCTTCCGGGTCCGCGCATTGGTCTTGGTCCGTTGGCCTCGAACCGGCAACCCCTTCCGATGGCGCAGCCCCCGATAGGTCCCGGTATCGACCAGCCGCTTGATATTCATGGCGACTTCTTTGCGCAGATCGCCCTCGACTTTGTGCTCGCGCTCGATGACCTCGCGCAACTTGATGATATTGTCCTCCGTCAGATCCTTGACCCGTATCGTCCCGTCGACGCCCGCCTTGGCGAGAATTGCCTGGGCGGCGGCGCGGCCGATTCCGTAGATATAGGTCAAGCCGACATCCGTGCGCTTCTCACGCGGCAGATCTACTCCTGCAATCCGAGCCATATTTCCTCCAGCGCGTTAAACGCGAAACGTGAGCAGCCGCGATCCGTTTAACGTTTCACGGTTTACGTCTTCTAACCTTGCCGTTGTTTGTGGCGGGGATTCTCGCAGAGGACCCGGACCACCCCGCGCCGACGCACCACTTTACATTTTGAACAGATGGGTTTCACCGACGACTTCACCTTCATACCACCCTACTTTCCTGTACAACCCGGCTTCCTAAAACCGGCTTGTCCTCGTCATTTGAAGCGATATGTAATCCGTCCCCGGGTCAAATCGTACGGCGAGAGCTGCACCGTCACCTTATCTCCCGGCAGAATCCGGATGAAGTGCATCCGCATCTTGCCCGAGATGTGAGCCAGGATCTTGTGCCCGTTCTCCAGCTCCACCCGGAACATGGCATTGGGAAGGGTCTCGGAGACCGTGCCCTGCACCTCGATGACATCTTCCTTGGACACGCTCGTGACGCCTCCTTCAGGCCCTGCCGTGCAATCGCGCCCCCGATGCCTGCGACAGCACGCGGGCCGGACCGCTCGGCTGAATGGCAATCGTATGCTCAAAATGGGCGGACAGGCTTCCGTCCACCGTAACGGCCGTCCACTGATCGTCCAGCACCCGCACCGCGCTCCCGCCCGCATTGACCATCGGTTCGATCGCCAGGACCATGCCCCACTTCAACCGCGGCCCTTGTCCGGGCTTCCCGTAGTTCGGCACCTGCGGCTCTTCGTGCAGTTGCCGCCCGATCCCGTGCCCGACGAAATCCGTGACAACGGAGTAACCAGCGGCCTCGACACAGGTTTGCACGGCATGGGAGATATCCGACAGCCGGTTCCCGACCACGGCCTGCTCGATTCCGGCATACAGCGCGGCTTCGGTCACGCGGATCAGCCGCTCGACGGCGGGATCGACGGTCCCTACGGCAACCGTCAACGCCGAATCTCCGTAAAACCCTTCCACGATTGCGCCGAGATCCAACCCGATAATGTCGCCCTCTTTGAGAACCCGCTTTGATGGAATCCCGTGCACGACTTCCTGATTCACGGACGCGCACAGCGTCCTCGGATAATTGCGATATCCCTTGAACGCGGGAAGCGCCCCTCTCATCCGGATATTCTCTTCAGCGATCCGATCGAGATATTCGGTGGTGATTCCCGGCCTGACTTCTTTCTTGAGCACCTCAAGCGTTTCAGCCACCACCCGCGCTGCTTCTGCCATCGTGTCGATTTCGCCGGCGGTCTTTAGGATGATCATGTATGCATCAGCGGGCCCAGCACACGCTGGAGGCGACCACTGACGACCTCGACGGAACCGGATCCGTCAAGATCCGCCAGAAGATGCTTCCCCTGATAATACCGAATCAACGGCGCGGTCTGCTCCTCATAGACCCGCAACCGGGCTTCGACGGTGTCGGGCTTGTCATCGCTGCGCTGGACCAAGGCCGCGCCGCAACGGTCGCAGATCTCCGCGACGCGAGGGGGCGCGAAGTCCACGTGGTACACGGCCTGACACTTGCCGCAACTGCGGCGCCCGCTCAACCGCTTGACGATGTCGCCGACCGGCACGGCAAAGTTCACGACGCGATCGAGCGTCATCCTGTTGTCTTCAAGCAGCCGCTGCAATGCTTCCGCCTGGGCGACCGTGCGCGGGAACCCATCCAGAATAAAGCCCTTGGCACAGGCCGGTTCGCCGAGTTTTTCGCGGACCATGCCGATGACCACCTCATCCGGAACCAGAGCCCCCCGATCCATGTAGGATTTGGCTTGAAGCCCCAGCGCCGTCTGTTTCTTGACCGCTTCGCGCAACAAATCGCCGGTCGAAATTTTCGGCTGATTGGTTTGTGCCGCGATCCGATCGGCCTGCGTTCCCTTCCCCACTCCCGGCGCGCCTAAGAAGACGACTCGCATGGTTTCGTTCCGTCCGCTTCCGCCGTGCCGGCTACCGCCGGCCCGGCAGCGGCTTATGGCCGCCGAGAAACCCTTCGTAATTTCTCATCAGCATGTGCGACTCGATCTGCTGGGCCGTGTCCAAACCGACGCCGATCACAATGAGCAACGAGGTGCCGCCGAAGTAAAACGGCACGTTCAACCGATAGATCAAAATCTCGGGGATCACGCACACAATCGCCAGATAAATGGCGCCGGCGAAGGTGATCCGCGTCAGCACTTTATAGATGAAGTCCGAGGTGTTCTGTCCGGGCCGAATGCCGGGAATAAACCCCCCGTACTTCTTCATGTTGTCCGCCATATCGACAGGGTTGAGCACCACCGCCGTATAAAAGAAACAGAAAAACACGATCAGCCCGACATAGAGCAGGGTGTAGAGGACGGATCCTGGTGCCAATTGCCCCCCGATCGATTGCACCCACGGGACCTGGATAAATCCAGCGATCGTCGCCGGAAACGCGATCAGCGAGGATGCAAAAATCGGCGGGATCACCCCCGCCGTGTTGATCTTCAACGGAATATGCGTGCTCTGCCCTCCGTACACCCGACGGCCGACCACCCGCTTGGCGTATTGCACGGGAATCTTTCGCCGCCCACTTTCCAAAAACACGATGGCGCCGACGACGGCCAACATGATCAGGCCGAGCAACAGCAGCACAAAGAAGTTCAACTGGCCGACCTGGTACAGATCGTAGGTCTGGGCCACGGCGCTCGGGAGGCGCGCCACGATCCCCGCGAAAATGATCAACGAAATGCCGTTCCCGATGCCTCGTTCGGTGATCTGCTCGCCCAGCCACATCAGGAACCCGGTGCCGGCGGTGAGCGTGATCACCGTCATCAAGCGAAAACCCCAGCCCGGATTGAGCACGAAGGCGCCCTGGTTCATGCCTTCCAGGCCGATCGCGATGCCAAACCCCTGAATCAGAGCGATGCCGATCGTGCCGAACCGCGTGTACTGGATGATCTTCTTCCGTCCCCGCTCTCCCTCCTTGGCCAGCTTGGCCAGATGGGGAATCACCACCGTCAGCAACTGTAGGATGATCGATGCGCTGATGTAGGGCATGATCCCCAACGCAAAGATCGTCAGCCGGGACAGGGCCCCGCCGGAGAAGATGTCCAGAAACCCCAGTAACGACCCTCCCTTCTCGATCAGGAACTTCGCGAGCTCGTCATTATTGATTCCCGGCGTCGGGATATGGGCCCCGATCCGATAGACGACGAGCATCCCCAGCGTAAACAGGATACGCGTCCGTAGCTCGGGAATCTTGAGAATGTTGTGGAAGCTTGTGAGAAGTCGCTCAAACACCTCGGATGACCTCAGCCCTCCCACCAGCCGCCTGGATTTTTGCTTCGGCGGACTTGCTGAACTTGTGCGCCTGAATCACAAGCGGCCGAGTCAGTTCGCCGCTTCCCAAGATCTTGACCGGCCAGGTTTTGTGCTTGACCAGCCCTGCTTCGACCAACATCTGCGGCGTGACTGGATCCCCGGCCGACAGCCTGGATAAGGCGTCCAAATTCACCACCGCGTATTCGATGCGCGTGGGATTCCGGAACCCGAACTTCGGCACACGGCGAATCAGCGGCATTTGTCCGCCTTCGAAGCCCGGTTGCTTTCCCCCGCCGGAGCGCGCCAACAGCCCCTTGTGTCCTTTGGTGGACGTCTTCCCGTGGCCTGAGCCGGGCCCTCGTCCGATTCGCTTTCGTGGCTTCGTCGCCCCTTTTGCCGGAGCCAGATCAAAGAGCTTCATTGATGCGTCACCTCAAGAAGGTAATTGACCTTCTGGATCATGCCTCTCACTTGCGCCGTGTCCGGGAGGATCACCGACTGGTTCGGCCGCCTCAGGCGCAGCCCACGCAGCACCAGGCGATGGCGCATGGGCGTGCCGATCATGCTTCGCTTCAGGGTGACCACCAGTTGTCGTGTCTGCGCCGGCTTGTCCGCTTGTGCCACGTCTTCACCTCATCTCAGCCGGCTGTTGCGGCCGCGGGGCCTTCCGCCTGACCGCGGCGGATTCGGAACACTTCGTCTGGATTGCGGAGCTGCGACAGTCCGTTCAACGCCGCTCGAACCGCGTTGAAAGGGTTGCCTCTTCCCAATGTCTTGGCGATGATATTGTGCACGCCGGCCAGTTCGACGATGGTGCGTACCGCGCCGCCCGCAATGATGCCGGTCCCCGGGGCGGCGGGCTTCAAGATAATATGCTCGGCGCCGAACCGTCCTTCCACTTCGTGCGGGATCGTGCCCTTCAAGACAGGAATCTGAACCAGGTGTTTCTTGGCCTGTTCGACGGCCTTGGAAATAGCCGCCGGCACTTCCGCGGCCTTGCCCTTCCCAATTCCCACCCAGCCTTGTCCGTCGCCGACCGCCACAAGCGCACAGAAGTTGAATCGTTTCCCGCCCTTGACGACCTTGGCCACACGGTTAATAAAGATGACCTTGTCCTTCAGACTCAACTCGTCGGCGTTAATTCGTGCCAAGTGTGATTCCCCTTCTCAGTACGTGGTCAAAGACGAGATGGTATCGGCGGCGCTCATCGCCATCCTGCCTCTCGACCACCTCGGCCGCTAAAATTGAAGGCCGCCTTCGCGGGAGGCATCGGCCAACGCTTTGATGCGCCCGTGGTACGGCCGCCCCCCTCGGTCAAACACCACCGCACCGACATGGGCGGCCTTGGCCCGTTCAGCCAACAGGAGTCCGACTGCTTTGGCCGCTTCGACGGTCCCCGTGGATTTGAGTGATTGTTTCAACGCCGCGTCAAGCGTCGAAGCGGACACCAGCGTACGGCCCGTCAGATCATTGATGATCTGGGCGTAGATGTGGCTCCGGCTCCGATACACGCTGAGCCGGGGCCGCTCTTCCGTCCCAAAAATTCGCTTGCGAATGCGCTGACGACGGCGCTCAAGGGTCTCGGCTTTCTTTGCGGTGAACATGCGACGATCTCCTACTTCCCGGTCTTGCCTTCCTTCTTACGAAGCGCTTCACCCGCGTACTTGATGCCCTTCTGCTTATAGACGTCGGGCGGCTTGATCGCGCGCAATTTCGCCGCCACCTGCCCGATCAACCGCTTGTCGATCCCGCGAAGCGTGATCACGGTCTGCTTGTCGATTTTCGCGTCGATCCCGGCCGGCAATGGAAACTCGATCGGGTTGATGTAGCCGACGTTGAAGCTCATGGTCTTGCCCTGCAACTGCGCCTTGTACCCGACCCCGTTGATCTCCAAGGTTCTCTCATATCCCTTGGTGACTCCGGCCACCATATTGCCCAATTCCGCCCTGGTCAGCCCGTGCATCGCTCGCACATTCCGCTCCTCGCTTTGCCGGGTCACGTTGACCGTGTTGTCCTGAACGGCCACCGAGAGGCCCTGGGCCAGCGGCCATGTCAATTGGCCCAACGGCCCCTTGACGGTGACCACGTTCCCCGCGACTTTGACATCAACCCCAGCCGGAATCTGAAGCGGTTTTTTCCCGATTCGTGACATATGGATAACTCCACAACCTGCCGCGAGCGCCCGGACTCCTTACCAAACCGAACAGAGCACCTCTCCGCCCAGCCCTGCCCGCCGGCATTCTCGTTCCGTCATGACCCCCTTGGATGTCGACACGATGGTCACGCCCAGCCCGCCTCGAGTCTTGGGAACGTCTTGCTTGCCGACATACACCCTCCGGCCCGGTCGGCTGATGCGCGCCGTGCCCGCGATGACCGGTCGGCCCTGCTCGACGTAGCGCAATTCGATCTTGAAGGCCGGATGTCCGCCGGCGTCCGATTTTTCAAACGGGCCGATGAATCCCTCCTCCTTGAGGATGCGCAAAATCTCGCCCTTCATCTTCGACGCGGGAACGACCACCGCATCATGGCCCCGTTGGGCTGCGTTTCGGATTCGGTTCAATAAATCTGCAATTGGGTCCGTGACCATCGGAAACTCTCACCTCACGTGAATTCGCCCGCCCTCGCCTTGCTCACCAACTGGATTTGCGGACTCCGGGAACTTCCCCCCTGAGACTCAAGAACCGAAAGCAAATGCGGCACATCTCAAAGCGGTTCAAATAGCCGCGCACTCGGCCGCAGAGGGGACAGCGATGATACGCCCGCACCTTGAATTTGGGATCTCTTGCAGCCTTCAGTTTCAGCGCTAGTCTTGCCACGCCCTTGTCCTCCGTTCACCGGAAGCGGCCTTCAACCGCCTCGCCCCATGAGCCGCCTTCTGCCCGCTCCTTACGTACGGAACGGAACTCCCATATGTTTGAGCAAGGCCTTCCCTTCGTCGTTGGTCTTGGCCGTCGTCACGAACGTGATGTCCATGCCGTGGATCGAGGCCACCGAATCGTATTGAATCTCGGGAAAAATCAACTGCTCCTTCAGCCCGAGCGTGTAATTGCCGCGGCCGTCGAACGCCTTGGCGGACACCCCGCGAAAATCCCGGATGCGCGGAAGGGCGACGCTGACGAGCCGGTCGAAAAACTCATACATGCGTTTGGCCCGCAACGTGACCTTGACGCCGATCGGCATGCCCTGTCGGAGCTTGAAACCCGCGATGGCCTTCTTCGCCCGGGTGATCACCGGACGCTGCCCGGTGATGATGCCCAACTCCGTCGCCGCGCTTTCCAGCAACTTCACGTTCTGGATCGCCTCCCCCATCCCGACGTTGAGGACGATTCGATTCAGCCTCGGCACCTGCATGGGATTCTTGTAGCCGAACTCCTTGATCAGCGCCGGCACAACCTGCTCCTTGTATCGCTCAACCACCCGCGACATTCCGGCCTGACTATCGGGAGTCGATTCGGTCTCCGCCGCCGCCAGCGCCGGCTCTTTCTTTCTCCCGCCCGACGGCTTCCCGGCCGCAGGCTTTCCGCCCGCGGGCTTTTCCGACTTGCCTTTTGGAGAATCTTTCGGACTCATGATTATTCAATCGCCTGCTGAGATTGCTTGCTCATCCGCACGCGGCGGCCATCGTCCATGACTTTGATGCCCACGCGCGTCGGCTTCTGCGTCGCCGGACAGAGCAGCATGACGTTGGAAATCGGCAACGGGGCCTCCCGTTCGACAATCCCGCCTTGCCGCACTTTCGGATTCGGCTTGGTGTGCCGCTTGATCATGTTGAGTTTTTCAACCAGAACCTTGGCCGTCCCCGGGTGAACCGAGAGGACCTTGCCGCTCTTTCCCCGCTCCCGACCGGAGATCACGACGACGGTATCCCCTTTTTTGATCCGAGACTTCTTCAGCGCCTGCATACCGAGCCGTCCTCTCTCCCGCCGTTCACAACACTTCCGGAGCCAGAGAAATGATCTTCATGAACTTTTTCCACCGCAGTTCCCGCGCCACAGGGCCGAAGATGCGCGTCCCGATCGGCTCGCCCTGGGCATTGATCAAGACACAGGCGTTCCGGTCGAACTTGATGTAGGAGCCGTCTTCCCGGCGCACCCCCTTGGTGGTCCGCACAATGACCGCCCGGCTGACATCGCCCTTTTTTACGGACGCCTGGGGAATGGCTTCCTTGACGGCCACCACGACGACGTCCCCCAGCGATCCGTACCGCCGGCCGGAGCCGCCGAGGACGTGAAAACACATCACTTGCCTGGCGCCGGAGTTATCCGCCACATCCATGTATGTATAGTTCTGAATCATCGCGTGCTCGACTCTCGCTTCGCCGACATCAATCCGCCTCGATCATCCTCGCTTGGCCACGATCTCAAGCACACGCCAGTGTTTGTGCTTGCTGATCGGACGCGTCTCCACCAATCGCACGAAATCGCCGACCTGGCATTGCCCCTGTTCGTCATGCGCCTTCAGCTTGGTCACTCGCCGCATGACCTTGTGATACTTGGGATGCGTGACGGTCCGTTGCACGCCGACCACCACGGTTTTCATCATCTTGTTGCTAATGACGTGCCCGACGCATTCGCGCCGACCCGATCTGTCCTTCTCCGTTGTGTCCATCGTCCTTCCCGATTCGGCGTTCACGACTACAGTGTCTTCTTGGCCAAGGCCGCTTCGCGGCGAATACCCTTGACCCGCGCCAAGTCTCTTCTGGTCTTCCGGACCAGCATGGGATTCTCCAGCCGACCCGTGGCCATTTGGAACCGATAGTTGAACAGCTCCTGCTGCAACTGGCGTTCTTTCTCGCGCAGTTCTTCGTCCGTCAGACCGCGCACATCCTTGGCGTCCATGGCGTTGCGTCTCCCTATGCGTCCAGTGCTCCCCGCGTCACGACCTTCGTCGCCACGGGCAGCTTATGCGCGGCCAACCGAAGCGCCTCGTGCGCCACGTCGTGCGTCACGCCGTCCATCTCATAGAGAATGCGGCCGGGCTTGACGACCGCCACCCAATACTCCGGGTTGCCCTTCCCCTTTCCCATACGGGTTTCAGCCGGCTTCTTGGTGATCGGCTTGTCCGGAAAGATTCTGGTCCAGACTTGCCCTCCCCGCTTCACAAACCTCGTGATGGCGATGCGGGCCGCTTCAATTTGGCGACTCGTGATCCAGCCCGGCTCGAGCGCCTTGAGCCCATACTCACCCAGGGTGAGCGAGGATCCGCGATAGGCTTTCCCCCGCATCCGCCCTTTCATCATCTTCCGAAACTTGACTTTCTTTGGCGCTAACACGATTCCCCCGATTTCACGCGCGCACGATGGCGATGAGACGGCGCTACAATGTCACCGCGCGGCCGTCCTGACGAGCCAGCCCGAGTTCAGCCTTGCCTTGTTGTTGAGGAACGACTTCGCCCTTGTAGATCCACGTCTTGACGCCGATCTGCCCCATGGTGGTCTTCGCTTCGGCGAATCCATATTCGATGTCGGCCCGCAGGGTATGCAGCGGCACACGGCCTTCCCGATACCATTCAGTCCTGGCGATCTCCGCTCCGGCCAGTCGACCGGCGCAGGAAATCTTGATCCCCTGGGCGCCCAATCGCAGCGCCGCGGCCACACTGCGCTTCATCGCCCGCCGAAACGCGACCCGCTTTTCCAATTGGGTGGCGATATTTTCGCTGACCAGTTGAGCGTCGAGCTCCGGCTTCTTGATCTCTTTCACGTTGATATAGACCTGTCCGCCGTATTGCTTTTCGATCGCCGCCTTCAGCTTATCGACCTCCGCTCCTTTGCGCCCGATGATGATGCCGGGACGAGCGGTGTGGATGATCACCCGCGTTTGGTCTCCCGATCGTTCGATTTCGACTTTGGCGACGCCGGCGTGGTACAGCCGGTCCTTCACCATCCGCTTGATCCGGATGTCCTGATGCAGCAGCCGCGCATAGTCCTTGGATGCGTACCAGCGAGATGTCCAGTTGGTGCTATACCCCAGGCGCAGTCCGTACGGATGAGATTTCTGTCCCATACACCCTTCTCTACGTTAAAGCATGGCGGCGCGGCGCAAGGCCCCGCCGGCAATTCGATCAGGCCGATACCGGCTTCCCTTTGGTGCCGACCACGATCGTAATGTGGCTGGTTCGTTTATGGATCGAATTGGCGCGGCCCATAGACCGCGATCGAAAGCGCTTCAGAATGGGCCCCCCGTTCACGAAGGCGCGGGCTACCCAGAGATTGTCCGCGTCATCGATGTTCTTTTGCTCGGCGTTGGACACGGCGGAGCGCAGCAGCTTCTCCACGACCTTGGCCGCGGCGCGCGGCGTGTGGCTCAACAACGCCAGCGCCTTCGGGACCTGTTGGCCGCGGATCAGATCCACCACCGGCCTGGCTTTTCGAGGCGACACACGCACATACCGGAGCACCGCTCTTGCTTCAGCCATCTCGACAACCCCTACTTCAACGGCACGGCCTTTTCCGTTTTGGCCTGTCCGTGTCCCTTGAAAAATCGCGTGGGAGAAAACTCGCCCAGTTTGTGCCCGACCATATTTTCCGTCACATAGACCGGCACGAACTTCTTCCCGTTATGCACCGCGAAGGTATGCCCGATCATGTCCGGCACCACCGTGGACCGGCGCGACCAGGTCTTGATGAGCTTTTTGTCCCGCGACGCGTTCATTTGCTCGACCTTCTTGAGCAAGTGCCCATCGACAAACGCGCCTTTCGCGACTGATCTCGGCATCCTCTTCCTCCGCGCTACTTCTTCCGCCGGGCGATGATGAATTTCTCGGTCGATTTATTATTCCTGGTCTTGTATCCCTTGGTGGGAAGCCCCCAAGGCGAGACCGGATGCGGATTCCCCTGGCCGGATTTTCCTTCGCCGCCGCCGTGGGGATGGTCCACGGGGTTCATTACCACCCCTCGCACATGCGGGCGTCGTCCCAGCCAACGGGACCGGCCCGCCTTCCCGACGGCGATATTTTCGTGGTCCAAATTGCCGACCTGCCCGACGGTGGCCATACAGGCCCCCAGCACCTTCCGCATCTCACCAGACTTGAGTCGGATCTGCACATAGCCGCCGTCGCGCCCCATGACCTGCGCAAAGCTGCCGGCGCTCCGGATCAACTGCCCTCCCTTGCCCGGCCTGAGCTCAATATTGTGCACGGTCGTGCCCAACGGCATATTGGCCAACGGCAACGCATTCCCCACTCGCACTTCCACCTCGGGCCCTGACTCGACGGTGCGGCCCACCGCGAGGCCGTCGGGGGCCAGGATATAGCGCTTCTCGCCGTCGCGGTAATGCAGGAGGGCGATGCGCGCCGACCGGTTCGGATCGTATTCAATGGCCACAACTTTGGCCGGAATCGCAAGCTTGTTCCGCTTAAAGTCGATCTGGCGATACAGGCGCTTGTGTCCAGCCCCACGGAATCGGAGGGTTTGATGCCCGTCGGAATTTCGCCCCCCCGTCCGGTGGAGAAACACCGTTAACGCCTTTTCAGGACGCTTTTTCGATAATTCCTCGCCGGTCAGCGCCGTCATGCCGCGACGACCGGGGGAAGTTGGCTGATAGATTCGCAACGCCATCGTCAACCTATTCGCAATGCGTGATCAGACGCTTTCGTACAATTCGAGCTTTTCGCCGGCTTTCAACGTCACCAGGGCCTTTTTCCAGTCCTGCTTTTTTCCGACAAAACGCCCCAATCGCTTGGTTTTTCCCATCACATTCAGAATATTGACCCGCTCGACCTTGACCTTGAGCAACGACTCGACCGCCCGCCGGACTTCCACACGGTTGGCCCGTGAGCTCACAACGAACGCCACGGTATTGCCGGACTCCCGGAGGCTGGTCACCTTTTCTGTGATCAGAGGACGGATGAGCACTTGATGCAACTTCTCACTCATGCCCAGGCCTCCTGAATTCGGCTCAGAATCGGCTGCGCAATCACGAGCGAGTCGTACCGCAACACATCGTAGACGCTCAGCCGTTCAGGCGAAACCACCTTCACGCCGGGAAGATTGCGGGCCGCCTTGACCACATCCCCCGCCCCTTCGCCGACCACCAGCAGGCTTGTTTTCTTCACCCCCAGTTGCGCCAGGACCTTCTCCAATTGACGAGTTTTAGGAGCCGCCATGGTGAGGTCGTCCACCACCACCAGGTCGCCGGCCGCTACCTTTGAGGACAACGCCATCTGCAGCGCGCGATGGTATTTTTGCTTGGGAATGCCGTACCCATACGAACGCGGCTTAGGTCCGAACACGCTGCCGCCGTGGCGCCATACCGGAGAGCGCACCGACCCGGCTCGCGCCCGCCCCGTATGTTTTTGCTTCCACGGCTTCTTTCCCGACCCGCTCACCTCTCCGCGCCGAAGCGTGGAGGCGGTGCCTTGCCGCTCGCCGGCCCGCTGCATCACCACCGCCTCATGCACCAAGACTTTGTTGGCAGTTTGGCCGAAGACGGCGGCCGGCAATTCCACCGTACCCACTTTGCGCTTATTGAGGTCAACCACATCGACGGACGGCACGGCTTAGCCTTTCTTCGACTTTCGAATGATCACAATCCCGTTCTCCGCTCCCGGCACCGATCCCCTCACAAGCAGCAGATTTTCATCGGGCCGAGCCTCGACGACCTGCAGCGCCTGCGCGGTCACCCGCTCGTTCCCCATCTGCCCGGGCAGGGTCTTGTTCTTCCACACGCGGGAGGGGTACGAGCTGCTGCCGATGGACCCAGGAGCCCGATGGAACATTGACCCGTGCGATTCGGGACCTCCTGCATAATGGTGCCGCTTGACGACACCTTGAAAGCCCTTGCCTTTGGAGATTCCGATGACGTCCACCACATCGCCCTTTTTGAAGAGATCGGCCTTCACCACCTGCCCGAGCGCCACGTCCCCGACAGGCTTGAATTCGCGCAGGATCCGGCTGGCCGGACTTTGGGACGCCTTCAAGTGCCCGCGAGCAGCCCGAGACACCTTCCGCTCCTTCACCTCTCCATAGGCCAACTGAACCGCCTCATACCCGTCCCGGTCCCTGGTCTTGACCTGCACCACCCGACAAGGCCCCACCTCGATCACCGTCACGGGAATCAAGGCGTTCCCGTCCCCGTAGACCTGCGTCATCCCCAACTTTTTGCCGATCAGTCCGTTTGTCATCTCTGTCACGCTTACAGCTTGATCTCGACGTCGACTCCGGCCGCCAGATTCAACTTCATCAGGGAATCCATCGTCTCGGGGGTCGGCTCGACAATATCGAGCAGGCGCTTGTGCGTGCGCACTTCAAACTGCTCCCGGGACTTTTTATCGCAGTGGGTGGCGCGTTGTACGGTGATCCGTTCGATCCTGGTCGGCAACGGAATGGGCCCCACGACCTTGGCGCCGCTTCGCCGAACCGTATCGACGATCTCCGCGACCGATTGGTCCAACACGCGGTAATCGAACCCCCTCAATCTGATCCTGATCCGTTGATCGACTCTCACCAGACCACACTCCCCATGCTAGAAATCACTGTCCCTTACGCCAAGATTTCCGTGACCACGCCAGAGCCGACGGTCTTGCCGCCCTCCCGCACCGCGAAGCGCAGCCCCTGATCCATCGCGATCGGACTGATCAACTCCGCCGTCACCGTCACATTGTCCCCCGGCATCACCATCTCCACCCCCGGATTCAACTGCACCACCCCCGTCACGTCCGTCGTCCGGAAATAGAACTGCGGCCGGTACCCGTTGAAGAACGGCGTGTGCCGCCCCCCCTCTTCCTTCGTCAACACATAGATCTCCGCCTTGAACTTCGTATGCGGCGTGATGCTCTTCGGCTTCGCCAGCACCATCCCCCGCTCCACTTCCTCTTTTTCTTCGTCCCCGCAGCAGCACCCCGATGTTGTCCCCCGCCTGCCCTTCATCCAAGACCTTGCGGAACATCTCCACCCCGGTCACCACCGTGCTCTGCGTCGGCCGCAACCCCACGATCTCAATCTCATCCCCCACCTTCACCACGCCCCGCTCGCACCGCCCCGTCACCACCGTCCCCCGCCCGCTGATCGTGAACACGTCCTCGATCGGCATCAAAAACGGCTTGTCGATCGCCCGCGTCGGCGTCGGAATGTAACTGTCGATCGCCTCCAACAACTTCAAAATCGACGGCACCCCCAACGGCCCTTGATCCCCCTCCACCGCCTTCAGCGCCGAACCCTGGATGATCGGGATCTTGTCCCCCGGAAAATCGTACTTGCTCAGGAGCTCCCGCACCTCCACCTCCACCAACTCCAGCAGCTCCGGATCATCCACCTTGTCCGCCTTGTTCAAAAACACCACGATGTAGGGCACCCCCACCTGCCGGGCCAACAGAATATGCTCCCGCGTCTGCGGCATCGGCCCGTCCGCGGCACTCACCACCAGGATCGCCCCGTCCATCTGGGCCGCCCCCGTGATCATGTTCTTCACATAGTCCGCGTGGCCGGGACAGTCGACGTGGGCATAGTGCCGCTTGTCCGTCTCATACTCCACGTGGCTGATGGCGATCGTCATGATCTTCGTCGCGTCCCGCCGCCCCTGGCTCTCGCTCGCCTTCGCCACCTCGTCGTAGCTCACGAACTTCGCCATCCCCTTGTCGCTCGAAATCTTCGTCAGCGCGCTCGTCAAGGTCGTCTTGCCGTGGTCCACGTGCCCGATCGTCCCAATGTTCACGTGCGGCTTCTTTCGCTCAAATTTCGCCTTCGCCATGCCTCACTCCTCCCCCATCATCCTCACAACGACTGTCATTCGCCTCGATTCTTAGCAATGATGGCTTCCGCTATCTGCTTCGGCACCTGATCGTAGCGATCAAACTCCATGCTGTACGTGGCACGCCCCTGAGTCCGCGACCGAAGGTCCGTGGCGTACCCGAACATTTCGGCCAGCGGAACCGCCGCCTCGATGGCCTGGGATCCGGCCCGAACCTTGATCCCCTGCACCTTGCCGCGCCGTCCATTCAGGTTGCCGATCACATCACCCATAAATTCCTGCGGGACGAGCACCTCAACCTTCATGATCGGCTCGAGCAACACGGCATCGGCCTTTCGGCAGGCCTCCTGGAAGCCCATCGAGGCCGCAATTTTAAACGCCATCTCGCTCGAATCGACATCGTGGTACGAGCCGTCGATGACCGTCACCCGAACATCCCGCATGGGATAGCCGGCGAGGACGCCCGTTTCCATCCGCTCCCGGACTCCCTTTTCGATCGCGGGGATGTATTCCTTGGGGACGGCGCCGCCGACGATCTTGTTGACGAACTCCAGCCCCTTGCCCGGCTCGGACGGCTCCACCGTCAGGACCACATGGCCGTACTGCCCTCGACCGCCGGTCTGCTTGATATATTTCCCCTCGGCTTCGGCCTGGCGCTTGATAGTCTCCCGATAGGCCACTTCAGGCTTTCCGACATTGGCCTCGACCTTAAACTCGCGCAGCAATCGATCCACGATGATCTCAAGATGCAATTCGCCCATTCCCGAGATAATGGTCTGCCCGGTCTCCTCGTCCGTCTTCACGCGGAAGGAAGGATCTTCCTGCGCCAGCTTTTGGAGCGAGAACCCCAACTTCTCCTGATCCGGCTTGGTCTTGGGCTCGATCGCCATCGCGATAACCGGCTCAGGAAATTTCATGACCTCAAGGAGGATCGGCTGTTTCTCATCACAGAGCGTATCCCCGGTCCCGGCGCTTCGGAGACCGACCGCCGCCGCAATATCGCCAGCATAGACGGTGTCGATCTCCTCACGCTTGTTGGCGTGCATCTTCAAAAGCCGGCCGACGCGCTCCTTGGTGCCCTTGGTCTGATTGAGCACCGCGGTGCCGGTCTTCAACATGCCGGAATACACCCGGAAGAAGGTCAACTGTCCGGCAAACGGATCCGTCATGATCTTGAACGCCAGCGCGGAGAACGCCTCGTCATCGGCCGTGCGCCTGGTCAGCTCCTTGCCGGAATTCGGGTCCACGCCCGCGACCGGCGGAATATCCAACGGAGAAGGCAAATATTCGACCACCGCGTCGAGGAGCTGCTGGACGCCCTTGTTCTTGAACGCCGACCCGCAGAGCACCGGCACAGCCTTCATCGTGACGGCCCCGGCCCGAATGGCGCGGATGATTTCTTCTTCGGTCAGCGGCTGGCCGTTGAGATATTTTTCAAGCACCTGTTCATCATGCTCGGCCACGGCCTCCAGCATCTTTTCACGGTACTGCTGGGCCTGCTCCAACAAGTTCGCCGGGATCTCTCTCACTTCATACTTGGCCCCCAGCGTCTCGTCGTCGTAATAAAAGGCCTTCATTTTGACCAGGTCGATGGTGCCGCGGAATTCGGCCTCCCGCCCGATAGGAATCTGGATCGGCACGGGATTGGCGCCCAGACGATCGATGATGGACTGGACGCTGGCATAGAAATCTGCCCCGACCCGGTCCATCTTGTTCATGAACGCGATCCGCGGCACCCGATATTTGTCGGCCTGCCGCCAAACGGTTTCCGATTGCGGCTCGACGCCCTGCACCGAATCAAACACCGCCACCGCGCCGTCCAACACGCGGAGCGACCGCTCCACTTCGATCGTGAAATCCACGTGACCCGGCGTGTCGATGATATTGATCCGGTGGTCGCGCCAAAAACAGGTGGTCGCCGCGGCCGTGATCGTAATGCCGCGCTCCCGCTCCTGCTCCATCCAGTCCATGGTCGCGGCGCCTTCGTGCACCTCGCCGATCTTGTGCGACACGCCCGTATAGTACAGAATGCGCTCGGTCGTGGTCGTCTTCCCCGCATCGATATGCGCCATGATGCCGATATTTCTGGTCCGCTCAAGCGGTGTCTGTCGAGCCACGGACAATCTCCTCGGTCACACGAACGATCACAACAAAACAACGATGCCGCCGAATTGCTTCAGCAGAACGACGATGCGGTCTTGTGCAGGTCTCTACCAGCGGTAGTGAGCAAAGGCCTTGTTCGCCTCTGCCATACGGTGGACATCCTCTCGCTTCTTCACCGCGGCGCCGGTATTGTTGGCGGCGTCTATCAGCTCAGCCGCGAGCTTGTCGACCATGCTCTTGCCCGAGCGCGTTCGTGCATACTCGGCAATCCACCGGAGGGCCAGGGACAAACGACGGGTAGGACGAATCTCGACAGGAACCTGGTACGAGGCACCACCCACACGCCGAGACTTCACTTCAACCACGGGCTTGACGTTATCCACCGCCGCACGGAAGACCTTCATCGGGTCGCCGTTGGTCTTTTGCTGAATCAATTCAAACGCGCCGTAACAAATTTGCTCCGCCGTGCTCTTCTTCCCGCGCGACATGAGCACATTGACGAACTTACCCACAAGACGGTCCCCGAATTTGGGATCAGGCAGCGTCTCTCTTAACGAAACTTGTCCACCACGAGGCATCGGCGAAAATCCTCACGAAAAAGTTCACAACCCGCGAACCGGCGGGTGACGGCCTTAATGATTCCCTACTTCGGACGCTTCGCGCCGTACTTCGACCGCCCCTGCTTGCGGCCGGCCACCCCGACGGCGTCCAGCGTGCCGCGAACAATGTGGTACCGCACGCCGGGCAAGTCCTTCACACGACCGCCGCGCACCAGCACGATCGAATGCTCTTGCAAATTGTGCCCGACGCCGGGAATGTAGGTCGTGACCTCGATTCCATTGGTCAGTCGCACCCTGGCGACCTTGCGGAGAGCGGAGTTCGGCTTTTTGGGAGTCGTGGTATAGACGCGGAGACAGACGCCCCGCTTCTGAGGGCAGCGCTTGAGCGCAGGACTTTTCGTCTTGCTCCGGACCAAGCGTCTCCCGCGCCGGACTAATTGATTGATCGTGGGCATGGTGTCAGAAAATTTCCTTCTTGAATGGCGCGTTTCCGGACAACGCCGGCTCCGCAACAAAATTCATATGCAAAGCCGGCGGATTATAATGATCTCGCTTGCCTCTGTCAAGGCCTCCGCGGCGACGCGATGGCCTTTCGCCCCCTCAGCCCTCGTTGTCACCGGCCGATGCGCTTCCTTCCGTCGCGCCAACCGGCACGGCCGCAGGAGGAGCCAATTCTTCCTCTCTCTTCGGGCTGATGACGAAGGTATCGCGGTATTCCGCAAACCCGGTACCGGCCGGAATCAGCCGGCCGACGATCACATTTTCCTTGAGCCCCCAGAGACGATCATCCTTGCCGTTGATCGCCGCTTCCGTCAGCACGCGCGTCGTCTCCTGGAACGACGCGGCCGACACAAAGCTCTCGGTGGTGAGGGCCGCCTTCGTGATGCCGAGCAGGACCGGCTTGCCGAGGGCGGGACGGCCGTTTTTCTGCAATACCTTTTCATTCTCGGCCTCGAAGGCGAATTTGCTGACCTGGCTGCCCGGCAAGAACTCCGTGTCGCCGGGATCTTCGATCCGCACCTTGCGCAGCATTTGCCGCACGATGATCTCGATGTGCTTGTCGTTGATCGAGACTCCCTGGAGCCGATAGACATCCTGCACTTCGTCCACGAGATATTTTTGCAGCTCCTTGGGACCCAGCACGTCCAGAATGTCGTGGGGATTGGCCGAGCCGTCCATCAAAGGCTCGCCGGCCCGCACCCAATCGCCCTCATGCACGTTGACGTGCTTGCCCTTCGGAATGAAGTACTCCTTCTGATCGCCCATCTTGTTATCCACGACCACCTTCCGCATGCCCTTGACGAATCCGCCGAAGGAGACCTCGCCGTCGATCTCGCTAATCACGGCATGTTCTTTCGGCTTCCTGGCCTCGAACAATTCCGCCACGCGAGGCAGACCGCCGGTGATGTCCTTGGTCTTGGTCGTTTCGCGCGGAATCTTCGCCAGCACGTCGCCGGGCTGCACGGTCGCACCCTTCTCGACCAGGATGTGGGCGCCAACTGGAAGCAGGTAGCGGGCGACGCCCGTCGCGCCGGACACCTTGGCCGTCTTGCCGTGCTCGTCCTTGATGGACACGCGGGGCCGGAGGTTGGCGCCCGTATGCTCGATCACGACTTTTCTCGACAGTCCGGTGACTTCGTCGACGTCTTCTTTCATGGTCACGCCTTCGACGATGTCGCCGTACGCCACGCGGCCGCCCACCTCGGTCAGAATCAGCAGCGAATAGGGATCCCATTCGACCAGTTTCTGCCCGACCGTGACGGGACCGCCGTCCTTGATCTTGATCTTGGCGCCGTACACCACCGGATATTTTTCACGCTCCCGGCCGGTGTCGTCCACGATCGCGATCTTCGCGTTTCGGCTCATCACCACCCAGTCGCCTTCCTTGTTTTTCACGGCAACATTGTGATTGTGAACGTCGGCTCCCTTCTTGGCGTCGAAGCTCAGGTACTTGATGTGGCCGCCGTGCTTGGCTTCCAAGACGGTCTGCTCGACCACCTTGCTCGCCGTGCCGCCGATGTGGAAGGTGCGCATCGTCAACTGCGTGCCGGGCTCGCCGATGGACTGGGCGGCAATGACCCCGACCGGCTCGCCACGCTCCACCAATCGGCCGCGGGCCAGATCCCGTCCGTAGCAACGCTTGCAAACGCCGCGCGGCGTCTGACAGGTCAGCACGGATCGAATTTTCACCCGGTCCAACCCAGCCTCGACGACCGCCTTGGCGCGCTCTTCGTCGATCTCTTCGTTCAACCCGACGATGACCTCGCCGGTCACCGGATCGCGAATGTCCTCCCCGGCCAGACGGCCGAGAATCCGCTCTTCCAACGGCTCGATGACTTCGCCGCCTTCGACCAGGGCCGTGACCATGATGCCGTCGGTGGTGCCGCAATCGTCCTCCGACACGATGACGTCCTGCGCGACATCCACCAGGCGGCGCGTCAGGTATCCCGAATTGGCGGTCTTCAGCGCGGTGTCGGCCAGACCCTTGCGGGCCCCGTGGGTCGAGATGAAGTACTGCAACACCGTCAGCCCTTCCCGGAAATTGGCGGTGATGGGCGTCTCGATGATTTCGCCGGACGGCTTGGCCATCAGTCCGCGCATGCCGCCCAACTGGCGGATCTGTTGCGCGCTGCCCCGCGCCCCGGAGTCGGCCATCATGAAGATCGGATTGAAGGCTTCGGGCCGCTTGGGATCGCCCCCGCCGCCCAACTCCTTCATCATCTCGCCCGCCACCTGCTCCGTGACATGCGCCCAGATGTCGATCACCTTGTTGTAACGCTCGCCGTTGGTGATCAATCCGTCGCTGTATTGCCGCTCGATCTCGTTCACCTCGTGCTGGGCCTTGCCGATCAGCTCTTCCTTTCGCGTCGGAATATGCATATTGTCGATGCAGATCGACACGCCGGCCTTGGTGGCATAGTGGAAGCCCGTCGCCTTGATCTTGTCCAGGAACATGACCGTTTCCTTGTGCCCGGCCTGCCGGTAGACCGCGTCGATCAGCCTGGTCATTTCCTTCTTCGTCATCAACTGATTGGCGAAACTGAACGGCAGCGAGGCCGGCAGAATCTCGCTCAGCAACACGCGCCCGACGGTGGTCTGCACGAGATTGCCTTTGATGCGCACCTTGATGCGCGCATGCTCCTCGATCTCCCGCGCATCGTACGCAATCCGGACCTCTTCCGGGGACGCGAAGATCTTGCCTTCTCCTCGCGCCCCGGCCCGTTCCTTGGTCAGCCAATAGCAACCCAACACCATGTCCTGCGAGGGCACCGCGATCGGCTTCCCGCTCGCGGGGGACAGGATGTTGTTGATCGACATCATCAGGACGCGCGCTTCGATCTGCGCCTCCACCGACAGCGGCACGTGCACGGCCATCTGGTCGCCGTCAAAGTCCGCGTTGAAGGCCGCGCAGACCAACGGATGCAGCCGGATCGCCTTGCCCTCGACCAGCACGGGATCGAACGCCTGAATGCCGAGCCGGTGCAGCGTGGGCGCGCGGTTCAGCAGCACAGGATGCTCCCGAATCACCTCGTCCAGCACGTCCCACACCTCGGGACGCTCTTTCTCGACCAGCCGCTTCGCGCTCTTGATCGTGGTCGCCGCGCCGCGCTCCTCCAGCTTGTGGAAGATGAACGGCTTGAACAGCTCCAGCGCCATTTTCTTGGGCAAGCCGCACTGGTTGAGCCGCAGTTCCGGTCCCACCACGATCACCGTCCGGCCCGAGTAGTCCACCCGCTTGCCCAGGAGGTTCTGCCGGAAGCGCCCCTGCTTCCCCTTGAGCATGTCGCTCAAGGACTTGAGCGGCCGCTTGTTGGGGCCACGGATCGCGCGCCCGCGCCGCCCGTTGTCGAACAGGGCGTCCACGGCTTCTTGCAACATGCGCATTTCGTTCCGGATGATCACGCCCGGCGCCTTCAGCTCGATCAGCCGCTTGAGCCGGTTGTTGCGGTTGATCACCCGGCGATAGAGATCGTTCAGGTCCGACGTCGCGAACCGCCCGCCGTCCAGCGGGACCAGCGGCCGCAGCTCCGGCGGCAGCACCGGGATAACGTCCATGATCATCCATTCGGGCTTGTTGCCCGAGCGGCGGAAGGCCTCCAGCACTTTCAGCCGCTTCGCATATTTCTTTTTCACCGCCGCGGACGTCGTCGTGCGCGCCTTCGCGTGCATGTCGTCCCACAGCACGTTGATATCGACGCGGCGGAGCAACTCGCGGATCGCCTCGGCGCCGATGCCGACCTTGAAGGCTCCGGTTCCATATTCGGCTTGCAGCGCCCGCAGCTTGTCCTCGGACACCAATTCCTTCTCGCTCAAATTCGTCGTCCCGGGATCGATGACGACATAACTTTCGAAGTAGAGAATTTTCTCGAGCGACTTCAGGCTCATGTCCAGCAACGTCCCGATGCGGCTGGGCACGCCCTTCAGGAACCAGATGTGCGCCACGGGCGCGGCCAGCTCGATATGTCCCATCCGCTCCCGGCGGACCTTGGACTGAATCACCTCCACGCCGCACTTATCGCAGACGATCCCGCGGTGCTTCATCCGCTTGTATTTGCCGCAGTTGCACTCCCAATCTTTCGTCGGTCCGAAGATCTTGGCGCAGAAGAGCCCGTCTTTCTCCGGCTTGAATGAACGGTAATTGATCGTCTCCGGCTTCTTCACTTCCCCGTAGGACCATGAGCGGATCTTTTCCGGAGAAGAGACACGAATGCGGATCGAGTCAAACGACACACTGTCTCGAGGTTTCTCAAACAGTGTATATACGCCTTCCAAGGTAGGTCCCCCTTGTCAGATGGTGAACTGCTCAACGCCGGCGCGGCCGACATTGGGCGTGATGCCGCGCCGATTGTTGATTCTGTCTCATGACCCGACTCGAACGCTCCAGACGCTCATGGAACGGCTCAGTCCTGCGACTTCACCAGCTCCACGTCCAATCCCAAACTCTGCAATTCTTTCACCAGCACGTTGAAGGACTCCGGCAAGCCCGGCTCCAAATATGGCTCGCCCTTCACAATCGCTTCATACATCCGCGAGCGGCCCGGCACGTCGTCCGACTTGACCGTCAAGAATTCCTGCAGCGTGGAGGCGGCCCCGTAGGCCTGCAGAGCCCAGACTTCCATCTCGCCCAGCCGCTGGCCGCCGAATTGGGCCTTGCCGCCCAACGGCTGCTGCGTCACCAGTGAGTACGGGCCGATGGACCGCGCGTGGATCTTGTCGTCCACCAGGTGGTGGAGTTTCAGCATATACATGTGCCCGACCGTCACCGTGCTGTCGAACTTCTCTCCAGTCCGACCGTCGTAGAGCACCGTTTGCCCGCTGGCCGGCAGGCCCGCCTTCTTGAGCAGGTCCTTGATCTCCCGCTCCGAGGCCCCGTCGAAGACCGGGCTGGCCACGTGCAGGCCGAGGACCTTAGCCGCCCACCCGAGATGGGTCTCCAAAATTTGGCCGACGTTCATCCGGGAGGGCACGCCGAGCGGATTCAGCACGATATCGACCGGCGTGCCGTCGGGCAAGTACGGCATGTCTTCCTCCGGCATCACGCGGGAGACGACGCCCTTGTTTCCATGGCGGCCGGCCATCTTGTCGCCCACCTGAATCTTGCGCTTCATCGCGATGTGGACCTTGACCAGCTTCAGGACGCCGGGCGGCAGTTCGTCGCCCCGTTTCAGGCGGCCGACTTTTTCATCGTACATCGTCTGCAGGATCTCGATCTGTTCCTTGGCCCGCCGCTCGATCTCGTCCAGCTCCTGCTGTTCTTCCGGGTCAGCGAGAATGGTATGGCGCAGCTCGTCGTCCGACAATTGCCGCAGCACGTCCGCCGTGAGCTTGCCCTTTTTCTTCAGGACGACCTCGCCCGAATCTGGGTCCATGATGTCCCGGCCGACCACGCGTCCCAGCATGAACTTCCGGATCTTCTTGATCTTCTCTTCTTCGATGATCCGGATTTCGTCCTGGTGGTCGCGCTGCAGCTTCATTGCGTCTTCGCTTTCGATGCTCCGCGACCGTTCGTCCTTGTCGAGCCCCTTGCGCGAGAAGATCTTCACATCAACCACGATGCCTTCCACCCCAGGCGGCACCGTCAGCGACGTGTCCTTCACATCCCCGGCCTTCTCACCGAAGATCGCGCGCAACAGCTTCTCTTCCGGGGTCAGTTGCGTCTCGCCCTTCGGCGTGACCTTGCCGACCAGGATATCGCCCGGCTTGACCTCGGCGCCGATCCGGATGATCCCGCTCTCGTCCAGGTTCCGGAGGGCTTCCTCGCCCACGTTGGGGATGTCCCGCGTGATCTCTTCCTTCCCCAACTTGGTGTCCCGCGCCTCGACTTCGAACTCCTCGATATGAATGGACGTGAACACGTCCTCGCGGACCACCCGCTCGCTGAGCAGGATCGCGTCCTCGAAGTTGTATCCGCCCCACGGCATGAAGGCGACCAGCACGTTCTTTCCGAGCGCCAGCTCGCCGCGATCGATCGCAGGCCCGTCCGCCAGCACTTGCCCCTTTTTCACCGGCTGACCCAGCCGAACGACCGGCATCTGATTGATGCAGGTGTTCTGGTTCGAACGCTGGAACTTCACGAGGTCGTAGACATCCAGGCCGGTGTCGCCCTTCTTGCGGACGTCTTTCCCCACGTCCGCACGGACGACGATTCTCGTCGCATCCACGCTCTCAACCACCCCGGCGCGCTTGGCCAGGACCACGTAGCCGGAATCACGCGCGACCACGGCTTCCATCCCGGTCCCCACCAGAGGACTTTCGGTCTTGAGCAGCGGCACGGCCTGCCGTTGCATGTTGGAACCCATCAAGGCGCGGTTCGCGTCGTCGTGCTCAAGAAACGGCACCATGGCCGTCGCCACGCTCACGACTTGCTTGGGCGACACGTCCATATATTCCACACGGTCCGGTCCGGTCATGACGAAATCGCCGGCGGAGCGGGCGGTGATCGTCTCCGAGACCAATTTCCCGTGCGAATCGACTGCGGAATTGGCCTGCGCGACCACGTACCGGTCTCCCTCGATCGCCGAGAGATACTCGATTTCATCGGTGACCCGCCCCTTGACCACCTTGCGATAGGGCGCTTCGATGAAGCCGAACTCGTTGATCCGCGCGTAGGTGGCGAGCGAGGTGATCAGGCCGATGTTCGGGCCTTCCGGCGTCTCGATCGGGCAAATGCGGCTGTAGTGCGACGGGTGCACGTCGCGCACTTCGAACCCGGCCCGTTCCCGAGTCAACCCCCCGGGCCCCAGCGCGGACAGGCGCCGCTTGTGGGTGATTTCCGCCAGCGGGTTCGTTTGATCCATGAACTGGGACAACTGGCTGCTGCTGAAGAATTCCTTGATCGCCGCCACGACCGGCTTGGCGTTGATCAGATCGTGCGGCAGCACCGTCTCCATATCGAGCAGGTTCATCCGCTCCTTGATGCTCCGCTCCATGCGCACGAGGCCGAGCCGCACCTGGTTTTCGAGCAGCTCGCCGACCGACCGCACCCGCCGGTTCCCCAAATGGTCGATGTCGTCGACTTCGCCCTTGCCCATCTTGAGGTTGACCAAATAGCGGATGACTTCGACGATATCTTCTTTGGTCAGCGTGCGTTGCTCGAGCGGCAGATCGAGCCCGAGCTTCTTGTTCAGCTTGAGCCGTCCGACCGGAGACAGATCATACCGCTTGGCGCTTTGAAACAGGTTTTCGAACAACGCCTTGGCGGTCTCGATGGACGGCGTTTCGCCCGGCCGCAGCCGCTTGTAGATCTCGACCATGGCCTCTTCCTTCGAGTTGGTCCGCTCCATCTCAAGCGTATCCAAAATCACCGGCGTGGCGGTCGCCTGGTCGAGATAGATCACCTTGAAGGCCTCGGCCTGGCTCTCCACCACCTTCTCGAGAATCTCCGCCGTCAGGCGTTGATTCTTCTCCGCCAACTTCTCCTTGGTTCGCGGATTGATGATCTCGCTCAGGACGGCACGTCCGACCAACTCGGCCGGAGCCACCGGGATCTCCTTGATCCCCGCCGCCTTCAGCTTGTTGATCATGACCTTCGAGAGCTTGGCCCCTTCCCGCACCAGCACTTCCTTGCTGCCCTTCTCCGTCAACTCGGTGGATGACTTAAGACCGTGGTGGATCTCCGGGTCGAGCTTGCGGTACAGCTTGCCCTGCGAGACATGGACCTCCTCGACGGGATAGTACATCTTGAGGAGATCGTCGCTGGAAAACCCGAAGGCCTTCAGCAGGATCGTGACCGGCATCTTGCGCCGGCGGTCGATCCGGACGTACAGGATATCCCGCGCGTCGAACTCGAAATCGAGCCATGACCCGCGGTAGGGAATGATGCGCGCGGAATACAGCACCTTCCCGCTCGCGTGCGTCCGCCCCTTGTCATGGGTGAACGAGGCTCCGGGAGACCGGTGCAACTGGCTGACGACGACGCGCTCGGTGCCGTTGATGATGAAGGTGCCGCGCTCGGTCATCAGGGGCAGTTCGCCAACATAGACTTCCTGTTCCCGCACGTCGAGCACCTTGCGCTTCGGACCCTTGTCCTCCTTGTCGAACACGACCAACCGCACGCGCAGCTTCAAGGGCACCGCATAGGTCATCCCCTGCTCAAGACATTCCCGGACGTCGTACTTCGGCGTCCCGAGCGCGTAGCTCGTGAATTCGAGCACGGCGGTATTGTTGTAGTCGGCGATCGGAAAGACGCTGGCCAGCGCGGCCTGCAACCCCCGATCGTCTCGACGCTCGGGCTCTTTTTCCATTTGGAGGAACTGCTCATACGAACGCCGCTGGATCTCGATCAGATCCGGGATCTCGATGCTCGTCTGAATCCTGGAAAAATCTTTCCGAGGGACCAACTCAACCCCACTCGTTTCCGGCATGCGTGTCGCTCCTTTGTCTCGATCCGTCCCACATCCCGGCCCCGCGGCTGCGCGTGGAGCACGGGTCAAGCCCACAGACTCGCGTGATTACTTGATCTCGACCTTCGCGCCCGCCTCTTCCAGCTTCTTCTTCATGCTGTCCGCTTCTTCTTTCGCCACGCCGGTCTTCACGGGCTTCGGCGCGCCTTCGACCAGATCCTTGGCTTCCTTCAAGCCCAGGCTCGTGAGTTCCCGCACAACCTTGATGATCTGAATCTTCTTGTCCGCCGCCGCGCTGGCGAGAATGACGTCGAACGAGGTCTTTTCTTCGGCCGGCGCCGCCGCTGCGGCCCCCGCCCCGCCGGCCGCGGCCACCGCCACCGGCGCCGCCGCGGTCACGCCGAAGCGCGACTCCAATCCCTTGACGAGTTCGGCGAGTTCCAGCACGCTCATGCCCTCGATCGCCTTGATGAAATCTTCCTGAGACAGCTTTCCTTCCGCAGTAGGCATCGTTCCCTCCCCTTTCTTGGTGTCCTGAATCGCGCTCAACACATAGACGAATTTCCTCACCACCCCGCTCAACACATAAACCAAATTCCGCGCCGGCCCCTGCATCGCGGAAAGCAGCATCGCCAGCAGCACGTCCTTCTTCGGCAGCCTGGCCACGTCGTGGATCTGGGCCGCCTGAAGCAGCTTGCCCTCCAGCACCCCGAGCAGGATCTTCAGTTTCTCGTCGCGCTTCTCCGTCCCGACAAATTCCCTCAGCACCTTGGCCGGGCTGACCGGGTCGTCATAGCCCAGAACCACCGCCGCCGGCCCCTTGAAATGAGACCGGAGCGGCGCGACCTCCGTGCCCTCCGAGGCCCGCGCGGCCAGGGTGTTCTTCACGACCTTGTATTCCGCCTTCACCCCGCGGAGCTGTTTGCGCAGCTCGGTCAGGTGCGCGACCGGCATGCCGGTGCATTCCGTCAGGATCGCCAGTCGAGCCCGCTTGAACTTGTCATTCAGTTCGGCAACCGCGACCGCCTTCTCTTCCCGTTTCATGATCGTCCTCTTCCGTTAAGCGTCACGACTCGCTCACGCCCATTGCTTCGCCAGCGCAACGGCATCCAGCCTGATGCCGGGCCCCATGGTGCTTGAGATGGTGGCGGTCTTGAGATAGCGCCCCTTGCAGGAGGCGGGCTTGGCCTTGACGACCGATTCCAGCACCGCCTGGGCGTTCTCCAACAGCCGCGAGGCTTCGAAGGAGACCTTGCCCACCGGCACGTGCACGATGCCGGCCTTATCGAGCTTGTATTCGACGCGCCCCTTCCGAATTTCACCGATGGCCTTCGCGACCTCAAACGTCACCGTGCCGGTCTTCGGATTGGGCATGAGCCCCCGCGGGCCGAGCACCTTCCCGAGCTTGCCCACCGCGCCCATGAGATCCGGGGTCGCAATCGCGCAATCGAATTCCATCCACCCGCCCTTGACCTTCTCCATCAGATCGTCAGCCCCGACATAATCGGCGCCGGCTTGCCTGGCCTCCTGCTCCTTCTCGCCCTTGGCAAAGACCAGGATGCGGATCTGCTTGCCGGAGCCATGCGGCAGCAGGGTTGTACCCCGGACCATCTGATCGGAGCGCTTGGGATCCACGCCGAGCCGGAGCGCGAGATCGACGGTTTCATCGAATTTGGCGTAGGCCGCCTGCTTGACCAGTTCGACGGCGTCCTTGAGCGGATAGGCTCGCGGCTCCACCTTCTTCAAAGCCGCCTGCATTTTCTTTCCCATGACCAACTCCTCGCGCGAATCGTTATGCCGCTGCTTACTGGATGACGATGCCCATGCTGCGGGCCGTCCCCGCGATAATGTTCATGGCGCCCTCGACATCGGCCGCATTCAAATCGGCCATTTTCTTCTTGGCGATTTCCTGAAGCTGGGCCTGCGTAATCTTGCCCACCTTGTCCTTTTGGGGCACGCCGGATCCCTTGATGATGCCTGCCGCCTTCTTCAACAGGTCCGATGCCGGCGGCGTCTTGCAGATGAACGTGAAACTGCGATCCTTGTACACGGTGATGATGACCGGGATGATGCTGTCCCCGTCCTTTTGAGTCTTGGCGTTGAACTGCTTGCAGAACTCCATGATGTTCACGCCATGCTGACCCAAGGACGGCCCCACCGGAGGAGCGGGATTCGCCTTGCCGGCCGGGATTTGCAATTTGATCTGCGCCGAAACTTCCTTCGCCATGCGCTACTCCTCTGAATGTAGAATGATGAATGTTAAATGGTGAGTCGTCTCGGTCGTCCGTTCATTTCACATTCAACATTCGCCATTGCAAATGGCTAGATTCGTTCCACCTGCAAAAATCCCAGCTCAACCGGGGTGGACCGCCCGAAAATGCTCACCATCAGCTTGACCCGGTTATGCACCTGATCCACGTCTTCCACGGCGCCGTTAAACCCCAAAAAGGGCCCGTCGATGATGCGCACGTTATCGCCCTTGACGAAGCGGATCTGCTCCCGCGGCCGCGCCGTGCCGGAATCAATTTGCTTCAGGAGCGATTCGACCTCTTCCTGAGACAGCGGGGTCGGTTGCGCGCCGCCGCCCACAAACCCCGTGACCTTCGGCGTCTCCTTGATCATCTGCAGCGTTTCATCCGTCAGCGGCGTTTCCAATTCGACCAAAACATAGCCCGGAAAAAACTTTCGCTTGGACGTGCGCCGCTTCCCGTCCTTGATCTCGATGACGTCTTCCGTCGGCACGAGGACTTGCCCCATCCTGTCGGTCATGCCCATCTGGCCGGCCCGCTCGATGAGACTGGCCTTGACCCGACCTTCAAAGCCGGCATAGGTATGGATCACATACCATTGCTTGGGCGTCGTCGCGGTTTCTTGTTCACTCATGGCTTGGCTTCCTCACAGCGCCTCTCACTGCACGATGGCCCCTCGGGGCGTCGTCCCCCCCCCACGCGGGACCGGCCCCACCGGACTAGATGATCTTGCTCACGAGCCAGACGAGAAATGAATCCAAGACGGACAGGTAGAGCGACATGATAATGCAGAAGACGATCACCACCGTGGTCGATCCGATCGTTTCAGCCCTGGTCGGAAAAGAGATCTTCTTGATCTCGCCCCGCACGTCCGTCATAAATTCGACCACCGACGCCCACAGTTTCTTGAACACGGTCTCCCTTTCCGCTCCGCGCCGTCCGGCGTGGCGACCGGCACGCCCCCCCGGCGCTGAGAATGATCCTCTATGGCCGACGATCCAGATTGGCAGGGGCACTAGGATTCGAACCTAGACTCTCGGTTTTGGAGACCGATGTGCTAGCCATTGACACCATGCCCCTCTTTTATGGTGCTGAGTACCAAGTGCTGAGTTCTGAGTAAATCGGCTCCCCGCCCCACAGCTCAGCACTCAGAACCCAGCACTCAGCACTCATTTCACTTCCTTGTGCGGCACGTGCTTCCGGCAAAACCGACAAAACTTCTTCAGCTCAAGGCGGTCCGGATCGTTCTTCTTGTTTTTCATCGTCGAGTAATTCCGACGCTTGCACTCCGTACAGGCCAGATCGATGATTTCGCGCATCTTCTTCTCCGTAATTCGTCATCCGTCATGCGTCAAGCGTAGGGCCAGTTCTCCTGTCGATTGACGGTTGACGGTGAACGTTTCTCTACGCGAGGATTTCCGTGACCACGCCAGAGCCGACGGTCTTGCCGCCCTCCCGCACCGCGAAGCGCAGCCCCTGATCCATCGCGATCGGACTGATCAACTCCGCCGTCACCGTCACATTGTCCCCCGGCATCACCATCTCCACCCCCGGATTCAACTGCACCACCCCCGTCACGTCCGTCGTCCGGAAATAGAACTGCGGCCGGTACCCGTTGAAGAACGGCGTGTGCCGCCCCCCTCTTCCTTCGTCAACACATAGATCTCCGCCTTGAACTTCGTATGCGGCGTGATGCTCTTCGGCTTCGCCAGCACCATCCCCCGCTCCACTTCCTCTTTCTTCGTCCCCCGCAGCAGCACCCCGATGTTGTCCCCCGCCTGCCCTTCATCCAAGACCTTGCGGAACATCTCCACCCCGGTCACCACCGTGCTCTGCGTCGGCCGCAACCCCACGATCTCAATCTCATCCCCCACCTTCACCACGCCCCGCTCGCACCGCCCCGTCACCACCGTCCCCCGCCCGCTGATCGTGAACACGTCCTCGATCGGCATCAAAAACGGCTTGTCGATCGCCCGCGTCGGCGTCGGAATGTAACTGTCGATCGCCTCCAACAACTTCAAAATCGACGGCACCCCCAACGGCCCTTGATCCCCCTCCACCGCCTTCAGCGCCGAACCCTGGATGATCGGGATCTTGTCCCCCGGAAAATCGTACTTGCTCAGGAGCTCCCGCACCTCCACCTCCACCAACTCCAGCAGCTCCGGATCATCCACCTTGTCCGCCTTGTTCAAAAACACCACGATGTAGGGCACCCCCACCTGCCGGGCCAACAGAATATGCTCCCGCGTCTGCGGCATCGGCCCGTCCGCGGCACTCACCACCAGGATCGCCCCGTCCATCTGGGCCGCCCCCGTGATCATGTTCTTCACATAGTCCGCGTGGCCGGGACAGTCGACGTGGGCATAGTGCCGCTTGTCCGTCTCATACTCCACGTGGCTGATGGCGATCGTCATGATCTTCGTCGCGTCCCGCCGCCCCTGGCTCTCGCTCGCCTTCGCCACCTCGTCGTAGCTCACGAACTTCGCCATCCCCTTGTCGCTCGAAATCTTCGTCAGCGCGCTCGTCAAGGTCGTCTTGCCGTGGTCCACGTGCCCGATCGTCCCAATGTTCACGTGCGGCTTCTTTCGCTCAAATTTCGCCTTCGCCATCGCCTGCTCCCCTTGGAAAATTCGTGCCCGTTAGGTTACCCACCCCGATCCACCTGAAGGCGCCGACCCGGCCGCGTGCGCGACGACGAAGCGCGCCGGTTCAAGCAAAGCTTAGTATGGAGCCCACGACGCGGATCGAACGCGTGACCTCGTCCTTACCAAGGACGTGCTCTACCAACTGAGCTACGTGGGCGTCACAGTTCGTCATTCGTCAACCGTCATTCGCCAACCGTCCCATCGCGCTGTCTACTTTTAGATTTTTCGCTTCACGAATGACGCTTGACGCTTCGCATTCTCATTTTGGAGCGGGCGACGGGATTTGAACCCGTGACAGCCAGCTTGGAAGGCTGGGACTCTACCACTGAGCTACGCCCGCCTTGATTGTTTCATCCATATCAGACAGAAGGTGTTTCTCCGGCTCGCCCCCGAACAAGCTCGCCGGCTCACGCGAAGCTTGGTATGGTGGTCAGGCAAGGATTCGAACCTTGGAAGCTCGTAAGCAGCAGATTTACAGTCTGCCCCCGTTGGCCACTTGGGTACCTGACCATGAAACCGTTACCACGATGATGCCCACACGATGCAGGCAGACCACCACACAAAGACAAAGACACCCTCTCTGCACGGTAGCAGCCGTTTCTCTTCGGATGGCTGGATTACACTGAGCAGGAAGGCCTGGTTTTTGAAACGCCCGATTGTATTGATGAAAGGCAGCGATGTCAAGTGGTCGGGAGAACAAACGGCGACGGCGGGCCCGTCGGCTATCGCGCACCGGTCGAACCGGCTCCGGACGGCATGGGGTAGGGCGAACAGCCGTGACCGGGAAACGGGGGGCGCTTGTCGCCGACAATGGTCCTGGCTGCCTGCTTGGCCACTTCACGCGGCACTTCCAGCACCAATTCCAACAGCGCGCGAAGCTCCTCTTCGGTGATGCGGTAGGCATGCGCGAGGTAGCGTTTCTTGGTGAGCGCCTGCTCGGCCGCATCTTCCGGTTCGTAATATCCACGAAATTCCCCATTTCTTTCAGCGACTTGTAGCCTCCTGACCCATTCACGCCGCACCGTACCTTCATCAGCCGTTTGACCGTTCCGTGGAGCCGCAGCCTCCAGCCTCGTCCAGACCGCCCACCCGATAAAGACAGCCCAGGTTTCATTCAACGCCTCCCAGGCTTCCCGCTCACTCAACTCCCGCTCCTCGGTGGCCCCTTTCCTCTGCACGATCGGCGTGATCAGGACAGTGGTATACCGGCAGGCCTGCCGATCCTCCGCAAGGCGGAACAACTCCCGGCCGGGTCGGCTTCGATCCGCCGCCGGTACGGCCATCAAATAATCGAGATAGGCATGAAACAGTTCATGAAAGAGCGTGCCCAGGTCACGCCGGTTGAGGTGCCGCAACGGCCGCAAGACCAGCCCCGCCTGGTTGAACGAGAGCGCGCGATTGAGCACCATGCGGTGCTCCGCCGGATGGTATTCGGCGGCATAGGTATGCAGATCTTCAAACTCGATGGTCACAAAGGAGGCGGGAATTTCGCGGAGAAAGCCGGTGGGTAACCCCAAGGAAGCGGCCTCGCGGATCAATTGCGTCCAGGGGTCCGGCACCGCTTGAGCGGCGTGAGCGGAATCTCCGCTCCCGGCCTGGGCCACATCCGGCGCGCCGACGCCTCCTCCGGACAGGTAAAGGGCGGCACCAACCGTGAGCGCGACCCATTGCTTCAGCATGACCGATCCGAGGGCAATCTCCTACCAGGCGAAAACGGCGGCTTACCAGGATGAGTGGGAGCGCGTGCGCCACTCCGGCGAGTCTTCCTCCTGGAGTTTCCACGTTTCCCAAAGATGAGACGGGAGGTCGTCGAGAAAACGCGACGGCCGGGAGAAAACAAAGCCGCTGCTGCGCTCGTACACATTGGTCGGATAGGTGAGATAGAGATGCCGCTTGGCCCGCGTCACGGCGACGTAAAACAGGCGCCGTTCTTCTTCGAGGTCGTCGTCGCTCGTCGCGGAGTAGATGGAAGGGAACCGTCCGTCCGCCACCCAAATCACGAACACGCTCCGCCATTCCAATCCCTTGGCCGAATGGATCGTCGAAAGGATGAGGGCCTCCTCCTGATCGTCGCCCTCGGCCAAGCCCCTGGTCGCCCCCTCCGGCGGTTCCAGCGCGAGGTCCGCGAGAAACGTCTCCAACTCCTGATAGCGTCCGGCCATGGCGTGCAATTGCTCAAGGTCCCGCATCCGCTTGGGATAGTCGTCGTGCTGCTGCTTCAACAGGGGGAGGTAGTATTCATAGGTGCGTCCGACGATGTTCCCGACCTGCTCCAGCGGCTTCCCGGACAGCTCCTCCAACATCGCGGCCAGATCCCGCAACCCGCCCCCCGATCGCCCTCCCACGGCTCTCAGGATGTCCCAGGGCCGGTCGGTCTTCATCACGGCGGCAATCACGTCGCGCGCCTTCTTGGGCCCCACGCCTTCGATCAAGAGCAGCACGCGGTTCCAGCTCACGACATCGAACGGATTCTGGACGACGCGCAGGTGCGCCAACAGATCTTTGACATGGGCCGCTTCGATGAATTTGATGCCGCCGCGCTTGACGAACGGCACATTGCGGCGGGAGAGTTCCAGCTCCAAATCAAAGGAGTGGAAGCCCGACCGAAACAGCACCGCCACCTCGTTGAGCGGCACGCCTTCCTCGCGCAGCTCCAGGATCTTTTGGACCACGAACCGCGATTGCGTATTTTCGCTTCCCGCCTCGACCAGGACCGGCAGCGGCCCATCCAGTTGCCGAGTAAACAGCGTCTTCTCATATTTCTCGGCCGCCCGTTGGATGATGGCGTTCGCCAACTGGAGAACCGGCTGGGTGCTCCGATAATTTTCTTCGAGCTTGTAGATCCGCGTGCCGGGAAAGAGTTGCGGAAAGTCCATGATGTTGCGAAATGTGGCGCCGCGGAAGGCATAGATAGACTGCGAATCGTCCCCCACCACCATCACGTTGTGGTGCCCGCGCGCCAGCCGGCGGATCACCTGCGCCTGCAATCGGTTCGTATCCTGATATTCGTCCACGAGAATATAGCGGAACTGCTCCGCCACCTTGCCGCCCACCCCGTCGGTTTCCGCCAGCAACCTGGACAATTTGACCAACAGATCGTCGTAGTCGAGCAACTGGCGTTGCCCCTTTTGCGCGTCGTAGGCCGCCTTGAGTTTGAGCAAGTCCTCCAGGAACTCGCTGAAGTGGGCAAACTCGTCCAGGACGACATCCTCGATCGGCTGAAGGGTGTTCTCACACTTGCTGAAGATCTCGGCAATGGTGCCCTTGCGGGGGAACCGCTTATCCTTGTCGCTCAAGCCGAGCTGGCCGCGGACGAGGTTCACGAGGTCTTCGGCATCGCTACGGTCGAGAATCGTGAAGCCGTGACCGATCCCGATCGCCGCGCCGTACCGCCGGAGCAGCGAATTGGCGATCGAGTGGAAGGTGCCGCCCCACACCCGTTCCGCTCCGGGGCCGATGAGCGCGCTCGCGCGCTCCACCATTTCCTGAGCCGCCTTGCGGGTGAAGGTCATCAAGAGAATCGACGCCGGATCCGCCCCGGCATCGATCAGATAGGCGAGCCGGTAGATGAGCGTGCGGGTCTTGCCGCTGCCCGCGCCGGCGATCACCAGCGCCGGGCCGTCGACCGCCTTCACCGCCGCCAGTTGTTGGGGATTGAGGGCGCGCTCGTAATCAAGCGACAGCCGGCGAGCGGCCGGCTCTTCGCTCCGCCGAAGGATGTAGGGCTTGACGTCAGGGTTCACAGCGCAGGGGGAACCGGTAAAATCGGGCGGCGAGAGAATCGCGCGACCCGGTTCGCGCTGTATAACATAGCGCCGACTTGACCGCAACGCACCATGGCGCCCGCCATTGCATGGTCCTTCGCCGGCTCATCGTGCTCGAACCGACCCCTGTGGCGTTAAATACCTTGGAGGTCGCGCATGAGTCGGCTATAATACGACGATTTTGAGGATACGCGGTGGCGACGTCGTTGCTCCCATACAAAGACCAGATTCGGGCGTTGGCCGAACTCATGCTGGCCATCGCCGGCGAATCGGTCACGCTCGTGAAGAAAAGCGCGCCCGATCGCGCCCTGAAGCTGAAACGCAAGGAGGAGTGGGAAGTCTATCTGGAGTTTCTCAAGGTCCTGTTCAACCTGGCGGATCGGTTGTCCGCCATGCACGTGCCCCTGGCGGACCAGCCGGAATTCATGAATCAATTGGAGGACGCGGTCAGCCATCGGCTGAAAAGTCTGCTCGCCCAAGCCATCAGCAACACCAGCGATCCCATGGAACTGGTCATGACCGTGGGCCTGACCGTGGCCGAGAGCCGGCGATTGTACGAACCGTTCAAGTTCATGGTCACCGAAGATTCGAAGCAGAAGCAGGAGATGCTGGCGCAGTTCGGGACACGGATTGCGCAGGTGATGGGCGATCCGGCGAACGGGCAAATTTCCACCTCGGCGGTGTTGTGCGCCGGCGCGGTCATTCCGGCGATGAACGCGCTGTTCGAAGGCAGGCAGCCGGAGCCGCAACCGGCGTCGCAACCCACTTCCTCACAGGGTCAGTCCGAACGCCCGGCCCAGTCCTCGGGCACCGGCAATGAGATCAAATTGGTCAGTGTTGTCGCCGCCATCACGGGAGAAGAAGTGGAGACCCGCTGGGGTTTGCATCCCCGATTCCGCCGCGATCTCACCGCCCAGGAAGTTCAGGAACTCACGCGCCTGATGAACCGCGTCACCAAGATTCTCGGGGAACGGTACGCCGCGGTGGCCTTTTCGGACCATTGGGCGACCTGGCACGAGGCGGGACATGCCTGATAGGGAGGGATCGGCGTAACACGCATGTCCGCTCACCGTCTTCCCCATCCGATCGCCCGGCTGCATGATCTCGCCCAAAACCCCTGGTGGAGTTGGCGGCTGGACGCGCGCCGGCTCTTCGAGGCCATCGATCCCGTCCTGTGGTTTCATTGCCACCACAACCCGGTGCTCCTGCTCCAGAGCGTCAACCCTGAACGGCTGACCGCTCTGGCGACCGATCCCGGATTTGCCCGGCAATACTCCGCCGTCATCAAGGCGTTCGATGAATACCGCTCGGATCGACGGACCTGGTTTGCGACTCGTTATGCGACCTTGACCAATTTTCAAGTCGCCTACATGTCGGCCGAGTTCGGATTCCACAACTCCATCCCGATTTACAGCGGCGGGCTCGGCATCCTGGCGGGCGACCATTGCAAGGAAGCCAGCGACTTGGGCCTCCCTCTGATCGGCCTGGGATTCATGTATCCGCAAGGCTATTTCCGCCAGTCCATCACCCCCGATGGCTGGCAGGAAGCGGAATATGCCCCGTTCAACCGGGACGAGTCTCCCATCAACCCGGCTCTCACGCCCGAGGGGACTCCCTGCCACATCAGCGTGGAAATGGGCGGCCGCCAGGTCTCGGCGACGATATGGAAAGTCCAGATCGGGCGGATTCCCATCTACCTGTTGGATACGGACGTGCCGAACAACGCCCCGGAGGATCGCGGGCTGTCGGCCCGGCTCTATGGCGGCGGACAGGAAATGCGGCTGTGCCAGGAGATTCTGCTCGGCCTCGGCGGAGTCCGCGCCTTGCGCGCCCTCGGGCTCAATCCAACCGTGTGGCATGCGAACGAAGGCCATTCGGCCTTTCTGACCCTGGAGCGGTTGCGCGAACACGTGCGCGCCGGCCTCACCCACAGTGAAGCCGTGGAGGCGGTCCGGCACAGCACGGTTTTCACCACCCACACGCCGGTTCCCGCCGGCCACGATGTTTTTCCTCTGGACCTGATGGAGCGATATTTCAACGGCTACTGGGATCAGCTTGGACTGACCCGATCGGCGTTTTTCCGTCTGGGCGAGCACCCGGACCATCCCGGAGCCGGTTTCAACATGACGGCGTTGGCGATGCGCCTGTCCGCGCACGTGAACGGTGTTAGCCGCGAGCATGGGCGCGTCACGCGCCAGATGTGGCAGAGTCTGTGGCCCGGACTATCGGAAGACCTAATCCCGATCCGCAGCATCACCAACGGCGTGCACGTCCCGACCTGGATCGCGCCGGAACTCCATCAACTGTACAGCAAATACTTGAGCCCTGATTGGGTGGATCGATCGGATGATCCGGCCATCTGGCAACGGGTGCCGGACATTCCCGATGCGGATCTCTGGGCCGTCCGGCAATTGATGAAGCGGAAACTGATGTCCTTTATCCGCGAGCGCGCCAGAGGGGGATGGGCCGAGGGTCGCCTGCTCGCCTCTCAAGTGCTCTCCCGCGGCACCATGTTGGACCCCGAGGCCCTGACGATCGGATTCGCCCGCCGGTTTGCGACCTATAAGCGCGCGACGTTGCTGTTTCGAGACCTGGAACGGTTGCGCCGCCTGCTCCATGACCGATGGCGGCCGGTCCAGATCGTCTTCGCCGGCAAAGCCCATCCGGCGGACGAGCCGGGCCGGCAATTCATCCACCAGGTCTTGTCCTATTGTCACGACCACAAGCTGGCCGGCCATATCGCCTTCCTTGAGAACTACGACATGCACATGGCCAAATATCTCGTGCAGGGCGTGGACGTGTGGCTCAACACGCCGCGAGCCCCCATGGAAGCCAGCGGGACCAGCGGGCAGAAGGCCACGCTCAACGGCGTGCTTCATCTGAGCGTGCTGGACGGCTGGTGGCAGGAAGGCTACGACGGCAGCAACGGATGGGGCATTCCCCCCTCCAGCCACCTCCAGGACCCGGCGGCGGAAGATGATCTCGACAGCAAGGAACTGTATCGCCTGTTGGAGGAGGAAGTGATTCCCCTCTATTACCAGCGGGATCTCGACGGAGTGCCCCGTGCGTGGCTCCAAGTCGTCAAGCAATCGATCCGAACCAATGCGCCCCGATTCAGCGCCAGGCGGATGGTAAAAGAATACATGGATCTCGTGTACGCCCCTGCCTCGACGAAAGCTCCCTCTTCATGGTAGGACGGGCGACGCATGGGTGACGGAGCCGGAAGCCGGTTCCGCTCGCTCGATCTCCAGGTCGCCCCGGACAGCTCCTCGAGAAATGGACGACGATGCCGTCCCTGAATCCTGTCATCCTCTCTCTCATGCTCCTGGCCTTATCGCCCCACCAGATTATCCCTGCGTCGGCCAAAGCGAAGCCCGCTCGTCACAAGCAGGCGGCCAGTCCCGCCGCGCAGGCATTCGACGCAGGAGAATATGATCAGGTGATCCGCTTGTATCAGACCGCGCGAGCGGACGGTGCTCAGACTCCGTCCACAGAACTCTCTCGACTGGCCCTGCGCAGCTATGCCCGGCTGGGGCGTCCGGAAGACGCCTGGCCCTTGTACCAACAGTTGATTCCGGACGGCTCCCCCGACGATCTTCCCCTGCTGCGCGAGATCGCCTGGGCGACGGTCACCAGCCGGATGCGAGACCCGCAGGAACATATCCGGCTCGCCGCCTTCGCCGTGGTGGCCGAGTCCCGAATGCAGGATGTCGGTCCGCTGCTGGAGGACAGCCTCCTGGATCCTTCGGTCGTCATCCGCGCGAAAGCGGCCGAGGCCATTGGACGGGCAAAATTGACATCCCGAGCCGGAACGTTGATCAGAGCCCTCGACGACCGCGCCCCCTCCGTACGGATTGCCGCCATGACCTCCCTGGGCGAACTGGGCGTCCTCTCGGTCCGTGAGCGGCTCATCGAAATCGCGCGACGGGAGGAAGGTCCGGAGTCGGTATTTGCCGCCGGCGCCTTGATTCGGCTCGGCCGGGAAGACATGCTGGCGGACGTGTTGGGCGCGGCGACGTATCCGGACGCGGAAATCCGCATGGCGGCGCTGGGGGTGCTCGGGCGGTTGAAACGGCCCACCACGCTCTCCGTGCTCACCCAGGCGGTGTATGATCCCGACCCATCCGTCCGTGCCTTTGCAGCCGGCGCGCTCGGAGAGTTTGGGCAGAAGTCAGGGCTTTCGGCGCTGACACATGCGCTGGCGGATGAGGACGCACGGGTCCGGGCGATCGCGGCGACGAGCGCCGGCCGCTTGGGCGGTCCCCACATCCGGTCATTGCTGCAGCCGCTCCTGCGGGATGCCGATGATTTCGTACGGGCCAGCGCCTTGGAAGGGTTGGTGCGGGCCGGAGATCAGGACGTGCTGTTGACCGCCGCCCACCTGGCCAAACATGCGGCCCCGCAAGTGCGGGCGGCCGTGGCACAGTCGCTCGCCGTCAACGGCTACAAGCAGGCCATCCCCCTGCTTGAGCAACTGGTGCGCGATCCCCAGCCGCAACCTCGATTGGCCGCCGCCCGCGCCCTGGGCCATGTCGGTGCACCAGCAGCCATCCCCGCGCTGAAGAAGGCCCTGCAGGACTCGGAACCGGCCGTCAGGATCACCGCCGGCGGCGGGTTGCTTCGCGTCATCGACCGCGGGCGCACCAGAACGAGTTGACGCAGGGTGATACGGCTATGTTGAGATTTCTCGGCCTGCTTGTCCTGATCTCGCTCTCGTTCGCCGCCGGGTATGTGTTCGGGCAGCTTCCGCTCAAGCCGTTGACGGAGAAGGTGCGGGAACTGTCCAAGAACGTCATGGACACCACGCTGGGAATCGAGCGTGACCTCCGTCGCCGCCATGGGCTGGTCGACGCCAAGGCCCGGTTGGTCCAAGCCAAGCTGGAGCTGGCCGACCGGAACTACGGCAACGCGACAAAGGAACTGGCGGAGACCATCGACGCGATGGAGCAGGCGCTCCACGGCACCAGGGAGCCGGCCGCCTCAGCACGGTTGCGGACGCTGGTGGCGCAGGTCAAGGAAGTGCGGCTGGAACTGACCATAGGGAAGAAATTCGGTCCGGGGAAACTGGACGGCATCCAGAAGGATCTTGACGAGCTGTTACAAAAGTAAACCCAGTCCGACCGCGCTCAGGCGTTGACCTCCTGTTGCCTCTTCTTCCACGCGGCGAGGATGCGCTCGACCCGCATGCGGACGACGAGATCCGGATCTTTCAACAGGGGCTTGATCGCTTCCCGCCCCCGCTCATCGTGAATGGCTTCCAAGGCAGCCGCCGCGGTGAGGCGAACAAACCAGTCTGAATCCCCGAGCATCTCGATCAACGAATCCACCGCGCTTCCATCTTTAATCCGGCCCAGGATGATGACCACTTGCTTGCGGACGGCCTCGTCCTTGTCTTTGAGGGCCTTGACCAACCGCTCCACCGCTGGCTTGCCCAGCTCGGAGAGCGCGGTGGTGGCGTCTTCCCGAAATTCATCGCTGCGCAACTGCGCGACCAGCGGCTCCAAGACCCGTTCATCTTTGATCTTGCCCAGGCTCTGGATGGCGTACTTCCGCACATCCCAATCCCGCAACAGCTTAATGAGCAGCTCGACGGCCGGAGAGCCGACGTTCGCCAGGGCTTCCACCGCCGCCTCACGCACCTGCCAGTCACCGTCGCGGAGGGCCTTGCACAACGGCTCCACGCACCGCTCATCGGCCATTTCCCCCAGGGTGACCACCGCCTCACGCCGAACGACCCAATCGGGGTCTTTGAGGAGATCGATCTGGATATCGATCTCATCCTTGACCTCTTCCTCTTCAAGAACGACGGTTTCCTCGCCCGCTTGATCCGCAGGACCTTCTCCTACGCCAGCGGCCGATGCGTCGGCGGTCAGCCGGTCGGATAGTTGATCGGTCAGCTCATCCTGAGCCGCTTGATCCGCGGAAGCGGAGGTCCCTTCGGGAGGGGTCGGTTCGTGGGTCGGTTTATCCATGTCTGTCATGCTCCTGTCGATCGAATCCGTTTTCCAGCCTTATTTTTGCTCGGAACTTGCGGCCCCGGCCGCCCGGGCTTTCCGTGCCGCCAACGCGCGCCGCTTGCGTTGGGCCCGCTTCAAGCGCTTGTGCAGCGCCCGCATCGCCGCATCCCCTTCCGGATTAGCGTGACCCGCCAACCGTTCGCGCAGTTTGGTTTTCAACCGTGATTCATCTTTGTCTTCTTGATTCTTCTTGGGCATAGCAATACGCCGCTCCTTCACGCAGATGAGACTGCAATCAAATCCGGATTTGTCGAAGTGTAGTGTGTTGTTTTGAGCCCTGTCAACGGGCCGGATCGCTAAGAGAATGAGGTGACGCTTCGACCGACCGAGAGGTGGGCAGCAAAGGCCGGACCAATACGACGCTCCCGCCGCAATCCCCACACATCACCAGGCCGGAAAAGGGTCAGGCGTTCGACCGAGGGAATCGAAACGGCCGCCGCGGGCCATTTCCGGTCTCTGTTCGGGATGACCGCTGTTTCGAGGGAGGCGAGCGCGGCGCGGACATTGTGAACCAGCAGGTCGTGACTTCCGACCACCTGAACCAGAACCGGAGAGAGGCCCTGCTCCACCATGCCCAAACGCTCAGCCGCAGCATAGGACAGGTCGAGCATGCGGCCTTCGATATAGGGCCCCCGGTCGGTAATCCTGATCAGCACAGACCTGCCGTTCACGGCGTTCACGACTCGGACCGCCGTGCCCAGCGGCAAGGTGCGGTGGGCGCCGGTCAGGGCGTACATATCAAAGACCTTGCCGTCCGCGGCCAGCCTGCCGTGAAAGGGTTCGCCATACCACGAGGCCACGCCGCGGTCCTGCGCGCCCACATCCAAGGTGACAGAGCCCTTTGGAAGCACGCTGCAGCCGCTCAGGCCAACCAGCAAGACGCCGGCCAACGCGGCAGCCAGACGGCGGTCGTGAGTGATGGCGTACATCCTGCGCTCGCCCCGTTTGTGGTTCTTGTCTTTCGCGACGATCATCTTCATGACGACCTACCGTAAGCCAGCCGCCGGTGAGCGCCAACCCCCTTGAGGTAGTCCTTTCCTCCCATCCGCGGGAGGCCAAAATTCGTCGGACCGCAAGCCGCACGGACCTGCTTCATCCTGAACAAAGACGTCGCCGTCGGGCCTGTGCCCGATCGACCTCACCCCGGTGGTGCAAGAAAATGAGGAGGCAGGGACGGAGCGGGCCCGTGCCCTGCCGAGATCATGAGGTCAGTTGAGGCGTAGCGCGCCGTTTTCAAACTTCGTCGAGGAAACCAACTTCGAGAAACTTTCCGCCATCACATCGTTGACCAAACCTTGCGCATCATCCGGACTGAACCAAAACACGCTGTCCGTGCCGCTGCCGGTCAAGGTCATTCGCACCTTGCTCCCATCGTTCTTGTTGTTGCCCTGGACCAGCACCTTCACTTTGGACGAGAGATCGGTCGAAAAGAACCCGTTCTTGGCATCCACCTCCATTTCCTGGATCTCGCCGGACACCATCACATCGGCCGAACTGGCCGCGCTTTCGGACATGACCGATGCATTCCAGCCTTTGCTTCGCAGATAATCGGCAAGGGCCGTAGCCGCCGCTTGGCCCGGATCGTTGCCACGAACCCCGAAATGCTCGATGCCGCCCAGTCGGCCGGTCTTCGTCCCGAGGTGCGACCGGTTCGCCCGCTTGTCCTCGAAACGAACGACTCCCACTGTCGGGCCGGCCCCCTTGGCCTGCTTGGCCGCCGCAGGGTCGCGCAAACTGGGAATCGACAAGCTGATCATTTCACTTTGCCCCGAGCAGCCGAGCATCATCACGACCCCGAGGCCGATTCCAAGTCCAGCAATTAGTCTCTTCACAATCCCCTCCCTTACCTAAGGATACTCTGGTGTATCTGCCTTCACCATCCAAGAACTCTTTGTTGATCCCACGGATCAGCCCGACGCCGTTGCATGCAAACCTGATTGACGCCGGCCCTAGCGCGTGGAAGAGACCGGCCTCCGAGTACCCGCCTGTGTCTGAGGTAGCTTTGGCAAGAACGAACGGCTCCTCGGGAACGGCTGCGAACTATAACGAGTCCGGCCCGTTCTGTAAAGACGCTTCTCCTTCTTGACTCGGGCCGGGCCGTGCTTATTATCAACAGGCTGACCATGCCAGGCGCGGATACCTTGACGCTGCGGCAGCGACTTAGTAGTATCCGCGAACGCCGGTGCCGCTGCGCGCGATGCCGTTAGACGTTTGCTTCGCAGAGACCGCCTCACACCCCCGTATACCGACGTTCATGACTTCGGCTCCATGATCCACGTTCACCACGTCACAAAGCGGTATGGCCAACTGACGGCCATTCAGGACGTCTCCTTCTCGGTGGAAAAGGGTGAAGTGCTGGCCTTCCTGGGCCCGAACGGCGCCGGCAAGACCACCACGATGCGCATCCTCACCTGCTTCATGCCGGCGACCGAGGGCCGGGCCACCGTCGCGGGATTTGATTGTTTCGAGCAACCGACCGAAGTCAAGCGCCATATCGGCTATCTGCCTGAAACCCCTCCGGTCTATCAGGAACTGACCGTCGAGGAATACCTGACCTTCGTCGCACGATTGCGCGGGCTGACCGGCACGACCTTGCGGCAGCGGATGGACGCGGTGGTGGACCGCCTCTCGCTGGGCACGGTGCGCGGCCGGCTGATCGCGAACCTCTCGCGCGGATACCGGCAGCGGGTCGGGCTCGCCCAGGCGCTGATTCACGATCCGCCGGTCTTGATCCTGGACGAGCCCACAGTCGGGTTGGACCCGAAGCAAATCATCGAGATTCGGCAACTGATCAAAGATTTGGCCCAATCCCATACGATTATCCTGAGCACGCACATCCTCCCGGAGGCGACCGCCCTGTGCCGGCGCGTGGTGATCATCAACGGCGGGCGCATCGTGGCGGAGGACAGCCCCGAACAGCTCTCCGCGCGCCTCCGCCGGTCGGAGAAAATCAGCGTGACGCTCAAGAGCCCGCCCGCAGATTGGGTGGAGCAATTGCGGACGATGCCCGGCATCCTGTCGGTCTTCCCCGCCGAGCACGCCCAGTCGGCCTTGATCGAATCCGAACTCGGACGCGATATGCGGGATGAGATCGCCCGCTTCGTGGTCGCCCGCGATTGGGGGCTCTTGGAGCTGCGCACCGTGTCGATGACGTTGGAAGACGTCTTCCTGCGCCTGACTCAACATGAAGAGGGTGTTCCGGCCGGACCGGCGGCATCCCCATCCCAAGGCAAGAACGGATCCGCCAGCGACACTGCTCCGCCAGCGTGACATGACGCCGATTAAAGCCATCATCGCCAAGGAACTGCGGTCCGCCTTCGTGTCGCCGATCATTTACGTGGTCGCGGCGGTCTTCCTCCTGATTTTCGGCGTCCTCGCCCAGATTGCAGTGGTCAGCGCCGGCAACCAGGCCATCCGCATGATGCAGATGCAGGGCGGGATGGCCCAGGTCAATTTGAACGACCTGGTCTTCCGTCCGATTTTCGGCACGACCTCGACCATTTTGCTGTTAATTCTGCCGCTGCTGACCATGCGGCTGTTCGCGGAAGAACGTAAACTGCGGACGTTCGAATTCCTGATGACCGCGCCGATCAGCGTCAACGACATGGTGCTGGGGAAATTCTTGAGCGCCTTCTTGATCTTCCTCGGCATGCTTGGACTGACCGGACTGGTGCCGCTCGTGCTCTCGCTGTTCAGCAGCTTCGATTGGTATCCGGTGTTGACCGGCTATCTGGGGCTCGTCCTGCTGGGCGGGTTTCTGTTGGCCACCGGCCTGTTCGCCTCGACCCTGACGGAAAACCAGATCATCGCCGCGTTCCTGAGCTTCGGCCTGTCCGTGCTGATTTGGTTTTTGTATGCCGTGGGTTCGCTCCTCGGGGACAACCCGCTCGGCCAAGCCATTTCATACCTTTCCGTCATCGAACACTTCGATCGGCTCGTGCGGGGGCTCGTGAGCACCAAGGATCTGGTGTATTTCGTCTCAGGGATCGCCTTGATGCTCTTCCTGGCCCATCGCGTCGTGGAGTCACAGCGATGGAAGTGACGCGCTTCGGCCCGGTGGCAGGACTCGCCGGCGGCATCCTCGCGTTGACGAGCGTCATCATCTATAGCCTGGCGCCGGGCCAGATATGGCTGGTCTGGCTCACATTCGGGCTGGGGGTCTGCGGGCTGGCCCTCTTTCTGGTTTCTCACCTTCACCGGCTCAAGGAGTTTTCGGCCCGGCGAACCACGAGGCTCGGCGCGAACAGCTTCCTCATGGTCGCGATGTTCGTGGCGATCCTGGGCATCATCAATTTTCTCGCTGCACGGCACGCCAAGAACTGGGACCTGTCCGAAACCCAGAGCTTTACCCTGGCGCCGCAGACCCACAAGGTCCTCCGCAGCCTCAAACAGGACGTGCATGTCACGGTCTTTGCGCAGGACCGGAGTCCGGGGTCCAATGCGTATCGGGACCTGCTAGACAGTTACCGAGGCGTCACCAACCGGGTGACGGTAACGTTCGTCGATCCCGAGCGCAGACCGGACGAAGCCCGCAAACACGGGATCACCAGGCTGAATACGGCTGTGCTCGAAAGCGGAACGGAAACGGTGCGCATCACGACGCCCTCGGAAGCCGAACTGACCAGCGCCCTGATCCGGGTGACCCGCGACAGCAAGAAACGGATTCTGTTCCTGGAGGGTCACGGCGAACATAGTCTCAACGACCGGGAGCGGACCGGATATGAAACGGTGAAAGAGGCCCTGACCAAGCAGGGCTATGAAGTGGCGTCCCTCTCCCTGCTCCAGGAATCGGCCGTGCCGGACAACACGTCCGTGCTGGTGATCGGCGGTCCCCAACGGGGAGTCACCTCCGACGAGCGGGAACGGCTGAAACAATTCGTCGCGAAGGGCGGGCGTCTGCTGATCATGGTCGATCCGGAAATCAAGACCGGGCTGGACGAGTTGTTAGCACAGTGGGGAGTCACCCTTGGGCCGGGCGTGCTGGTGGACATGCAGGACCGGTTGGCTCTAGGGGACCTGACCGCCCTGCTCGTCCGCACCTTCACCGAACATGAGATCACCCAGGACCTGAACTCCGCGGTCTTGATGCCGAGCACCCGCCACCTGTCATTCTCCGAAGAAGCCGCCAAGGAGTGGGAATTTGTGCCGCTGGCCCGCACTTCCCCACGCAGTTGGGCCGAAACGGAACTCGACGGCAAGGTAATCAGCTTCAATACCGGCAAAGACGTGCAGGGTCCCCTGCCGCTGGCCGGCGCCCTCACGCCCAAGAAGCCCCCGGCCGAAGGCCAGCCGCGGCCCGCGGTCGTCGTCGTCGGCAACTCCACCTTTGCCAGCAACGCCTACGTCAATTTTCCCGGCAACACGGATTTCTTCCTGCACGTCGTCGGCTGGCTGGCCCAGGAGCGCGACCTGGTCTCGATCACCCCGAAGGAACCGGCCTTCCGTCCGTTCGTCCCCAATCCCAACCAGGAGCGGATTCTGCTCTACGTACAGGTGTTGCTGCTCCCCGCCGCCACGTTTTTCTACGGGCTGTCCGTCTGGCGCCGCCGCCGTCGTTTGTAAACCATGTCCCGCTATCGTGCCACCATCGGACTGGCGTTACTCTTGGCTGGCCTGGGCGCCTACCTCTATCTGGTCGAATTGCCGAGCCAACAACGAGAGGAAGAGACCGAAGCGCAGAAATCCAAACTGCTCTCGTTCGACGAAAAGGCGATCACCGGCCTGACAGTCACATCCGATCACGGTGTCATCGAGCTGAAGGCGGGCGAGGCCCGCAACTGGCAGATGACCGCGCCGGTGCAGGCCGAGGCGGACACCCGCGAGGTGCAATCGATGATTCGCGCCTTGGTCCTCGGGAAGGTCTCGCGCATCATCGAGACCTCAGAAGACTCCCTGCGCCCTTTCGGATTGGAGAACCCTCCGGTCACGGTGACGGTCAGCACGCCGGATCAGCAGGAGACCTTTGCGATCGGAGACGTCGGCCCCCTCTCCTCCACGCTCTATGTCCTGCGCGGATCCGACAAACAGGTGCTCCTCACCGACTTGGCCGTGAAAGATTTTCTGAACAAGACGGTGATGACGTTCCGCCGCAAGGAGATTCTCCCGTTTGAACACGCCCAGGCCGATCGCCTCCGCTTGACCTATCCGCCGACGGAAATCGTCCTGTACCTGATGGATGCGAAGCCAGCCAAGAAATGGAAGATCCGCGCCCCCATCGAAGCCAATGCCGACCAGAGCGAGGTCCGCTCCTTCCTGTTTCGGCTGGAAGATCTGAAGGCGGTGGGCATTATCGACCCGGGCCCGGAACGGGAGGCGATCGCCAAGACCCTGAAAAAGCCGCAGGCCCAGATCACCGTCCATGCGGCCGGCGCGGACCACACGGTCAAGCTGTATCAAAGCGAGGCCAACAGCGGCGAGGCCTTCGCCGAAACCTCCGCGGCCGGACCGCTCTACCGCATCAGTCCGGCCGCGATCAAAGACCTGACCAAGGATCTCTTTACCCTCCAGGACAAGCGATTGCTGGGGCTCGACTTTGAAGAAATCGCCATGCTGGCCGTCAAGACCCGCACCGAGCAGTACACCCTTATCAATCAAAGCGGCCAGTGGGTATTGGAGGATCGGCCGGAAGAGAAACTAAGCCAAGAAACGGTGGATCTTTTCGTAAGTCGCGTGGTGAACCTGCCGGCCGAGAGCCGTGTGGTCAAACAGACCGGGTCCCTCGCGCCCTACGGGCTGGTCTCTCCGACCGCCGAGTTCACGGCCACCGGAAGAGACGGCAAGCAGAGCGGCCGCTTGGTGCTCGGCAACCAGTCGAGCGGCCTGGTCTATGCCATCGGCCAAGCCATGCCGGGCGTCTTCCAGGCTCGGGCCGATATCCTGGCTCAAATTCCTGAGAAATCGTCACTGATCAAGCCGGCGGAGCCGGAGGGAAAGAAGTCCTAGCCTTCTTATGAAGCTTGCCTTCGGCGGGCCAGTTCGTTATAACCCATCCCTCAGCCGACAGGCCTCTACCTATCGCCGATCATGGTTATCCTATTGAGGAGGGTTCACCGTATGAACAGGATCTCCGTCCGATCAACTGTGCTCAGTAGCGTCTTCCTTCTTGGACTGGCTGCGTGCGCCACCGAACAGGGCAGTATGACGGGCGGCTCCGGGGCGACCCCATCAACCGGGACCGCTGTGCGAGGCGGAGCCGATGCCACCGGAGAGCTGAATGCCTGTCTGGCCAGAATCCCGAAGGATTCCACAGCCGGCGCCCGCATGGTGGCCGAAGAAAGCTGCCGGCGCGATGAAGCCGTTCGCCAAAGCATTGTCGGCACGGCCTCGACGAAGAGCGGAGATCGGGCCTCGTCAGGAACCCAGGGCGACACGTTGGATGCCTGCATGGCGCGCATCCCCAAGGACGCCTCAGCCGGACAGCGCATGCTGGCGGAAGAGAGCTGCAAGCGGGATCAAGCCAACCGTCAATAGGGCTGTTGCCTCCTGAGAATCAAGGTTCTGCTCCGAGGGTGCTCGACGCCCTCGGAGCCTGTCGATCCTGACCGGTTTCCCTTCTCTTGCCTCCTCAGACAGGACTGTGCGAGACTCCATTTCACGCCCCCGTAGCTCAGTTGGATAGAGCAGCGGTTTCCTAAACCGCGTGTCGCACGTTCAATTCGTGTCGGGGGCACCAATCTTTTCCCCAACAGTCACGCCGACTTCCGCAGCTTCAAGATTACCGCTCTTCTCTCCAACCGAACCCGGCATCACGGTTTCGGTCACGGTTCCATCCGAAATCGAGGTAGACTCCTCGACTCGGACTCCTCGCTCCTGACTCCGTTCCGAGGTCTTCCCAAACCCTGCTACACCTTCAACAGCCGCCTTCAGGTGCGACGGACTCAGGTGAGCGTAGCGTTTGACCAGGGCCGTGGTCGAATGTCGCAGCAGGGCCGCAATAGTGCCCTCGTTGTGGCCTGTCATCGCAAGCCGAGAGGCGAAGGTATGGCGGAGGTCATGCCATGTAGCCCACTCTATCCCCGCATCCTTGACCGCGGGCATCCACACACGGCCATAGAAGTTCCGAGCATCCAGAGGGGTAGCCGGATTTTCGGATGGGAAGACCCACTTCGACCGCTGCCACGAATCGAACCCCCGCAGAATCGCCTTCGCCTCTTCGTTCAGGTGGACATACTGCACCCCACCCGCCTTGGTGGTCAGCAACGTCAGGATGCCTCGCTCCAGGTCCACATCCTTCCACTGAAGCCGGAACTGTTCGGCCTGGCGCAATCCGGTGAGGATCGCCAACCGTGCCCAAGAACCGTGAACCGACCCCAACTGCTTCAACAGCGCCTTCTCTTCCTCCAGCGAGAGAAATCGCGTCTTTCCCTTCGGCTCCTTGTACATCGACAGCTTGAGGACCGGATTATTTGCCAGCTTCCCTTGCCGCGCCGCTCCATTAAGCACATGTCGCAACCATTCCATGTAACGGTTTACCCGCTGAGGGGTCATGAGCCGATCCGTTCCCTTTTCGTCCTTGGCCTCGACAACTACGGTCGCCAGCAGCGATTGCCGCGCCTCTTCCAATGCCGTAACAGTGATTGCATTCAGCCGTTTCCCAGCAAAGTAGTTTTTCCACCACTCAGCAAAATAGCGCTCTGCGACCTGAGTCATCTGTTTCTTTGCTCCTATGGTCAACAGGTAACGGTCTATCACCGCATCGACCGGTTCATAGCCACCGTGCTGATACCGCTCTGGGAAAAATCTGCCCTCTTTCTGCTCAAGCTTGGCCTTCTCATAGAATTCCCGGGCCTTCGTCTTGTTGGGAAAGCTGCCGAACCGGCGCTCCCGGCCTTCGTGATACAGCCGCACAAACCACACCAACTTGCCAGCCGAATCCTTCTTAGCCAGCAAGCCTCGATCCTTTCGTCCCACTCGCGCCATCGCTCACCTTCCTTTCTGCCCCGTCACTGGAGCGTGTTTGAAATGTTCCTCCAACAGATGCCGAATAAACCCGCTCGCTGTCGTGCCCCCTTGCCGCAAGGTATCCAATTGCGCCTTGATCGGCTCAGGCACCTGAATCAACAACCGGACCATTTTCATTTCCCTCACCCCCTTTCCGCGATGATAAGTTAACTATCATATGATATTTAACTATGTCAAGTTATATTTGACGCATAGGGGAGTCTGGTGCTAGCCTTGGCTTCTAATGGCACGGACCCCGCCAGAAGGCACCGGAGCCTGGAACTTCCGGGACATCCCCCGCGACCTCATGCGCCGCGTGAAAATGGCCGCTGCTCACGAAGGCAAGACGGTGAAGGACTTTTTGATTGAATTGGCCGAAGCGAAGATCCAAGAGCTAGAGCGGAAGGGAATTTTACCGAAGGGGAAATAGGAAGCGAGTGGAATAGGAGGAGGCGGAAGCCGTTGACTACAAGCGGGCGGAGAATTGTCCGTTGCCGGGGTCCGGCAGATCGGCTAGAGCTGGCCTGAGCCATCTCGCGTTGAATGGTCTTCCAAGGCGGTTGCCTGCGCCTCCACGATGTCCTTGCAGGAGCGATCCACAATGATCGTGACCTGCCTTGCTTCGAGGGTGGTTTTCGGTTTCCCATACGTGTAGTGGTGCAACAGGACTTCCATGTGCGGAGCCTTGCCGCTGAGAATCCGAGCCCTGAGCCTTGTCTGGTATTCGGGATCTTCGAGCAGTCCCAGTGCGAACGACTTCATTTCAATGGTGCCTTTGTTCGGCGTGCCTCGTTTCCGCCCGCCTGTCTTGCGCCGGCCCTTCTCGAATCGCACTTCTCTACTCCCCTTCTACTTTTCGGAGGAGGTCCTCCCGAACCCAAACCAGTCGGCCCCGATAGGAAAGGCAGAACCAGCACCGCTCAACACCCGCGACATCCGTCGCCAGGTGTAGGTGATCCAGGACCGCCGGCCCGTTGATTACCCCGTCCATGGACTGCCAGTAGAGGGGACAGCTTTTTTCTTTTTTCGTACTAAGCGAAGCCGGGTCCACATTCTGAGGTCCTTCGGAATCAGGCATAGGACTATTTCCCTGTTCCACACGGCGGAGAATGTCCAGGTAGCTCATGGTGTTTCCTCTCATGGGTTACGAAATAAACGAAAGAAACGAAATAAGCCTCTTAGCGCATTCCCTTTTTTCGTTTAATTCGTTTTTTTCGTACCTGGTCGCCAGACTTTCCGGGACCGTCCATCTGTCTTGATCGTGTCCCAGTGAATCAACCCTGCCGTCGCAAGGATCGTCTTCGCTCGTTCCAGTCTGTGCCCGGACACATTTCGTGAGAACAGGTCTGACACCTGTGAATCGGAAACTTCGCCGCTCGTTCTGACGGCTCTCAAAATTGCATCTGCGACAGGATCTCCAGTCGAATCGCCAAAGATCAGACGGCTAGAAGCTTCGGCGTATTGCCACAAGGCCGACGCGGCTTCCAGGTGCACGAGGTTAATGTCCGTCTGCCCGTCCAGCACCGCGTAGAGCGCCGAGAGGCGCATGACGTGCGCCTCACCCCGCGCCAGGAGGGCACCCGCCAGGCCAGGCCGATCCGCAGAGAGATCGTGATAGATCGCCTTCCAGCCATCGCGAGCAGAAGGCGATAGACCTAACGCCCCGATGGTCCGACCGCGTCGAATCACACGCCCGAGTTCTTCCGCCAAGGTCCGAAGGACGGTTTCGTCCGGCACGGAGGGGAATGGCAATTCCTTAGACCGTCGCACGACAAACCACACAAATCGATTGCCGAATCCATTCGAGCATTCCGTGTCGGTCAAGTTGCGGAGCAATTCGTCCCTCGTCACATGCCCCACAATGCCGATATGTGGATCTGTCGCGCGAATCCGGTTTGCCTTCGTCATGGGAGCAAGGCTCAGTCCGTCCCAGGCATCGCGCAAGACCCCTGATAGCGAGTTCCCTTCTCGCGCCATGACACGAAGAACCGCGCCGAATTCGGTTTGAACAAGGAACAGCCGCTTATCTTCAACGCCAGGATCAAGACAGATCGTCACTGTCTCACCGATCAGTCGGCCTTTTTCCTTGATCGGCTCCTCCTTGTACTGTGCATCGCGCACAGCAAAGGCGAGACCTTCACCGCTGGAAAGGGTGCCCCGATACTCACCACGGGTCCACGAATCATCTGCCAGGCTCAACACCGTGTTGATCCGTTTCCCAGCCGTTCCTTTCCGGCTTTTGCTGGTTTGTCCGACCAATACCGGCCAGAAGATGAGGGGATGATAACTTCCGTCGAGAATCAGGTGAGGTGCCCGATTCAGCATAGTGCCTACTTCGGCCAAGCAAGACACCAGCAACGCGATAGGGTCAGCCTCTGTATGCGGTTCGATCAATTTGACCATTTCACCAGCCAGACCATACAGCGCGGCTTGATCGAGTACCGGCCACTCATCCGGCACAGGAGTATTAGTCGAACTGGCGTCCTGTTCGGGATCATGGTCCATTAGGCCCATCGCGGCCTGCTCCTTCCGTTGACTATCTTCGAACTGCCGGCAGGCCGCTTCAAAGCGTTGCGAGCCATTCATAGTAATCCGCTCCTTGTTCGCTCAGGACCGCATGCGCAGAGGCGATCGTGTCCAGTGCCCGATCTAGCTGTCCATCACAGCATTGCGAGATATTGAGAAGGCGCGCCGCGAGAATTGCTTGCTCCGCATCGCGTAAGGTATCCGCATGACAGCCGTCAGCTATGTCCGCTCGCTCGCGTTCCGTCCGTCGCCGCCGAGACTCCGCCAAAGCAGCCGGATCAGGCCGCTGGTCATAGAACAGATCGGCTGGTCGAATGCCAAGCGCCGCACAAATAGCCGCCAGGTCGCAGCCGGCCCAACATCGAAGCAAAATGCCTCGCTCGCCTTCAGTCACCGATAACGAGGGCGAGCGATCCGCATGCGCCGGGCACCTTGCCGTCCATCGACCAGGACCGCGAGAGCGTACGCGGTCCACTCGGCTCAAGAGATCATCGGTCGTCATAGCCCCCCCGCTGTGTTAAAGCTGGTCGTCGGAGCGCTTCTAGAACCTCACCCACCCGAAAGCGAACTCCCCTCCCAGAGCATCCCACAACATAGTGGGGCAACTGATTGTTCGCGGCCATTCGATAGGCCGTGCCCTTCCGCATCACCCCCAGCGCTTCTAGTTCCTGCGCCGTCACAAGTCGATCATCGCTATTCATCCTTTTTCTCCCCTGCTATGTGAGAGCCTCCCGTGCCGTGCCGATGCGCGGCCTCTACAAGAGGAGAATCGCGGACAAAGTCGGGGAGTTTGTTCCTAGGGGGAAGAGATGCGAACTAGCCTAATTTCTTGATGAAGTCTTTTGCATATCCGCAAGTATCTGAGCAGTCTTTGCCATGATCCGGGCAGTTAAAGCTCTGTATTTCAGCGTCTAAGCGGGTATTAGCCCGATGGGATAGAGTTTTGCGGGCCTTGAAGGGGCGGCTGAAGACAATGTAGTGGACTCGCTCAACGGACTCACGGATAGAGGATTCTTTAGGCACTGCCATATCGAAGGGGCCTTTTGGCAGTGCCCCCGTCTTTTCATATGCCGCGATCCAACGGTAGGGCACCGCCCGATAAAAATGTAGATAGAAGCGATGGTAGTCACGTTTCACGTTCTGTTGCCAGGTGGACGCCGGTTTCCTCCGGCTTCTCGGAAGTTCTTCCAGACATCGCTTCACCGCCTCTTTGAACTTTGTGGCCAAACCAGCAAGGTGATTCCCTTTGACCTTCGATAGATCCAGATGAATTGTCAGAATAGGCAGAGAATCCGCCGGAACTTTTTTGGGCAGGGAAGGCAATTGGCATACTATTCTGCTGTGGGAGTGAAAGACCGCAGCATCCTTCGGGAGAACATAGAACTGGACGCGCGGAGAATAGAAAGAGGATTGCCAATTAGTCTCTATCGTAAGAGGTTGGCTTAATGGTACGCGGAGGGTCTCAAGCCAATTGTCACGTTTTACGATATACGGATCGCCACCATGAAAACCACTAATGCGGTACTTTTCACAGATTTGTTTGTCAAGACGGGCATGCCGCTTCAACAATGATCTCCGCTGAGCGGCAGAGAGTGGGGTTGTGTGTTCTCTACTTGCAATGCGTTGACCCGTCGCTTGAAGTTGGTCAAGGACGAGTTGGTAGTGAAGGTCTCTATATTGATGAACAAGAGGTTCATCCCGTAAGGCAAGAGTCTTCAGCTCTAAGGTCGGATCAAACTCTTCCTCCTTCGATTTTCCCTTGGGCACGTCCCCTCCTACAGCCTTACCATGCAGGTCGAATCCGAGTAAGGGTCCGTTACGGGCAGGTCTTATCTACCGAAGCGAAATCTCAGCAGCTCATACAGGTGATTGAGCAGTGAGGGCTTAGAGTCTTGTAAACGCACCACAGGCAAGTCTTTTACAGTGATCTCATACGTGTGAATTACGAGCTTACGGTGTGACAAGGACGAATCACTGATGAATGTTCCTTCCCGCATTTTTGTCTTGTCATTCTCCTCTAATGGGAACTTGAGGTTATGAATTGACGGGCTCGTTTCAAGCGATACTTCAAGAAATTTCGCTCGCCAGTTGAGATTGAGCAAATCATGAAACTTGTCAGGTGCTAAGTAGAGCCATACCCGTACTTCCGCCCCGTGCTCGATGGCCACACAATCTGTATAGAGGTCGTCAGGGTGTTCTTTGTTCCATGCGAGCATTTTCACATCGGTATCCGGCGTGCGATTGACGATGGTAAAGGCAAGTCCGTTGTATCCTTCTTCGGCAACATTGAGCGTTTTCCAGCTAGTGGCAAATTCCTCACCCGTCTTTCCATTCGGCATCTCTCTGTGAAGTAAGATTTCTCCTATCCCCTTGGGAATTTGGACTTTTGTGAAATGCCCATTGTCGAAATGTACAGACTGTCCCGTTTCTTCACCAAAGGCCATACCAGGCCTCGTATACCGAAACAGCTTCTGTTCTGGGGCGTAGAGAAAGAAGAACAGCTTGCTGGTGTCGTCCCAACTCACCACATTTCACCTAGGATACGAAACTCCAGGAAATGCGTCGGCGGTTTCCTTTTTGGGAAACATGGAAACTCGAACGGCCGGGGGAAGGGGTCGCCATATGCCTCTGGCCATGTCTACGAGGGCCTCCCATCGGCCACCCGGCCCACCGGGAAACCTACCCCCGGCCTCGTCCTTAGCCAGGCCGAGCAGAAAATAAGACCCCCACCCCCTGTCTTCCGCGTCACGGTTCCAGTCGCGGTTCGAGTCCGAAAACAGTCACGGTGAGGGGATACCACAGGAGGACACAAAGAACAACGGCAGGTCACAAACCCGTTGATAGGCCTGTGCCTGCCGTTGTATGGTGTGTCTTGCTATGGTTTGGTGTTTATACCTAATTCGTGTTCCTAAACCGCGTGTCGCACGTTCAATTCGTGTCGGGGGCACCATACCGCACTTTGTGTGAACCGGCGGCTCATCGGGCGTAGCCCCTCTTCATTGACGCCGCCGGAGAGAACCTCCAGGCCTTTCAGTTCTCTTCGTTCTGAATCCTCACTTCGTTGAACCGCAAGCTCTTCATCGTTGTTTCGTATATGTCGCTTATGGCCCCCTACTTTCGTTCGCTTCCCGATTCTTCCCGGTTGCCGTAGGATGCTCTCACGTCGCACACAACGGAACTGCTTCGCCCCGTCCGAGCCTTTGGTCCGAGAAGATACATGAATCTCCGCTCCAGCCCACGAACGGTGCTTCGACTTCCGATCCACTTCCTGGGTGATTGGGGGGCCGGCCTGGGTCAGCTCATCAACCTGTCCACTCCAGGGTGCGCCATCGAAAGCCACACCTCGTTACAACAGGGAGCCTATGTAGCCCTCGAAATCCTTCAGGAAGCCTCCGCTCCGGTTTCCATCCCCCTGGCCAAGGTCCGTTGGGTCCGTCATGGCCGGCTCGGCCTTGAGTTTCTCCGTTACGACAGCGGCGCGAGAGAGCAATTGGATCGCCTCCAGAACATGTAAGCCTGGCAGCCGCCAATCCCCTTCTTCACTCAAGGAACGGACCGCTTTCTGAGCATCGCCCCTCACATCAAGGTCTCAGGCTGATAGCCACTCCTCTTTTCCCCCTCCCTGATTCATTCTCACAATACTCCGCACGACGACCAGATCCGCCGGTTTGCTGGCTGAAACCCGGATTATCGACTACATTTGGTGAAAACGGCGTCGGGCTCATAGGTTGCAAGCCCGTCTGTCGGCAGGCCTCTGGAAGGAAGGTCCATGCGCCCCAGGTCACATCACCGAGTGTCGCTGCGCTACCCTGTACGGTTTTGCGGGGACGACGTTGCCGGAAAGGGCAGGCTGGTCGATCTGTCCGGACCGGGCTGCGCGGTTCGGAGCGAAGTCACCCCGGCAGTCGGCACCTACCTCTCTCTCCAAATCGAATGTCCGGGAGGGGAAGACCCCATCGCGATTGCCCTGGCCCGCGTCCGTTGGGTCAAAGCGCGCACGTTCGGCGTGGAGTTTCTCAAGTATGCTCGAAGCGCCAAAGAACGGCTCTCCGGAATCCGACGCCTTCGCAACCACGCAGGGTCCTCCGGACATGACATCGCCTGGAGCGGGTAGCCCGGGTCCGGTTCGATCGACTCCGTTCGCGCCTGCACAAATTGCCATGTTTCTTGCCGGCACGGATACCCTCGGCTAGACTTCGACCCATGTAATGGTCCCAACCGACCAACGCCGCATCCATCGTCCGATGCCTAGAACCGCCGCCAAGGACCCGGCCCGCACCAGAGCCAAGCACGCCGCCGCGATCGAAGCGGTGAACGACAATATCCGCAAGCTGCAAGATCAACTCACCCAGGTCGAAGATCTCAGACAGGAAGGGTTCCCGTACCGGGATGCAATGAGGGCGCGGGCGGAACTCCAGGTTCGCGAATGCATCAAGTATATCTTTGGGGAGCGCTCACCTGAATTTCAACAGTGGAAGACCTATCACCTCCGCACCAGTTCCCCGTCGGAAGTGGCCGAGACAATCTCGTTGCTCCAAACCTTGATCGCCCAGTTGGAACGGAAGAAACTGGAATTGCAGGGGCTCGCCCCGCCCGCTTCCGGCCACGCCTCGACCATCCGATCGGCGCCGGCTGCGCTGCCGCCCGTCTCGACAACAGCCACGGCTGGACCGGTGGCTTCCGCAACGCCGGCCCGGATGACGACTCTATCGCCCGCTGCACCCGCTGCGATACCAGTCACAGCCACCCTCATGGCGGACCACACCGGCAGGGTCGATGATCACTCCGTCCCTTTGAGCCGACAGGCGAACACACCCGTTCATTCCGACGACTTGTCCCACGACTTGCCGCGGCCGCTTCCAGAGCAGGGCGATGCCCGTCACGGACTTTCGCCTGTGGACCAGGCCCCGGCGCCCCAGACAGCCCCTTCTCCCCCACCGCCCGGGACCAGTCAGGGTCCGGGCGTCCCAAGCATGCCCGAGCCCCGTGAGCAGGTTCGGGATTCTGCGAATCAGGGAGACGCGCCTGCTGCGGCCCCGGGGCCCCTCTCCGATCCTCCTACGCGCCTGCCGGATCCCATCGCCACGGCCCGGCATCCGACTCAAGAGCACGTCCCTGACCGCCTACCCGACCACGTCCAGCCCGAGCCGCCCTTCCCCTCCGCCATCTCCGTGCAACCGACCGAAATCCGAGCGGAAGTCTCTCCGCCGCCGGCCACCACAGCAGGCGCTGTCGGACAGATCTCCGGCCCATCAGATCGGAGCGAAGGCGAACCGGAGGACCCCCTCGATCTCGTCAGAAAGGTCTGTACGAGGTTCCACGCCGTGGTCCGGCAACTCCGGCTCCGCGGGGACGATCGAACCACCCTCGACGTGCAGGACGAGCAGGATGTTCACGACCTCCTGTACACGCTGTTGCGATACGAGTTCGACGAGGTGGCTCAAACGGAATGGCCGGCCAGCCGGCCGGCGACGGCGCCGCGCGCCGTGTCTCTCCTGCCGCGCCACCGTCTCGCCGTCCTGGCGAAGATGACCAGGAGCGGGCTGGGACCCCGCGAAATCGCCGAACAGTTGACGGCCGAGGCCGCATCCTTTCCCGCCGCCGGGCACCAAACCCTGTTCTGTTTCATTTACGATCCGGAAGGCCGGATCGGCAATCCCCGCGGGCTTGAAGCGGAACTGACCCGGGTCAGCGATGCGCAGATCGTCGAGGTGTTCATCGCCCCCAAATGACCGCCCCGGACCGGCTGCAACCTCTTCGTCCCTTTCATCGGCCGCCACGTTGACTTCGTCGATCACGATCCGTTAGTGTCCTCGCGCTGCATGGTGCTCATCCTATCTTCGGAGTAGCAATATGGCAGACCGCGCCTACATTCTGATCAACGTGGCTCCAGGACAGACCCGGGATGTGGTGAAATTCCTCTCCCAGATCAAGGAGATGAAGACCATCGACACCTGTTGGGGCAAACCCGACATCATCGCGCTGGTGGAGGTGCCCGATCAGGACGCGCTGACCTCGCTGGTATTGCAGAAAATTCACGCGATCGAAGGCGTGACCCAGACCCAAACGCATCTGGTCCACCGTTTGGCAAGCTAGTTCCATCATGACGACCGTCTCCCACCCTCGGCTCCGACGGGCCTTATTCATCGTCGCGCTGTTGGCGGGCGGCTGTGCCTCGCCCTCCGTGCCCCAGCAAGCCGATTCGGTGGAGGCCCTGCTGGACGCGCCGATGGATCAGGTCCGGGCCGCGGTGCTCGAGGTGTTCGCCTCGGAGGGCTATACCGTCGAATCCGCTCAAGGCCGCGCCGAAAACCGGACGGAATCGATTCAAACCGGCTATCGGGAGGAAATTCGCGCGCCGTGGGACTGGATGTTGCGCGTTCGTTTCGGAGTCGGCCGCACGCAGGCCGAGGCCAATCTGAACGAAGAGGGGGAGCGTTCCACCAAACTCCTGCTGACGGTGCTCCACGAGAGCAAGGGATCGCTGGCGGGAAGCTGGACTCCCTCCGATCCGCCGTTGCGGCAGAGCGCCGAACATTATCTCCGTCTGATCAAGAACGAGCTTAAGCTTTTGTAGGGTTCTCTCCGGTCCCTTCCGTGTCCTCTCCCAGATCGATGCCGAACCGCTCGGCCATCCGGTAGAGCGTCCGCCGGTCGATCCCGAGAATCTTCGCCGTCTTGACCTTGTTGCCTTTCATTTCCTTCAGCACACGGAGCAGGTGACGCCGCTCCACTTCTTCGAGCGTCAGGAGAAATTCGGACCGGTCGTCCTTCTCGAGGACGGGCGCCGCCTGGTGAACCGAGGGCGGCGCCAGAGCCGTGCGGCGGAGGGATTCCGGCAGGTCCTCCGGCAAGACCACCGGCCCATGGCTTAATGACACGGCCCGCTCGATCGCATTTTCCAATTCCCGCACATTGCCAGGCCAGGAGTACTGGTCGAGCAGCGCCAAGGTTTCTCTGGCGAAGCCCCGCACTGGATGGTCGGCCGTCCCCGTGTACTTCTGCAAGAAATGATGGGCCAACATCGCCAGGTCCTCGCGCCGTTCGCGAAGCGGCGGCAACTTGATCCGCACGACGTTGAGCCGATAAAAGAGATCCTCCCGAAATCGGCCCTCCTTGACCAGGGTTGGCAGGTCGCGATTGGTCGCCGCGATCAACCGCACGTCCACCTTGACTGAACTGGTGCCGCCGACGCGGCGGATTTCCTGATCCTGCATCACGCGGAGCAGTTTCACCTGCAACGCCTGCCCCAATTCCCCGATCTCGTCCAGAAATAACGTGCCGCCGTTCGCGGTTTCGAACAGGCCGTGCTTGACGCCGACGGCGCCGGTGAACGCGCCCTTTTCATGACCGAACATTTCGGATTCCAGCAGCGCGTCGGGCAAGGCGCCGCAGTTGACCGGCACAAACGGCATCTCGTGGCGGGGGCTGTTCCCGTGGATGGCCCGGGCCACGAGTTCCTTGCCGGTGCCGCTCTCGCCTTCCAGCAGCACGGTGCTCTTGCCCTGCGCCACCCGCGCCACGAGCTTGTACACCTCCAACATGGCCGGGCTGCTCCCCACGAGGCCGGTCAGGACCGCCCGTTCACGCAGCTCCTCCCGGAAACGGCTGTTCTCCCGGAGCAGCCTCGCGTGATCGAGACTCCGCTGGACCACCAAACAGACCTCCTCCTTGCGGAAGGGTTTGGCCAGATAGTCGTAGGCGCCCTGCTTGATCGCCTCGATCGCCCCTTCCAACGAGCCGAACGCCGTCAGCAGCACGATCGGGGTTCCCGGCCTGATGCGTTTGAACTCGCGGAGCACATGAAATCCATCCACGGCTCCCATTCGGATGTCCGTCAGCACCAAATCGACCGGGAGCTGCTGGCCCCGCTCGATCGCCTCCTGGCCGCTCCCGAAGCTCTCGACGTCATAACCTTCCTTCTGCAGCGCCTCCACGAGCAGCTCGCGCGCGACTTGGTCGTCGTCCACCACCAGGATTTTTGCCTTCGGCTGCATCATCGGTTCCTAGGAGCCTGTCCGACATTGACCTTTCTACTGCGGCAAACGATGTACCGGCATCTGCTTCGTTCTCGGCCCCGAAACATCCTCAACGTATTCCAGCGAATACGCTTCCCGTCTTCGCGGCCTGCGGCCTGGCATCTGCCAGCACCTCCTTCACCTCGTCACGAACGGCAATGTCGGACAGGCTCCTACGCGGCTCGATCCGCTCGATCCTCCATCGGCAGCGCAATGAGCACCTTCGTGCCCTTGCCGACTTCGCTGTGGATTGAGAGCCTCCCCCCATGCGCCTTGACGATTTCCCGGCTGAGAAACAGGCCGAGCCCGCTGCCCTTTCCGATCTCTTTGGTCGTGAAGAACGGCTCGACCGTTTGCCTGACATGCTCGGGCGGCATCCCGCACCCGTTGTCGTCCACCGACAGGACGGCCACGTTCCCCGGCACCTCTTCTCGAATCCGTTGCCACTCTTCCGCTTCGATCGGATCCACGGCCTGCTGTTCCGCGGACAACAGCACTTCGCCGCCCGACGGCGTGGCCGCCAGGGCGTTGGACAACAGATTGACCAGCACCTGTTGCATCTGCTCCGGATCGGCCCAAAGAACCAGGCTCTCGGGCCGGCAGGTCACGGACAGCTTCACGCCTTTGGTCACATAGGTCGGCTCCATCAGAGCCGCCACGGAGTGGAGCAATTGGAGCGCTGGCGTCCAGGCCGGATTGGGCTTGCGCTGCCTGGTGGTGCTGAGCAGGTCCTGAATGATCAGCACGACCCGATTGATTTGGGATTCGACCGTGTCGAGGCGCTTGGCCATGTCCGGCGTCAAGGCAGCCTCCTCGCGGAGCGCGCGCACATGCCAGGCGATGGAATGAAGCGGCGTACCGACTTCATGGGCCACGGAGGCCACGAGTTGCCCGACGGCCGCCAACCGCTCCGCCCGGTTCAAGGCATCCTTCACCTCGGCCAACTGCGCATGGGCCTTGAGGAGATTTTCCGTTTGCAGGGCCAGGGCCGCCCTGGCCGCTTCCTCCCTGGCCTTCCGTTCCTCCCATGTCAGCCCCAGATAGGCGACCCCTCCAAGCACACAGACCACCAGGGTTCGGTTGATGACGGCGGATACGAAGCGGCCCGGCTTTGTCGGCCGCATCAGCCCGATATAGGTCGCGATGATGCAGAAGACCAAGGTGAGGTAGAGCAATTTGCGGTTGCGGGTGGAGGCGACCAGCAGGATCGGCAGCACAAAAGCATAGGCCCCGACGACATTGGCCGGCACGAGCGTCTCGACCACCACCACAGTGACAAACAGCAAGGCGGCGATGACCAGGACGATCCGGTTGCGGTTGGTCATGGTGTCGTGGGCCGTGATGGAGGGTCAGTGCCGATCCCTGGCTCCGCATCATCGGGACGGCGAGGCGGCCGCTCCTCGCGCATGACCTGCGCGAGCCTGCGCACCAGGCGTTCGCCCTTCATGGCTTCAAGGGGAACCGAGAGCTTGCGCGACCAGTTGGGGTACTGATCGACCGTCCCCGGCAGGTTCACCTGGGAGACTTCCCTGAGCCAGTCGTCCAGGCTGGCCAGCGCCAGACAGGACGAAGAACGGGCCAGGAACCGATGGACCGGCTCCAAGAGTCGCTCGGCCTGAACCGCGCGGGAGGCTTCGACGCGGTCCGGCGATTCGGAAAGCGTGGAGGCGCGGGCCAGGGCCTCCAGGATTTTCGTCTTGTCCCGCTCCCGTTCTTCCCACGCCTGTCGCCGTGCCTCCTCCGTCGGAAACAACCCGAGCTTCGCCCGCGTCTCGAGATCTTCTCCGGTCCAAAACCCCAGCCACGTCGGCAGATCGTGGGTCGTCGTCACCGCCAGGGATCGGACCGGATAGTCGCTCGGCTGTTTCCATGATCCGTCCGCTTCCCGCTCAAAATAGAAGACCCGGTACGAGAGGATGTTGACCGCCTCAAGCTTCTCGCGTACCCAGTCCGGCACGGTCCCGAGATCCTCCCCGACCACCACGGTCTTCGCCCGCACGCTTTCCAAAGCCAGGATGCCGAGCAGATCGTCGAACGGATAGTGCACATAGGTGCCGGCCGACGCCGGCCGCCCCCGTGGAATCCAGAAGAGCCGAAACAACCCCATCACATGGTCGATCCGCAAGGCCCCACCGCGGGAGAGGTTCTGCCGCACCAACCGGATAAAGGGTCGATAGGCCTGCTCGCGCAAGGCCACCGGGTTGAACGGAGGAAAGCCCCAATTTTGTCCCTGCATGGCAAAGGCGTCGGGAGGACAGCCGCAGTCGGCCTCCATGGCCAGGACATCCTGGAGCAGCCAACCTTCCGCCCCGCTCGGATCGTTGCCCAGCGCCAGGTCATGGTATAGGCCGACCGGCATCCCAAGATCCGCCGCCACACGGGAGACCTCGGCCAACTGTTCCTCGGCCACCCATTGCATGTATTGGTGGAGCCGGATTCGATCCCGGTGACGCTCGGCGAAGGCCCGGACCGCGTCATTGTCGGGATGCTGATACTCGGCGGGCCATTTGCGCCAGACCCAGATGGGAGGCGACAACCGTTGAAAGTGCTCGGACAGGGCGGCGTAGGTGGCGTATCGCTCAAGCGATTCTCCCTGTTCCCGGCAATAGCGCTCGAAGGCTTCGCCGCGACCGGTACAGGCCCTCCGCGCTCCCTCTGTTTCGAGGAAATGCGTCGCGTCGAACGTGTGAAAAAGCTGCTCAAACACCGCCCATTTCGCGGCCTGCACCCCTTCGTAGTCCACCCAGTCCGATTTTCGACAGGCCTCGATGCGGGACCGCAATTCATCGCTCGCCACCAGACGCTGGGCCCCCGGGCTCGAGGCGAATTCGGGCACCCGCTCCACATCGACATAGAGTTCGTTCAGGTACACCCGGCTGTTCGGCGAGTAGGGACTGATATGGTGGGGACGCCGATTCTTGAGCGCATGAAGAGGGTTGACTCCGATCGCCTCGGCACCGAGATCGGCCGCGGCCCAGCGGACCAAGGCCTCAAAGTCGGTGAAATCGCCGAATCCCCAATTGCGCTGCGACCTGAGCGCATAGAGTTGGGTCCACAGGCCCCAGACACGTCCGCCGTCTTGAAAGGCGCCGGACGTGTAGCAGCCGGACGGCGTCACGATCAGGAGCGTATGGCCTTGGATGCTCCGGGACCCAACGGTCGCCACCACCGACAGGTCATGGTATCCAAGGGGCACGGCCAACGGGATGTCGAGTTGAAACTGAATATGGCGGGTCCCCTCGATGGATTGCGTATCGACAGGGGCCAATCCGGGACCGGCGCGGTCGTCGGCAACTGTCCGGCCTGCTTCGTCGCGGAGGGACCAGGCGAGAGTCCATTCGCCATCCAGGCCCTCTTCGGAAGGAACCCGCACCGCACAGGTGACGGAGGGTTGCCCGGCCTGGACGATGACGACAGGATCACAGATCCGCCGCCACGGCCGGAACCTCACCGCCTCCCAAGACCGGGTCAGGTGCTCGGGAGAGCCGGCCGGCACGCCCATGGCCTCCAGCACCGCCCGCTTGGTCTCCTCCGAAACGACATGGTGTTGCCCCCAGACATCGTAATAGTGATCGGCGATGCCATAATGGCCGAGCAGTTCGGTGAGGCAATCGGGTTCGTGATGGTCGGTCATGGAATCGGGTAGAAGTCTGCGAGATGCGCCGAGACCTGTCAAGTCACGATGACGGCGACAGCCGAACAACAGTACAATCGGACGCCGGCACGATGGAGCGACGGAGGTCCTGCATGGTCATGGACAAGCTTTCCGGCCGATATTCGTCATGCGATCAACGATACGCCTGCCCGTGAGCGCCGATTTCAACAAGCAGGACAGAGCCGATCCTTCCGATGGTCCCGGCCGTCCCCCTATTGGCGACGCCCTGGTTCGCTTCGGAACCAGCTCATGGGCCTATGAAGGCTGGCAAGGCCTGATCTACCATCGCCCCTATGCCAAGAGCCGCTTCAGCCGGGAGTGCCTCTCCGAATACGCCGCCTTTCAGCATGAGGACCGCCCCCTGTTCGACACGGTCGGGATCGATCATACCTTTTATCGTCCGGCAACGTCTTCCCAATTAGCATCTTATGCCGCCCAGGTCCCGCCGACCTTCCACTTCTGCCTCAAGGTCTGGGAAGAGCTGACGATCCCTGCCTTTGCGCGGCTTCCCCGTTACGGAAGCAAGGCGGGAAGCCGAAACCCTCGATTCCTCGATGCGGATCTCTTTCGAGATGTAGTCTATGAGCCGGCGCGACAGGGCCTCGGTGAAACCCTAGGGGTCTTTCTCTTTGAATTCCAGCGGACCGGCCTGACCGTCGAGGAGTTGCTCCGCCGACTAGAGCCGTTTCTGAATCGCCTTCCGCCTGGCCCCCGGTACGCGATCGAGATCCGCAATCCGGCCGTCCTTGGCCCTCGCTACCGGGATCTGCTCGCGGCCTACGGCGTCGCCCATGTCTACAACCACTGGTCCCTCATGCCGGACCTGGCGTCACAGCATCGGTCTCTCGGCGGCCGGTTCTCCGCCCCGTTCATCGTTGCCAGACTCATGACCCCCTTGGGCCTGGCCCACGCGGAGGCGGTCGAGCGATTCGCCCCCTACAATCGGCTGGTTCTGCCTCAGCCGCGGATGAGGCAGGACACGGTGGCCCTGATCCGGCAGGCCCGGTCCGAACATCGGACGGCCTATGTGCTAGTCAACAATCGCGCGGAGGGCAACGCTCCCATGACGATCCGGCAACTTGTCACGCTGCTCAAGTCCTGACCTGGCCCGCCTCCGCCGGCGATTGCTCGGCATCGACGTGGTTGGTAAGATGACATACGAGTTCGGCGGGAATCTGGTTCTGGTTTATGACAGCTCCCGCCCCGGAGGTTTCCATGAACAAGCCTCGACGATCACCCGGCATCGCTTCGCTCATCGGTCCGCTCACGATGGTCTTCCTCTCCGGGCTGGCTCAGACCGCGGAGGCCTCCAAGATCGAGGTTACCGGAGATTACCGCTATACCTTCCATGCGCCCGAATCCGCAGCCGACGCCAAGGCATTGGCCTGCCGTGAGGCCGCACGGATGGCGGTCAGCGCCTCATCGGTCTATCGGGACGCGACGGCTTCTCTGGTGGACTCGGCCTTGAACCGACAGATCCTCGACCAGGTCGTGAAGGACGCGCTGAAGGAGACCCGTGTGCTCGAGCAGACCGAGAAGGGGACGACGGTCTCCTGCAAAATCTCCGGCTCGCTGGAGTCGGAGGATGTCTCCCGCATCGTGCTGGCCGGCGCCAGAGGAAGCAGCGATCCCGCCGCGCTCGGAACGGATCAGAACCGCGCCATTAAGATTCTCAATGTGCAGGACGATCGGGAAGGCCACCTCCTGGTGACCTTCCAAGCCCTCCGCCGGCTGGACTGGCAGAATACGGCCTATCAAGGGACATTGCGCGATCAAGCCGACGTGATGGTGGAGTTTTTCGACGCCCAGGGACTCCTGCTCGCGACCGCACGCATTCCGGCCAGAAAGACCCAGGGAGGCGACGATGTCATGAATGCCGGCCAGGTCGGCGTGCACAAGATTGCCAAACCCCTCAATACCGCCTCCCACCGAGTCTGGGTTGCCCCTTAAGTCAGCAATCGATCAGTTACGAACAAAAAACCGGGTGAGAGGCGCCTCTCACCCGGTTTTTTCATCCCACCACCGTGTCCCGACAGTCGGGTGTTATTTCTCCGCTCCCAAGGGAGGCAAGTTGATCCCCATCCGCTCCAACCCCATGATGACGGTCAGAGCCGACGGCGAATGTTGCACGATCTCCTTCTGGACCTCGATGCGGCGCAGATCCACAAATTCCGGGGCAGTGAGCCCCAGCGCTTCCCGATAGGCGCGGTCCGCAATTCCCCGCTGTTTTTCCGCCTTCTCCCGGGCCTCTTCGGCCTTCTGAAATTCGATCATCGTGATCCGGCGCTGTTCCTGAATGATTGTTTGGGCGGTCTGTTCCAGTACGCCCTTGGGCGGCAGGATGCTGCCGACGACGACTCGGTTGAGGCGAACCGGGATGTTCTGCTTCTCCAGCAGGTTCACGCGCAACTGCTGCGCGATGGCTTCCTGCAATTTCGTGCGGGTCGTGGGATCGGTGGTCAACTGAAACAACGGATACTTTTGGACCTCCTCCCGAACCATCGTCCGGAAGGCCTCCTTCACGTTGTTGACATACCAGTTCGGCCCGAAGCGGCTGATCAAATCAGGCGACCGTCCTTCGATCACGTTGGCGATCATGAAGGCGTCAAACGAGACGGGCGCGTTTTCCGACGAGATGATGTCGAAGTGCTCGGAGTATTGGATCGGGCGCACATCCACATCGATCACCTGCGTCGTGAGCGCCACCGCCTGGCGGCCCGTCTTGACTGGGTCGGGATCGACTCCCCCATGTCCGAAGAAGAATGGCTTTTCGACCATGACCCCTTCGTGCCCCGCGTCGATCGCCACCAGGGCACAACCCGCGGTGAGGGTCATCACGCCCAGCATGGCGGCCGTGAAGACACCGGCCTGAATACCGTTCCGCATAAGGACCTCCATACCAACCTTCGGTTGAACCGGCCGCCCTTCGATGGCTCTTGGCGGCCGGAGAAAACACCTCAAGAGATTCCTCGGCCTCTGGCCTTTCTCCATACCGACCTTCGGTTGAACCGGCGCCTCTCTTACGTTTTCACAAATTTACCGGCGCCGGAGAAACCACCGCACGGGATTCACCTCGATTGTTCTAATACCAACCTTCGGTTGAACCGGCCGCTCTTCGATGGCTCTTGGCGGCCGGAGAAAACACCTTGCCGCCGACAACACCTAACGTAGCTTACGCACCGGAAAATCAGGCTGTCAAACGGGGTCGTGTGTGAAGCTCCTCATGGATGGGGCTCAATAAATCCCCGCCTGCCGTTGCAGCCATCGGACGTATCGGATGATCTCCGCCACATCCTGAGGCGTCACCCCGTCAATCTTGGGCATATCCCCGAACTGCCAATGATGCGCCCGGACCCCGTTGGCGGCCGCGCGTTGAAAGGCCACGTCGGCGTGATGGTTCGGCTCGTAGATCTTATGGACCAGCGGCGGCCCCTGGGTTGTGCCGGTGCCCCGCTCTCCGTGACAGCGGAGACAGTTCGCTTTGAAGAGCCCTTCGCCCTTGAGCACATCGGCCGGAGTTGTCCCGGCCTCCTGATTGGCACAGGACCCGCTCGCCAGCAGGCCGACCAGTCCCGCCACAATCCCAAATCCGAGGACGCCGCATTGCCGCAAGCGCCGCCGGATCGCTCTTGATGTCGGTTGGATCACCCGCCTTTTCCTCTCCTGATCTCCTCGCCTCTGGTCCGATCTTCTCTTCTTCAGCAGCGGGAGGAGCCTCCCGACATCTACGGCCTCTTCGAGCCTGTCGATGGATCGGAAGCAGGCGCGTCCGGATCAACCCCGAACTCTTCCTTCAACATCTGCGCCGTGCGGTTCATGGTGAGGCGGCGATAGATCCGCACCGACACGGGGATCACGACGATCAGCCCGATCGTCAGGTACATGAAAAATTCTTCGGGTGAGACGCTCATACTGACTCCTCGCGTCCGGCGTAGGTAATGGGATCGGTGAACCCCGCCGCCTCGAATCCTGCCAGGCGAATCTGGCAACTGTCGCATCGGCCACAGGCCGTCCCGTCGGGAGCGGGATCGTAGCAACTGTGCGTCAGGTGCAAAGGAGCCTGGTGGGCCATGCCGAGCCGGACGATCTCGGCTTTGGACTTGTGGAGCAACGGGGCGCAAATCTCGATCCCTTGCCCTTCCACGCCGGCCCTGGTGCCCAGGCGGGCCGTCGTCTCAAACGCGCGCAAGAATTCAGGCCGGCAATCCGGATAGCCGGAATAGTCCACCACGTTGGCGCCGATGTAGACACGCCGGGCGCCGATTGTTTCGGCATAGCCCACGGCCAGAGACAGGAACAGGCTGTTGCGCGCCGGCACGTAGGTGACCGGAATAGCCGCCGCTCGATCCGCCGCGGACCGTCCTTTCGGCACCGGCACGTCGCCGGTCAGGGCGGAGCCGCCGATCGAGCGGAGATCGACCTGGACAATCCGGTGATCGGACACCCCCAGCGCCCGCCCGATGGCCAAGGCCCGCTCGACTTCGACCTCGTGGCGCTGTCCGTATTGCACCGTGAGAAAAAACAGTTCGTGCCCCTCGCGCTTGGCAAGGGCCGCGGCAACCGTGGAATCCAGTCCGCCGCTCGCAAGCACCACGGCTTTCATGTCTGGGTCTCGGTCGCGGGTACGAGAGTCGGTCCGTCATGGACCAAACAAAGACTCACATACCGTTCAGAGGGAAATCAACCGTTCGAACCGAGAGGAACACACCTGAAGCAGGCGGGTCAAGCGGCACCGACAACCACGTTTGAGTCGAAGGACGGGACATTGTCCGGCGCGGCGGAGGCACGGCCTACGCGGCTAGTCCCGCTCCTCTTCCTTTTCAATTCGCTCCAACAACTCTTGCCGCGCCTGACATTCCACGCAGAGCTTCGCAAACGGCATCACCGCCAATCGCCGCTCGCTGATTTCCACACCGCACTCGGCGCAGATGCCGTATAATCCGTCGCGCAACCGCCCTAAGGCTTCGTCGATCAATTGGCGCTTGCGATTGCGCATCTCCATCAGGGAAATCCCGACTTCCCGCTCGAGATCCATGAGGGCCTGATCGCCGACATCCTTGGCCGATTCCAACCGCTGCTGCTGATCTTCCGTCACCGACTGTCCGAAGCTGCCGCCGATTTCCTTGAGAATCTCCTGCCGCTTGGCCATCAACATGCGGTGCAGCGAGTCGTACCGTTCCTGCTGGTCCGGCGTCAGCATCGCCGGCCGCTTCGGCTTGGCTTCGGGCTCCGGTTCGACCGGAAGCGCCGCGGCCCCTGCCGGCTCTTTGCTGCTGTTCGAATCTTTCATCGGGGATATGGGTTTGGTTTTGCTCATGGTCTTGACCGGCTGCTTGGCCTTCTCAGCGACCTGCTTTTTGGGTTGCGCTTTCGCCGCCATGGGGTCCTCACGTGAGGCGTGACGCGTGGGGGCCGAAAAAAGTTCGGAATCTATAACACGCCGTCATGGCTTTTACAAGGGCGCGAGCCGGCGGTCTCTCGGCCGCCTGTCGATCGAGAAGGCCTGCGTCCTACCGGATTCGGCGGTTATGGATAGGTCACCGCGGCGAACAGGTTGTACCCCTGCAACCGCTCCCGCCCCTTGAGAAACTCAAGCTCAACCAGAAATCCCAATCCGGCGACCCGGCCCCCAAGTTGCTCCACCAGATGCACCGTCGCCTCAGCGGTGCCGCCCGTCGCCAGCAGATCATCCACAATCAACACACGTTCGCCCGGCACGATCGCGTCCCGATGGATGGCCAGCGAGTTCGACCCATATTCGAGATCGTACTTCACTTCGAAGGTATCGGCCGGCAGCTTGCCCGGTCGCCGGACCGGCACAAACCCCGCCTTGAGTTGTGTCGCCAGAGCGCCGCCCATGATAAACCCCCGGGACTCGATGCCGACGACTTTGGTGACGTGATCGCGATCGAATCGGCGCTGGATATCGGCCAGGATGGCCCGAAAGGCCTCCGCGTCTTTCAGGAGGGTCGTGATGTCGTAGAACAGGATGCCGGGCTTGGGGAAATCCGGGACTTCCCGGATCAGCGCTTTATAGTTCACGTCGAGATCGAGTTCTACAGGAGGTCATCCTGCCTGATGGTCTGCCGCTCCATCGCCGCCCGGATCTTCCCCAGCGCCGCCATTTCAATCTGGCGGACCCGCTCGCGGGTCAACCCCAGTTCGCGGCCGATCTCTTCTAACGTTTTTGCCTCCCCTCCATCAAGTCCAAAACGCGAGATGACGACCATCCGTTCCTTGTCCGGCAGTTGGCGGACCCAGTTCATGAGTTCTTCCCGTCGCTGAATCCCCTCCGCGCTGTCCGCCGGCGACACCACCCCGGGGTCTTCGATCACGTCCCGGAGGAACGTATCGCTGCGGTCGTTGATGGGGCTGTCGAGCGAACAGGTGGTCCGGATCAACTGCTTGAGATCCTCCACGTCTTCTTTGGGCAGCTTGGTGCGCAGGGAGATCTCCTCGACCGTCGGTTCGCGTCCGAGTTCCCGAACCATCTTTTCGACGTCTCCGAGGTACCGGTTCAGCCGTTCGACGACATGGACGGGCAGCCGCACGAGCTTCGATTGGTTGATGATCGCCCGCTCGATGAACTGGCGAATCCACCAAGAGGCGTAGGTGCTGAAGCGGAACCCGCGCTTGTAGTTGAACTTCTCGACGGCCTTGATCAGCCCGAGATTGCCCTCTTCGACGATGTCGGCGAAGGGAAATCCGCGGTTCATGTAGCGCTTGCCGATGCTGATCACCAGGCGCAGATTGGACTCGATCATCTGGGTCCGGGCCTGTTCATCGCCGGCCATCACCCGCTTGCCGAGTTCCTGTTCCTGTTTGAAGTCGAGCAACGTGGAGCTGCGGATCTCTCGGAGGTAGGTCTTGACGGTATCCAACCCCTCCGAGCGGCCGGCGCCTCGGCCGCGTCCCTTGGAGGGCTCCGATCCGTCGAGACTTTCTTCTTCACCCACCCCCGCATCCTCGTCGGCGTCGACGGCCCGAGCGCGCTTCCGGTTTCCATAGGCCATGGAGGTCTGTGCTCGCTTTTGCACGGGATTAGTACCAGATCTGGAAGGTCTGCTCAGTGCCGGACGGCGCTCCCCACTCGATTTCCACTCTCTCGACCCTGGCCATGGGCGGCCCCTGCCGCAGCAACTCGATCAGCGCGTCCACGTCCTTCCGCACGCCTTCGATGATGGCCTCCACGCGGCCGTCGTCCAGATTCCGAACGCCGCCGAGAAGGTTCAGGCGAAGGGCCTGACGCTGCGTAAACGCCCGGAACGCCACCCCCTGGACGATCCCGCTGACCAGCACACGCGCACGAACCAACTCGCTCATGGTCAATGCTCCTGGCAGATTAGCACAACATCCTCGTGACACAAGTAAATGGGCGAATCGTGCGGCCACACACCTGTCCCCTCGTGCGTTGTCCGCGCCCGCAAGATTCTTCACAAAACGCTACCATGCTCAACCTCCCTCTGCACAGGCGAGCACAGGCGGTTCAGGCTGCTGGTTTGTGCGTATCGCATCGACTGAGAAAAGTCGAAAGAGCGACCATGAGGAGGAAATGCGGCGGGATTTAACAGCAATCCGCGAAAGGTTTCTCCGCCGGCCTCAGAGACGATCAAGCTCGGATGAACCGGCGGGTCACACAAAGGCTGGCAAAAACAAGCCAAGAACGAATCACTGAAGGTGCTCTCGGCGGCGTCATATAGGAAGGCTTCGCCTGAAGAGCCGCCGGATCACAGGTACGAATAGAAAAACCCTCACTGGAGGTGTCTCTCCGCCGGCGCAAAGAAGAGGGCTTCGCCCGATGAGCCGGCGGAACACACGAAAGACGGCACACATCTGACAAGATTAAACTGTGGTGTTTCTCCGGTGGCGTCAATAGGGAGAGGCTTCGCCTAGAGAGCCACCGGTACTAGCAAGCTTGGTATGGTCGGGGCGAGAGGATTTGAACCTCCGACCCCTGCGTCCCGAACGCAGTGCGCTACCAGTCTGCGCTACGCCCCGACAAGGCATGTATCTATCGGAGGGAGTGCGGCTAGGTCAAGGGCTCGAATCGGAGACCGTGGGCTTCCGCCACGCCTCTGTGCGTGACCGTCCCGTAGGCCAGATTCACACCCTTGGCCAAGGCTGGATCAGAACGGATGGCCCGTTCCGCTCCCTCCGAGGAAAGGCGGACTATAAAGGGCAGGGTGGCGTTGGTCAAGGCTAAAGTGGAGGTTCGCGGCACAATGCCCGGCATGTTCGGGACGCCATAATGGAGGACGCCGTCAACCTTGTAGACCGGATCCGAATGGGTGGTGGGCCGGATCGTTTCCACGCACCCGCCTTGATCGACCGCTACATCGACGATGACCGACCCGGGTTTCATCCCGCTGACCACGGCGCGGCTGACCAGCTTGGGCGCCTTGGCTCCCGGCACCAAGACGGCTCCGATCACCAAGTCGGCGTCCAGCACGGTCTGATCGATCGCCCATTGATTGGGCGCCAAGGTGACAATCCGTCCCCGATAGAGGGCATCCAACGCGCGCAGCCGCTCCAGATCCAGATTAATCACCGTTACCCTCGCTCCCATTCCCACGGCAATCTGCGTGGCGGCGCTGCCCACGACGCCGGCCCCCAAAATCACGACATGGGCCGGTGCCACCCCGGCCACTCCTCCGAGCAACAGGCCCCGGCCTCCGTGGAGCCCCTCCAGGTAATGCGCGCCGATCTGCACGGCCATGCGGCCGGCGATTTCGCTCATCGGTTTCAGCATCGGCAGGCTGCCGTCGGCCAGGGCCGTCGTTTCGTAGGCGATCGCCAGCACGCGCGCGTCAAGCAAGGCTTTGGTCAGTTGCGGCAGCGAGGCCAGATGAAGATAGGTGAAGAGCGTCTGTTGCGGACGGAACAAGGGACATTCTTCCAGCAGCGGCTCCTTCACCTTGACGATCAACTCGGCCTCGGCGAACAGGTGCGCCTTGTCGCGGGCGATCTGCGCGCCGGCCTTTCGGTACTCTTCGTCCGGAAACCCGGACCCGTCCCCAGCCGAGGGTTCCACCAGCACTCGATGGCCCAACCCGACCAGCGTCCTGGCTCCGTCCGGCGTAAGGCTGACCCGGTACTCATGGTCCTTGATCTCTTTGGGTATCCCGATGATCATCGATACCTCCCGGGTATTGCGTACTGCCACGAGTCATATTATACGCCGTTCATGCCAGGCTCAGAAGCGCTGCGCCCTCCACGTGCACCGACAGCCATGCCGGTCGCATCCGGCGCGGTGGACAGTCAGGAAAGCCCTGTTGTACACTCCTGCGACAGCGAGACCGGAGCGACGTTCAGGCGAACGTCACAGGATCAAGGACCGCGATGATGACGACGTGTGACGGATGTGGAACAGAAAAGGGGCCTCTGATGAAGCTTTCGCTCGGGAAGGACTTCTTCGGCCGTCCCTATGACCGGCTCTCCCCGTCCGCCGACCAAAGCCCGAAATGGTATTGCGAACCCTGTTCCATGCAGAAAAACCTGCAGCGCGACTATCGCGACATCCGCGGCGAGTTCGAGAAACTCAAGCAGCGTGACGGCTCCCTGCTCGATCGCCCAGAGGAGTTGCAGCGCGCCCAGTTGCGCCTGCGCGAGATCGTTACACTCCTGAGCGCCTCCGCAACGCCCCAGGCCCTGCTCGCTCCGGGAGAAGTGACGCAACTTCTCGGAGACATTCAAGCCCGCTCGCAGGCTCAGCCGGCCTGACCGCATTGTGAGACACCATGTCAGGCTTCAAGCATCACATCTTCGTCTGCATCAACCAGCGCCCCAAAGACGATCCGCGCGGCTGCTGCGCCAATCAGGGATCGGAGCGGCTGCATGCCTTTTTCAAGAAGGAAGTGGAGCGGCTCGGGCTCAAGGGGATGGTTCGGGCCAACAAGGCCGGCTGTCTCGACCATTGCGAATACGGCCCCAGTGTCGTGATCTATCCCGAAGGGGTCTGGTATTGGGTAGGCTCGGAGGCCGATGTCACGGAAATCATGGAACGCCATATCGTCAAGGGCGAGATTGTCGAACGGCTGTTGATGCCCAATCATCAACCAGGCACCCCGCCCGGACTCCCTCATCTGCACCTGTAAGCCGTCCGCGGCTCGCCCGCGCCGACACCATGGCCACCGAAGACAAATGGAAAGCCAACGCAGAAAAGGTCGCGTTTATGAAGCGGTTCCCCGGTCTGGTGACGGACTGGACCCAACTCATCGGCAAGACGGTCGAGGCCGTCGAGCCGCTGGCCGGCAAGCCGGGCGCCGTGGTGCTGGTCTTCACCGACGGGTCATTCGCCGTGGCTCCGCCGCTTGCGCCGGAACCCTGGGAGATCGGCGAGGCATTGAAAAACGCCCGTCCGCACCTGGCAGGCACGCATGCACAGGCGTATGCTGAGTATGATCGGCTTGTTCAGCAAGACCGCGAGGCACTCCGCGCGGCCAGGTTGGAAAAGATTCTGGGAGCCATCCACAACAATCTGGAACAGATCCCCGAATTGAAAGACCGGTTGAAAGAGCTGGTGAAGGAATGGAAGTGAACGAGTCCCGCGCCAAGAACATGTTCGAGATCTTCTCGCAGGGACTTTTTGAAGGAGTCAAACCGATGATGGTTGTTCGTGATCATCTGGTCCGCCACCCCGACCGCTGCACGCATCAAGCGATCTGCGTGCCGATCTGCCCGACCGGCGCCTGGCTGTCCACGCCGCCGTTCAAGTTCGACGCGTCACGCTGCCTCGAAAGCTGCCGCCTCTGCCTGGATGCCTGCCCCTCCCACGCCATCTACGGCGTGTTCAGGAAGGGGGAGAAGCTGCTGGTGCCGCAGCCAAAAAGCTGAGGGAGGTCCGGATTCCCGGCCAGAAGCTGGGCGAGATGTCGGAAACCTTCTGAAATTCACTCACGGGCTCGTTTAATTTCTGCCCTCCTTCTGACTGACTCCTGAAACTGATCAACACGTTATTCCTTCGACAATTGTTCCATGAATCGCTGAATGCGGTCTAAATACAGAGGAATCTGACGAACCGCGATAGGGAGCGCCTCGTACACTCGCTCAGGATCGATCTCATCGTATTCGTGCACGATGCGGTTGCGGAGTCCGGCGGCCATCGTATTTGCTTGGCAAGATCAGCCGTCATAACGCCGAGCGTGCCGAGCGCCAAAAAGGAATTGTAATAGTCCTTGGGCGGTGCCTGGCCCGACTCGGTGACAAGGTGGAAGTTAATGTCGATCATCCGTCCAATAGTCCGCTCCAAGTACCGCTCGGCCACAACCTCATGTATGGGATCACCGACATACTGCTCTCGCGGCAATCGCGCGAGATCGGTCAGCTTCGGCAGGTCCTGCAAGATCAAGGACATTTTTCTGGTGATCAGGGCACAATCGATCATGGGCGGGACGTCTCCGAACACAAGGCCGCCAGGCGACGAGCAACATACCGCCGCTCCAATTCCAGATAGGGCCGAAAGTCCTGGTATTGCTTGAAGGCGGAAAGACGAAGACGCGCAAATTCCTTTTCATTGCCGTAGAGCAACCGACCGGATTCGAGAATCTTCTTTAGAAACAAAGGGTCCGCGCGATTCAGGATCGCCAGATCTATGTCAGATCCGGGAAACAACACCTGAAAAGCCGCCTGGATATCGAGCATAGTCTACAAGGACACATCAGGATCGATCAGCTTGACCGCAACATCCAGGTCGCTTTTTTTATGGCTCGTCCCGCTGACTGTTGACCCGAACTGAATCACCAGGCGAATACCAAAGCGCTCGGCAAGGGCGCCCAACCCCTGAATCGAGCTGACGATGGCGTCGCGAACCGATGGCTGCCCCATAGTTTCCTCCCCAGAACCGGCCTACAGGCAGGTAGCCTAACCGAAACCACTATCGGTGTCACGCGAGGATAACAGTCATGGTCCAATGCCACAGACGAGGGAGAGAAGCTGTGGCGGGCGAACCGGCCTTTCCCGACCTTGCCCCAAGGGAGAAGGGGGAGTTAGCATACAAGACACATAGCCCTCGCCTGGGACATGCCTTGCGCGAACGGAATTCTTTGCGCGCGGTCGTGACTCCCCGTTTGATCCCCGCAGCAAGGACTCCTTGTTCCCGCAACAGGTAAGCCGCCTAGCCCGCATTATTCATGACGATTCGTGGCGAAATCGCGCAGTCGCCAGGCGAGACGGGCAAGCACAGCCGCGAAGAACCAAGGCGTACTTGAAACAGTACGTCGAGGGACTGAGCGGCGAGCACGCCCGCCATACCAAGCTTCGCTTGAGCCGCCGCGTTCGATCACATCGCGGCGGAGAGGTACTTTGCCTTCGACTCCTCATGTTGGCTCTGTCGCAGCGGCGAATCCGCGATTGCAGCAGAAGCGTTCATGAATAATGCGGGCTAGCCAAAGCAGAGGCCCCGCGCGCGTCAGCTTCGCCGTCGTGCGGTCAGAGAAGGGCAGGAGGTGGAAGGTCCCGACCTGGTTGAAACAAGGGCACCCAGGAGGTTGAACCATGGAACCAGCCAGAAAATTTCAGCCGTTCCCACGTTGGGAGGCGCCGACGTATCAGGAAGACGAGCCGGATTTCAGCTCGGGCGACCGTGAGGTCCCGGAGTGGGAGACGAAATTGGGGAAGACCATTTTTTACATCACGGTGGCGCTGAGCATCTGGTTTTTCTATTGGCTGAACGGCATCCAATGCCCCTGTTAGTCGGAACTATTCGAGTTGCTTTCTCAGCCGGTTCCAGTAGGCCGTGCCGACGTAGCCGCAGCCGGCGGTCCCGGCGGTCAACGCCATGATCTGATAGACCCTGCTGCGGGGAATTTTCACCTTGACCGCGGGATTCAACAGGTTGGGTGAGTTCTGGACCAGCTTGAGCGATTCGCCGGCCGAGAGAATCGGCCACATGCAGGCAAGCCGGAGCCGGATCTCCCGGCGCGGGATCGCCATCGTGTAGAGCCAGCCCTGGTCGAGATGTGACACGGCCAGTTTGACGAGCGTGCGCAGCGCCGGCCTGAATTGCGGCAACCGTGCGGGATCGAGCAGGTCGGTCGGCGCGAGACCCGCCTCATGGAGCAAGGGTTCCGGCACATAACAACGGCCGCGCTGCAGATCCTGCGCCACGTCCTTCACGATGTTAGTGAGCTGCAATCCCTTGCCGAATCGGATGCCGACCTGTGCCATCTCGCGCAGGTTCCACCCTGCCAGCGCCGGACGGTGCGCACACATGAGGTCCGTCCAGAATTCCCCGACGCAGCCTGCCACGTAATAGGTATACCGATCCAGATCGTCGAGGCTCTTGAGCGCCGCCGCCTGCTTTGCCGAGTCGCCGGGGAAACAAATCAGATCCAACTCCATCCCCTTGGTCAACGTGGTCAGCAGCCGTTGCACCCGTTGCCGATCGTCCGGCCGGAACTCGCCGAACAGGCGGAAACACTCGTCCAGCCGCTGGAGCAGCACCCGTTCCGCTGAATCCTGTTGAAGCGGGGCCATCTCGCGCTGGATCGAGCGGATTGACTCACGGTCCAGGTTGTCGTGCTCGAACTGCTTCTGATATTGTTTTAGGTAGGCCAGTCGCTTGGACCGGTCGATCAAATCGGTGTCCGCAATCGTATCGGCCGCCCTGGCAAAGAGGTAGGCCAGACTCACCTGATCCCGCACGGTCCGCGGCACAACGGCCAGAGTCGTATAAAACAGGCGGGAGACTTGCTTGAGAAGGTCGCGGAGGACGAGATCTTTGTCGGGCTGCGCAGGTGGAATGGTCACGGCCTCACGTCCAGACGGCCTTCCATACCCTTTTCTCGATGGCTTTTGAAGAACAGCAATTGCTTGTCGCAGTAGAACGTGAATTGTCCCTCTTTCACAGGGACGAATCGGACGGTCTTGGTTTCGCCGGCGCTGACATCCTGCTCGATGGAGACCCCGCCTTCCTTCAAGACAAAATTGTGGGGGGTGAGCACCGTCACGCTCTTCAACAGGAGCTCGACCGGTTTGCCCGCTCGGACCGCGATTCGGTTTGGAGCATAGGAATAACTGTCCAGCGTGACCGTGAGCCGCTGTATCCCGTCCGGCCCTAATTCGGCATCAACGGATGATTCTGGGGAGCCCTGGCCTGCTTCCTCGGCATGGGACCAGCCGGAAGACGCCAGCATCGCAAGCGCCGCGCAGGAGAGGACGAGCGGAGCTTTTCTCGGTTTACGCGCCTTGGTCGTCCCCATGAGCCCTTCTAGCAAATGGAATCGCCGGGGGTCAACTCGGCGACGATCGCACCCGTTCTCCCGTCGGCCCCTTGGACGCCTCTCCTCCAACCGCTTCTCGCCCTTGACCTCCGGCGGCATCCGGCTTATCTACTTCAGGGTCTCGCAGGCCCCAGAGAGGAGCCTGGATCAATATCCAGGAACATACCGAGTCCTTGTAGTATAATCTGGCAAGTTTACGATCGGGTCGGTTCCCGGCATCCAGTTCCGGCGATCCGGCGAAGGAGGAGAAGACAGATGAAGTCGTTGAAGGGAATCGTGCTGTTGCTCGCCGCCAACATCCTGATCATGGTGACGCTCTCGATCACGGTTCCGATCGTGATCAACGTGATCTTGCCGATGTTCGGCATCGACGTGCGCGGGTCGGTCGACCTCACGTCCTTGGTTTGGGCGATGGTCTTCGGGTTCGGCGGCGCCTTTATCAGCTTGGCGTTCTCGAAGCAGATGGCCCGCGCCATGCTCGACTGCTATCAAATCACCAATCCACGGACGCAGGCGGAACAGCTCGTCTATGGATCGGTCAGAGAGATTGCCGCCCGCCTCAATATCGACATGCCGGAGGTCTGGGTGTATGAATCGCCCGATCCCAATGCGTTCGCGACCGGCCCCAGCAAGAACAACTCGATGGTGGCGGTTTCGACCGGCCTCTTGCGCAACCTGAATGAGCAGGAGGTCAAAGCGGTCCTCGCCCACGAAATGGGCCACGTGTTCAACGGCGACATGTTCGCCACCACGGTGCTGGCCGGCTTGATGAACACCTTCGTGTACTTCATCGCCATGTGGGTGCGGCGTTTCTTTGCGGAGCGCGACCAGGCTGCGTTGGGGTTCGGGCTCTCGCTCGTGCTGCAAATCGTGGTCAGCATCCTGGCCTCGATCCTGATCAGTTGGTTCTCGCGCCACCGCGAATACGGCGCCGACGCCTTCTCGGCGAAGGTCTACGGCAAGGATTCGATGATCTCGGCGCTCCGCGCGATCGACCGGTGGGTGACGCAGACCCAGTTCGAGCCGGCTCCGCAGGACGCGCTGGCGACGATGAAGATTTCAGGACGCACGGGAGGCGTCATGAGCCTGTTTGCCACGCATCCGCCCATCGAGGACCGGATTGCGGCGCTGCAGCGGCTGCGGGCCTGACCAAGCGTGACCGAACGGAAAGGCGGGAGACTCTACCGTGGAGTCTCCCTGCCGCCGTCAGAGTCGATAAGACGAGAAAGAGGCGCCGGATCAAGCAAGCTTTGGTATGGCGCCCGGTTTAACCAAAGCTTGGTATGGGAATCACGCGGAGAATCACGTGAGGCGTTTCTCCGGCGCCATCATATTCGATAAAGCGATAACGAGGCGCCGGATCAAGCAAGCTTGGTATGGAGGGGTGCCATGTCTACGGTCCGTCGGTGGGTGATGAGCATCGGTCTCGGGGCAGGACTCGTCGCAGGCTGCAACTCCGGCTATCTCTTTGAACCGGGCGGCGCCCAGGCGGCCCAGGAAGGCATGCTGGCGATGGCGGCTAAGACGACCGGCCTCTATGATTTTACCCTGGACGATATCGACGGCCGTCCCCTGTCCCTCGGACAGTTCAAAGGTAAGGTCCTGTTGCTCGTGAACACGGCCAGTTTCTGCGGCAATACCCCGCAATACTCCGACTTGCAAACGATGTACGACACATACAAGGAGCAGGGCTTTGAAATTCTGGCTTTTCCAGCCAACAATTTCGGCCAGCAGGAGCCGGGGACGAATCAGGAGATCAAGAGCTTCTGTTACACGAAGTACAGCCTGACCTTTCCGCTGTTCGGCAAGATCAGTGTCAAGGGACCGGACAAGCACCCGCTCTACCGATATCTGACGGAAGAAAGCCCGTTCCCCGGCGAGGTCGAATGGAACTTCCAGAAGTATCTGGTGGATCGATCCGGCAGGGTCGTGGCCAAGTACCATCACCGGACCAAACCCCTGTCCGCCCAGATCGTTCAGGATGTCGAGAAGGCCTTGGCCAACTGACCGGGGCCTTCTCCATTCCCACCCACGCGCTTACGCTTTCCGATAAAAACTGATGTGGTCGCGGTATTGCTCGATCGCCGCCCCGAGCGCAGCTTTGCCCATCGGAATATTGGCTTCGAGCACGTCTGTGACGTGGGGCTTGTTGATTTCGACGTCATACCGAACCTGCACATTCGTCAGGACCGGCCCCTGTTTGACGTCCCGCGGCATGTAGATTTCAGTCCAGACTTCCTTCTCCACCAGGCAGACATCACGAAACCGCTCGTAGAGCAAGGTCAATTTCTCCGGGTCGGTCTCCTTCACGCGCTCGGCCATCTCCACCGGTCCTCCCCTTCCTCGTCACGCCCCGCCTCCGTGATCATGGCCATGGCCCCCGCAGGCTCCTCCCCCTTCTGCGCTCGGCATCGAAGCCGGAGCCTGAATCCCGGTGATATTCAGCGGGGTCGGATCCGGCGTTGACACACCGACGGCGCCCGTTCGGGCCGCAAAGGTGGAGAACACCCGCTGGATGGCCGCCCCGCATTCGCGGCAGCGGCTCAGGGGAGCCTCGCTCATGGATTGCAGATACTCCAATCGCTTGGAGCAGGGCTGTGGGCGCAGGCAGCGCTGCGCCAGATATTCATAGATCGGCACCGCGGACCTCGATGGACGTGACTCTACAAAGGAGGGCCGAACGAACGCAAGACCGTGAATCTCGCTATGGCTTGGCCTGGCCGGTCTGCTGAGGCTGATCGGTAATGGTGAACTTCATCGTCCCCACCTGGTTTGCGGCATGGAAGGCTTGCTGGCCAAGCGGGGTAATGTAGATTTTTACCACGTAGTTGCCTTTGGGCCAGGCGCCGTCAGGTTTCTTCAATTCCAGGTACCCGTATCGCGAGTGTCCCGGCACCTCCAGGGCATCCTTGCCGATCGGATTCTCGGAGAGCTTCCCGCCTTCTCCTTCCAAGTACCATTGAGCGCTGAACAGCGCAGGATCCTCCAACGGAGCCGCTTCAAAGACAATATAGATGACCGGGGTCTCAGGCTTGAACACCGAGCTGCCGCCCCCGATCGGCTTCAGTCTCGGGTCCTGCGTGTACCACCCCTTCCGGCCGAAGCTGTCCCATTCCTCCTCGAACCCTTCCGCCAATTTGATCCAGACGAAAATCGCCTGTGGCGCGCCTCTCCGCTGCTGGTCGAACTCCTGCAACTGCGTATGATCCACTTCCGTATTCTGCTGCTCCTTCGGCGCCATCAGGTCAACCGCTGCCGCAGTTCCCGGCCAGGCGAACAGAGACAGGGTCCCGAGAAGACAGAGTCGCAGGAGATCGCCGGCCTCAACCGATCGATTCTTTAATGTCCAGCTCTTCATGACATCCCTCTCAACAATTGGCCCCTTCCCTCTTGGAATCGGTCGCTCCCTTCTTCCCTCTATTCCTCTATTGTGCCATGGCGGCCAAGCGGACGATAGGGCCCCTCTCGACAAGCGCCGGGCGGCTTGGCCGGGATTTGCTATAATTCAGCACCGATCACGCTTCCTCAAATGGATTCACTGCCGGCTTCCTCGTCTGAACCGTGAACCAAGCCTCTGCGACAGTTCAGGCGTCTCAGGATTCTCCCCACGCCGCTGTTCGCAATGCAATAGCCTCCCGGCCTGAAGCTTTGGGAGAAGCCGATGCCCCTGACCGGGACCACCGGCATCCCCTAGCCAGCCTCCCCAAGAAGGATCAACAAGAGAGCCGGACCAGCGGAATCCGCGACGGCCTTTGCCAGGCCGTTGCGCAGGGAATCGGCGAACATTATTTCTCGGCCTTTGCGCTGATGCTCAAAGCGACGCCGCTTCAAATCGGATGGCTTTCGGCGCTTCCACAATTGGTCGGCGCATGGGCGCAGATCTATGCCACCAGCCGGGCACTCTCGCACCTTTCTCGCAAGAAGCTCATCCTTTTCGGATCGTTCGGACAGGCAGTCGCCTGGTTTCCCTTATTTCTGTTGCCCTTGCTCATCGCGGACCAGGCCGCCGCGCTGTTCATCATCGGGGTGGTGGTCTACGCCGCGCTGGGCCACGTGACAGTCCCGGCCTGGAACAGCCTCATCACCGACATCGTCGGTCCCAACCTGCGCGGCCGATATTTCGGCCGCAGGGCTCAGCTTATGGCAGTGGCCAACTTCGCCGCCCTGGCCGCCGGCGGATTCCTGCTCCACGTCAGCGAGCGTTGGTCTTCAACCTGGGGCGGCTTTGCCCTGCTCTTTCTGCTCGCGGCAACAGCCAGGGCACTGTCCTCCTTTTTTCTTGGACGGCTAGCGGACGTGCCGGTTGCCCACTCGGCCATCCAATCGGCCGGGTTTATCGACCTCCTGGTCCGCCGAAGCAGCCCCGACTTTAGGCGGTTTCTCTGCTTTTCCGGACTGATGCATGCAGCGACCCTGCTGGCCGGCCCCTATTTCGTCGTCTATCTGCTACAGGACCTCCATCTGAGCTATGTGGAATATGGCGTCTGGCTCGCGGCTCAAATGGTGGGCCAATTCGTCTCGCTTAAGGCCTGGGGACGGCTGGGCGATCGTTGCGGACATGCCGCGGTGCTGACCGTCACCGGCTACCTCGTGCCGGTGCTGCCCATGTTGTACCTGTTCAGCAACCACGTGACCTTTCTGATCTGCGTCAATTTCGTCGCCGGAATGGTCTGGTCCGGCTTCTCGCTTGGGCTCCAGAATTATATTTTTGACGCAGTCCCGGCGGGGGACAAGGGCCGAGCGGTGGCGCTGGCGAACACGATCAACGCGATGGGCTGGTTTGCGGGGGCCCTGGTGGGCGGATGGTTGGCCGGATGGCTTCCAACTCGCCTATTGGGTTTCGGGATCGAGTGGTCCCTCGTCTCGAATCTCCCTCTACTATTTCTCGTCTCCGGCTGTCTGCGGCTGGCCGTGTCGGCCCTGTTTCTACCCGGGCTGCGGGAGCTGCGAACGGAGGGACTTTGCTCGATCCGTCGCCTCCTGGCTCATCTGCCGGTCCTTCAGCCCCTCCACCGGGTCGTCCGCCGAAGCCGGGGCAAGCCTCGCGCGCCTGTGCGCCAATCGTCCGAATAAACCGCCGGACGGCCGCTACCGCATCGGCTGAGTGACATCCCTCCCCTGCCGCTCTTCTTCTTTCAGTTTGTCGAATGTTCTGTCGGCATGGCCTCTGACTTCCTGATTGGAGGGGGAAGGCGGCCCCTTGACCGGTTGCGGCGAGCTACAGCCGACCGTGGCCAGTATCCAGATGGCAAGCAAGCCTCCCGTCACGATGCTACCCGACCCTGTTCTCATCCCATTCCCTCGTCCAATCCCCATTTTCATGGCGCCTCCATACCAACCTACGGTTGAACCGGACGCCCCTCCAATTATTCTTGGCGGCCGGAGATGACTCCTCCAGTGATTCACCGATCTTCCTTGTGCAAGTGTGCCGGTCGCTCGTGTACCACATGCGGCCAAATCTTACTCTATGATCGATATGAACGCCACGGACACATCGATTTGGGACCGCGGCTCCGATTGACGGCCTCTCCGGGATTGGCTAAGGTGACTAGGTTCTTGTCGTTGTCCTGCAAGGAGGCCGCCCATGTCATTGTCCGACCGCCTGACGCACGATCTCCAACAAGCCATGAAAGCCAAAGACCAACTACGTATGGACGTCATCCGGATGATCAAGGCCGCGATCCAACGCCGCGAAATCGAACTCAAGCGCGACCTTGACGACGCCGAAATGAGCCGCGTGATGACCAACCTGATCAAGCAACGCCGTGAATCGGTGGAACAATTCGAAAAGGCGCGGCGGGAGGACCTGGCGGCCAAGGAGCGTCAGGAAATCTCGATCATCGAGGGCTATCTGCCCCAAGCCCTCTCATCCGACCAACTCACGCAACTGGTCGAGACGGTCATCCGGGAGTTCGGATCGCCCACCATGAAGGACATGGGGGCCGTCATGAAGGCCGTCATGGCGCAACTGGGCGGCCGGCCGGCGGACGGGAAGGTGGTGAGCGATCTCGTCCGTTCCAAGCTCGTCTAGGAGCCTGTCCGTCACTGACCGTTCTACTGCGGCGAATGATGTACCGGCATCTGCTTCGTTCTCGGCCACGAAAAATCCTCAACGTATTCCAGTGAATACGCTTCCGGTTTTTCGCGGCCTGTGGCCTTGCATCTGCCAGCACCTCCTTCACCTCGTCACGAACGGCAATGTCGGACAGGCTCCTGACGCTCGCGGACGAACCGCTCCTGCTATACTTGCTCCGGTACAGGCGATCGATGTGCGTCGTCCCTGACTCTTGCCGGTAATCCTGTCATGAACCCACATCATGCCTCCCTGTCGCAGCGACCGGCCGCAGAAGCCCCAATGAGCATCCTGATCGTCGATGATTCGCCGGACCAGCGCGTCCTGCTCGAAACCATCCTCCGACAGGCTGGGCACGGGCACGTGCGTCTGGCGGGGTCGGCCCTGGAGGCCTACCAGGAATTGGGCATGGATCATGGCGGCCGGCCCGGACCGGCACCGGACTTGATGCTTCTCGATATCATGATGCCCGGCATCAACGGGGTCGAGGCTTGTCGAACGATCAAGGCCTGCCCCTCCGTCAGCGACATCCCGGTCATCATGGTCACCGCCAAGACCGACACTTCCTATTTGCAGGACGCGTTCGCCGCCGGCGCCATCGACTTTCTGACCAAGCCCGTCAACAACGTCGAGCTCACGGCACGCGTGGCCTCGGCCCTGACGCTGAAGCGGGAGATGGACCGCCGGAAAGCCCGCGAGACTGAATTAAAGGAACGGAACCAGGAACTGGAGCGCGCGCTCGCCGAGGTGAAGGTGCTCCGGGGGCTCATTCCCATCTGCGCCGGCTGCAAGAAGATCCGCAACGACCATGGTTACTGGCAGCAGATCGAGGAATACATTCAGGACCATTCCGAAGCGGCCTTCAGTCACGGACTCTGTCTTCCCTGCGCCAAACGGCTTTATCCTGGCGTTTATCCGGAGTAACTGCTAGCATTCCGGCGGGTCACGAACCTGACGCGCCACACAGTCCGCGAGCATCTCCGATGGCCATCCTGGTTGTTGACGATTCCCCCGACGATCGATTGCTGTTGAAATCGATCCTGACCTCGGCCGGCTATACCGACGTCCTCCTCGCCGAGTCCGCCGCGGCCGCCTTTCGCTATCTCGGCTTGGACGGCCAGCCCCCCTCCGTTCACCATGTCGATCTGGTGCTGATGGACATCATCATGCCGGAGATGAACGGGATCGAGGCCTGCCGCCAACTCAAGGCGGTGGAGCGGCTGCGCGACATCCCGATCATCATGGTCACGGTCAAGACCGACCCGGTCGATCTCCAATTGGCCTTTGCCGCCGGCGCCATGGACTATGTGGGCAAGCCCATCAACAAGATGGAACTCCTGACCCGTGTGCGGTCGGTGCTCCGGCTGATCCACGAGATCGAACGCCGCCGATCCCGGGAGCAGGAGCTGCTTGAGGTCATGCGGCAACTGCAGGAAGCCAATCAAATGCTCCTGAGGCTGTCGAGCCTGGACGGTCTCACGGGCATCACCAACCGACGCCAGTTCGACGAGTTCCTCGACCAGGAGTGGCGCCGGGGCGCCCGTGAAAGCACGCCGCTGTCGTTGATCATGGTCGATATCGATCGGTTCAAGGAATACAACGACTCGCATGGGCACCAAGCCGGGGACGAGTGTTTGAAACAGGTGGCCGACGCGCTGATGGGAGCGGTCAACCGTCCCGGCGACCTCGTCGCGAGGTACGGCGGGGACGAATTCACGATCGTCCTTCCTGGCACGCCCGCCGAGGGCGCCGCGCAGGTCGCCGAATCGCTGCGCCGGCGAGTCGAAGCCCTCGACATTACCGACGCCAAGGGACACCGGGTCACGATCAGCCTCGGCATTGCCTGCATGGTCCCTTCGCGGGACAAGCACCACACCGACCTGATCCGGGCTGCGGATCAGGCGCTGTATCAAGCCAAAGAAGAAGGGCGCAACCTCGTCCGCCGAGGCTCATAGCCGAAGCGGCCCCTTCTGAGCCATGCCCCATCGCTGCCGTATCGACCGGTTTCTGATTCTTCAACGATTTCACGCGCACCCCTTGTTCACAGTCTAACGACCGATGCCGAAAGCACGGATTCGTCCGGTTTCCCACCCCAATCCGAGTGGAAGTCCTGGTCCCAAGGATGCGCCTTCCTCCGAAGAACGGGACCACCCCGCTCATGCCGAGTCCCATAGGATGTTGCTGGCGCTCCTTGAAGCCGGCGGCGCCGGCGCCCTCCTGTTCGACCGTCAGGCCCGTTTGACCGGAATCACCGCCAGAGCGAGGCGTCTCCTGGGAATTCCGTCGGATGTCCGTCCCGCATCCGCCGCTCACTCGGCGCAACAGAGCCGGCGCCTCTCGCTCCCTGCCGAGATCGACCACATCCTTCAGCCCCTGAAAGAGCGCCTCCTCTCGCGCCAGGCCGGCCAGGAAGCCGCAGATCCCTCCCCCCTGACGCTCCCGGTGAAAGTCGGCGGCGCAGCCGGCCTTCAGGCCGCCGTCTTTCCCTGCGGTCCGGCTTTTGACGGAATGTACACGGTCCTGTTGTCTCCGGCTTCCACAGACCTCTCGGACGTGACCACCCATTTGCGCGCCCTCACAGTCGAGCATGCGACGGACGCGATCTTCTGGGTCGATGTCCACGCCCGCATCCTCTATGCCAACGAGGCGGCGGCGCGGACTCTGGGTTATACCGCGGCGGAATTGCTGGCCATGACCTATGACCAGATCGATCCCCATTTTGCTCCGGATGTCTGGGCGGATCATTGGGAGCAATTGAGAACCCGGGGCTCGTTCTCCTTTGAATCGGACCATCGGCGGAAAAACGGGCTCGCGTTCCCGGTCGAGGTCAACATGAACTTCCTGGAGTTCGGCGGGAAGGAATACAATTCCATCTTCGCCCGAAACATCACGGACCTCCGGCAGGCGGAGACCCGCGAAATCCTGCGCCGGGAAACGCTGGAATCCTACCAGCAGGCCATCGTCAAGTTGATCAGCGACCCGACTCTGCACGACGGCCACCTGGAGACGGCCTTCCGGGCCATCACGGAAACCGCCAGTTGGTTCATGCGGGTGCGGCGCGCGAGCATCTGGCTGTATGACGACGAGCGACAGTCGATCCGCCTCCATGATCTGTATGAGCGCCAGCGGGGCCTGCACACCTCCGGCTTGGTCCTCAAGGTCGCGGACTATCCCGCCTATTTTCGGGCGCTCGAGGTGGAAGAGTTGGCGCTCGACGCCACGGACGCGAAGCAGGACCCGCGCACGAGGGAGTTTGCGGACTCCTACCTGACCCAGCTCGGCATCGGCGCCATGCTCGACGCGCCGATCCGCGTCAACGGGCGAGTCGTCGGGGTCCTGTGCCACGAGCATGTCGGCGGCCCACGGAACTGGTCGCCCGAGGAAATTTCCTTCGCCAACTCGCTCGCCTCGATCGCCACCATGGCGCTCCAGGAATGGGACCGGCAACGCACCGAGCAGGCGCTGCGCGAAGCCAAAGACACGGCGGAAGTCGCCAATCGGGCCAAGAGCGAATTCCTCGCAACCGTGAGCCACGAAATACGGACGCCGATGAACTCCATCATCGGCATGGCCGATCTCCTCTGGGAGACCGACCTGAATCAGGAGCAACGGACCTACGTGCGGATCTTTCGGCGCGCCGGCAACACACTGCTGTCGCTGCTGAACGACATTCTCGACCTGTCCAAGATCGAGGCCGGGCGGCTGGAGTTGGAATGCATCGACTTCGACCTGGGCGAGCTGCTGGAAAAGACGGTGGAGATGCTGGGCCTCCGCGCGAATGAGAAAGGCATTGAACTGGCCTACCACACCGCGCCCGACGTGCCGATGGCGCTCCGCGGCGATCCCAACCGGCTCAAGCAGATCCTCACCAACCTCCTCAGCAACGCCGTCAAGTTTACGGAGAACGGACACGTGTTGTTGCGGGTGGAGAATGACCCGGATGATCCCGCGCCGGGCGCGCTGCGGTTCAGCGTGGCCGATTCGGGCATCGGGATTCCGGCCGAGAAACTGGACGCCATTTTCCACAATTTTACCCAAGCCCACAGCGCCATTCACCGCCAGTATGGGGGAACAGGCTTGGGCCTCTCCATTTGCCGCCGGTTGACGGCAATGATGCAAGGCCGGCTTTGGGCCGAAAGCCGGTTGGGGCAGGGCAGCACGTTCTTCTGCACGGTTCGCCTGATCCCTCAAGACACCGCTCCAGGGTCAGATCCCCTCCCCGTGTCGGGGCTCCGAGGGCTGCACGTGCTGGTGGTCGACGACTACCCGGTGAATCAAGCGATCGTCCGCGAGGCCTTGACTCCCTACGGCACGTCGGTGGTGTCGGCCGAGGACGGAGCGCGGGCGTTGATCGAAATCAAGACGGCAGCGCATCAGGGGCGCCCCTTCGACCTGGTGCTGCTGGATTCGATCATGCCCGGCCTGGGTGGATTTGAGATCGTCGAACGGATCCGGACGGCCTCGGAGGAATACGGCACTCCCACCATGGTCATGCTGGTGTCCCAGAACTGGGCCGATGAAATCGCCAAGATTTATGAGCTGGGCCTCGGCGGCTATATCGTGAAGCCGATCCGCCGCTCGGAACTATTCCAAACCATCAATATCGCCCTCGGGCGCGCCAAACAGACCCAGGCTCAGGCTCAGGAGCCGGCGCCCGCCCCCAAATCCAGCGCCATGCCGGCGTTTCATCCGCTGCGCCTGCTGGTGGTGGATGATTCCCAGGACAACCAACTCTTGGTTCAGAGCTACCTGAAGGCGACTCGCGACCAGATCACACAAGCCGAGAACGGACAGGTCGCCGTCGACCTGTGCCGGACCCACCCGTTTGACGTCGTGCTCATGGACATGCAGATGCCAGTCATGGACGGACTCACGGCCACGAGGAAGATTCGGGAATGGGAACGGTCCCACCGGCGTCCGCCCATGCCGATCATCGCCCTGACCGCGCTCGTGCTCAACGAAGAGCTGGCCAAAGTCCAGGAAGCCGGCTGTACCGGCCGGCTCACCAAGCCGATCAGAAAACCGACGCTTCTCGCAGCCCTGGAACCCTATCGAAAGAAGGAGCCATGCTGAACCAGCAGACGCGGCGCGACCCGCAGCCCGCCATTTCGGTGCAGATCGACGAATCGCTCAAGGATCTGATTCCGGGATTCCTGGAGAACCGGAAGAAAGATGTGGAGAAGATTCGCCTGGCGCTGGAGCAGGCCGATTTTTCGGTGATTCAGACCCTGGGGCACCGCATGAAGGGAGACGGCGGCGGGTACGGGTTCGACGGCATCGGCGAGATCGGCGCCGCCTTGGAGCTGGCCGCCGCCAGACGCGACTGCGAGAGCATCCATCGGCAACTCGCCAAGCTGGCCGATTACCTCGACCGCATCCACATCACCTACGTATCATAGTTCCCTTCGGCTCAAAGCGTGCCCGGCGTGGTCGCTCTTTTGCCCCTGATCGCGTTTCTCGATTCTCAGTCGGTCCCGTCCAACGTTCTCGTGTAAATACGTCCATTTTCACCGTCCCCCTACAAGCCGGGTTGCTTTCAAAGACAGAATCGCGTATGCCTTTCCGCAGCAGTGGCCGTGCTGATGAGAAAAGGTGGCCGCCCCTAGGGAGAAAGGATTCTAGGGAAACTACATGCTGCGCGCGTTTGCCATGGCGCATTTCAGGTTCACCCTCGAACCGGTAGATCGCCTGGCCCTGCATCCCCGCAATCCCGGCAACACGCTCCGCGGTGCCTTTGGCGCCACCTTCAAGCGGCTGGTCTGCCCGACGCCGGCCGACTGTCGCCAGACCTGCGCGATGAAAGCCACTTGCCCGTACGGGCAGATCTTTGAGCCGAGCCCTCCGCCGGGGGGCGAACGGTTTCAGCCTAAATTGCGCCTGTCCTTCATCCCTTTGTCTCATGCATCACTCCGGACTCACACATGCGAGAGATCTTAATTTCAGTGGCGGGGTTAACGCCGCAGATCATCACCGAGACCTTGTATCACTTGACTCAAGTTCGTAAGCCACCTGCAACGATTTCCGAGGTCTGGGTGATCACGACGACTGCCGGCAAACAAAAAGCTGAGCGGGAACTGCTTCACCCACGCCACGGCCACTTTTTCCAGTTCTGCCGCGAGTACGACATTGACGCGAAGAAGATTCTCTTTGGCCATGAGCAGATTGTGGTCGTCCGAAATAAGGACGGCCAACCGCTGGGTGATGTCCGCACACCTGAAGACAATGCCGCGCTGGCTGACTTCGTCACCACATTTGTTCGGAAGAAGGCCTTGAACCCGGATATCGCTTTGCACTGTTCAGTCGCCGGTGGCCGCAAAACGATGGGCCTGTACCTGGGCTTAGCCCTTCAGCTTTACGGTCGCCCTCACGATACTCTGTCTCATGTGCTCGTCAGTCCTCCCGAACTCGAAAGCGATCCTGCCTTCTATTACCCACCAAATCAATCCAAGAGGATCACGGTGAAGGGACGGAAGCTTCACACCAGCCAGATTAGGGTCGAACTCGCTGAGATCCCTATTCTCAAGCTTCGCGGCAAGCTTCCCGCTCTCGACACGGGCGAAGTGCCCTACAGCGACCTAGTCAGGCGTGCTCAGCAAGACTATGCCCTCTTGAACACACCGCCGCAAGCCGTGGTGGATACACGAGCACTCAGTCTGCTGGTTAATGGCCGCCGTATTCGCCTGTCTCCTCTCGAAACCGCCGTGTATGTGCTCTTTGCCGAAGCCCGGCGCAGCTCTTGTGGCAAGACCGGATGTCCTGGATGCACCAAGTGCACGTTTGCGGCCTCAGACTTTCTCGGGGAAGAAGGAGTCACGCGGGTGCGCCAAGCCCTGCGAAGCCTAAAGGCCAAGGATGCTCGACTCGAGGAACTGCGAGGCTGGGGAGCCAGAGAGCCCACCGATCCGGAGAAACGGTTCCGCGAGGTCAGGAGTCGTCTGAACCGGAAGATCCAGCGAGGCTTAAGTGGGGAAACATGGCCGGCGCTTTACACCATAGCTTCGCTCCGGCCGCCTGACGCAGACCGAGTTCGCTACGGCATCCGGCTTGATCCACGGCTTCTGAGCATACGGTAGATAACAATGTTGCCGGCAAGGTTGCCAAGCTTTCTTCGCCCTTCCTTCGATGATAGTTTGGCCGTGAAAGGAGAGAGCTGATGAACCTGAATCGGCGGTCGTATGAGATCAAGCTCGTGACCCCGGCATTCCTGGCCGGCGCAGATCAACAACAGCCTGAGTTGCGCGTGCCTAGCATCCGAGGTTGTCTCCGTTGGTGGTTTCGTCTTGCGGAACATGGAGCAGGCACCTCATTGGAACAGATTCGGAAGAAGGAATCAGATTTGTTTGGTTCGACAGATAAAGGACAACGTTTGATCTTGAGGATTCGCCCGGATGGTCCTTTGAAGGCAGAAACCCCGAGCTATCGCGACCTCCCGTTTGACCATCAGTATCTCTGGTTCCCATTGAGGCCGGAGAGAAACTCAAGCCAACCGATCACACGGCCGGCACTCGCGGCAGGAACCAGTTTCAAACTGGAGGCGATCGTTCCCCCATCTATCCAGAATGGGGAACAAGTTCTAAGGCAACTGGACGATCTGGTCGCCCAATGGGTCCTGTTTGGCTCAATTGGTATGAGGAGTCGGCGATGTGCGGGATCACTGTGGTTTTCGTCGCAATTGCCCTCAGGCAGCAGCATGCCTGCTGGCAAGACGAATATTGAAAGGACCCTTGGTGATGCTCGGAAGTCGCTTCCAATTGAGCTTGTTGTCGGCTCAGAGTCTTTCGCAAAGTGGCAAGACGCAGTCAAAGCTGCTGGCAACCATTACAGAGGGCAACGCACCAAGGTGAAGGAGAACAAAGGCCGCATGGCTTTGCCAGGTCTCGGATGGCCCATCATGAAATACCGGGGCGCCAATGGGGACAAGATTATTGTGGATGGTCATGACAGTGAACGATTGGCTTCTCCAGCGATGCTGAAAGTGATTCCGGACGGCCAAAAGTTTCGTTGGCTTCTCGTCGTGATTAAACGACCGTTTGTCGATTGGATCAAATCCGGCGAAGGGGAAGTTCGTCAGGCTGAAGTGGTGGGCAACTTCGCACAAGGTTTTGAGACAGCCAGCGCGCCACAACCAAGCTTTAGTCGAGGTCCAAGACGATGAACATGAGAGGGAGAAATTCATGACCGACGAGGCAGTGTGGCGTCTGAAAGTCCACGCGTTTCTGCACGATCCGCCTGAGAAGGCACTGATTTTGTTTGAAGGTGGGCACGCAGCGCGCGGACGAGAACTGGCTGAGCGGCTTGTAGGCCCGGCTCCGCAAGGAGCCGAAGATGCAATTAAGGAAGCCGATCATCTGGCTTCTGCCGCCGACCGGGAAAAGTTCCTGGGAGGCGCTCCGGACCTTCGGTGGAGCAATAAGCCAGTATTGCGCCATCCTTTGTCCGGGGACGCAATTGATCTAGGCCAGTGGGGATGGATTGGAGTTGAACCCGACAAAGCCCGTGCTGAGGTTGACCACGCTGTGAAGCAGCTTCTTGATGCACTGGATGGTAGCGGGTCAACGACGTCGGAACGGAGATTCTGGGCTCTCTGGCGACTGTTGCCCGAATATCTGGCAAAGGGCGGAGAAGGCCGCGACCGGATGGGAATTCTATGGGAGTATCTACCGGCTGAAACGAGAATGCCGGACCACTCGATCTGGGACCACCAACGGCTGGTGTCGGCGCTTGCACCGATCTTGTGGCAGAAGCAAGAACCTGCGTTACTGCTCGTGTCGTTCGGCCCCGTGCAGGGATTCATCGGAACTGCCCGCCGCACTGCGGATCTCTGGGCCGGTTCGTTCATCCTGTCCTGGCTTGCCAGCCGGGCGATTCTTCCTCTCGCGCAAGCCTTCGGTCCGGACGCGGTGCTGTTCCCCGCTCTCTGGCGGCAGCCCCTCTTGGATCAGTGGCTCCAACAAGAACCACTCCATTTACCGATTCCCGGAGCACGAGACCCTGGTCGGGAAGCTTCGCTCCCGAACCGTTTTCTCGCGGTCGTTCCACAGGATAAGGCCAAGGGGATTGCCGAGGACTGTGTCTCAGCCCTTCATAAGGCATGGAAGAAGCTTGGACAGGATGCGTATCAGGAGTTTGCCAGGTACACCAATACATCCACCGATGACATCGCGGCATTTTTTGACCGCCAGATCCCGGCGCACCTGGAGGCCTATTGGGCGGCCTTCCCATGGCCGAGCGATCTTACCCGATGTGAAACCATCCTCAAGACACGTCTATGTGGTCTGCCGAGTATTTCAACGATTAACCTTGATGGGATCCGCGAGTACCGCCCAAACGCGGGGGCTTTCTATGGAGCCGCATACCGAGCCGTGGATCTTACACTGGGTGGAGCCAAAGCAACCCGCGTCTTTGAATCGGGCGAAGAGCCGGGATTGAAGTGCAGCCTGTGCGGTCATCGGGGGGTGATTCATCCGTCAACGCACGAGGGTAAAGGCTGGTGGAGGAAGCTTGGCGACGCAAAAGCTATCCGCGTCAAGAAAGGAGAGGCCTTGTGTGCGGTATGCCTCGTGAAACGTCTAGGGCCAGAAATTCTCACAAGCGAACTCAATAAAGCTCACGGCGTGCCATCCACGAGCGAAATTGCCGCCGCTCCCTTCAAGTTCGCAGTCTTACAGAGTGGAACCTTTTCTCGTCTAAAACCGGCCATTCAAGCGTTGGTTGATACTGCCAAGGCAGATGGGAACCTGGACGCATGGACTCTCTCGAAGGTCTGGCAAGCGACCAAGTGGCTACCCGAATCCGATCGCGGACACGCACAAGATTTCGCCCGGATTGACGGCGAATGTTTCTGGGTCTCCACCGAGCCGGAACATGAGCTTGAAGAAATTCGTGTCGCTCCCGAAATGGCGAAAGCTGCTCGCGCCCTTGTTCGGGAAGCAGAGCATCTGGACATTGCTCCCCCATTCCAATATCTCGCCCTGCTTCGAATGGACGGCGATGACATGGGGAAATGGCTTGGTGGAGACCGATCAGTCCTGCTGGATCAAACACTGCATCCTGACATAGGCGATTGGCTTCGTGGACTACTTCCCACAGATCACCCTTTGTGGCAAAAGCAACGCCGGATGACGCCAGCCACCCACGCGGCGATTAGCCGGGCCTGCAATGCCTTTGCCCTGACCGTGGTGCCGACTTTGGTCCGCGAGAAGCTCGCATACTTGATCTATGCCGGAGGCGACGATGTCCTCGCGTTGGTGTCGCTCAATGACGCCTTAGAGCTAGCCCACGACATACGACTGGCCTTTGGTGGCCACATGGAAGTCGAAGACAGCAAGAAAATTCCAGGGTTCAGCAAAGGGCGAGGCTTTTACTGGATCAACGGTGAGTTAATCCAGACATTCGGGAGCCGAGCGGGCTTGTCCGGCAGCCTCGTGATCTTCCACCACAAGTATCCGCTTCAAGTCGCAGTGGAGGAATCACGGCGTGCTGAAGAGTGGGCGAAGTCCACCGATAGCAAAGATGTGCTGGCCGTACGGATCATGCGCCGGAGCGGCCAGCCCACCCACTGCCGGATTCGCTGGACGAATAAGGACCGGAGTGCCGATCCCGTTCACGACCTTTCCGCGATTACCACAGCGGTGCGAGAAAAAGCGCTCTCTCCGCGATTCTTTTCGATCCTGAAAGGTTTGCTTGAACGGCCAGAGGCCAAACAGCTTCCGCCGGAGGCAATTCAACTACTTGTCAAACGTGAACTGGGCCGTCACTGGGACAATGGCCAGGCCGAGAAGACTCAACTCTCTCAGGACACTGTGCGATCTGCAATCTGGGAACTGCGGAACCAGACGCCATGCCGCGAAGAATGGCTTGCAGCCTTGGAGGCCGCGGTATTTTTAGCGCGGGGAGGACGATGAGGACCATCTTTCTAGAACCGCTCGATGTGTGGGTCTTCCGGGATGGTCGTCCATTCTCAGCGGGCGAGGACCATCATGCCAAGTCGGTCTTCCCTCCTTCGCCGTTCACTGTTCAAGGCGCGTTGCGATCCAAAGTGCTGGTGGAAAACTGCGGCAACCTGGACAAGTACGCTGAACGTGATGGTGGTCCGGCTTGCCCGAAGTGTGGTTCAGTGCCCGAGTGTCCCCTCCGCCAGGAAGTTGGCACTCCCGGCAATCCCGGACCGTTTCGCCTTCGCTATGTTTTGCCGGCCCACCAGATAAAAGGTTCACTTACCACCTACTTCCCTCTCCCTAGACACGTGGTCCGCGTCAAGGGGAAGACAAGCTGGCATTTCCTTTGTCCCCAGCAGGGAGCTGAGGTGACAGGGCTTCCTGCCGGCCTCCGTCCGCTGGGTGTTGCCGGAGCAGAGCCGGTGGAACACCTTGAAGGGTGGGTGGATGCTCCTACGCTTCAAACGCTCCTGGAAGGTGAAATTCTCCAAGGTCTCGACCCAACTCGCACGCGTGGAGAAAACGGAATCCTCGTCGAGGAACCCAGGGTCGGAATCGGTTTGCAGCGAGGCCGCAGGACGGCACAGTCCGGTCAGTTCTTCATCGTGGACGCTCTTCGGCTCCAGGATGACTGGGGGCTTGCTATCTCCTTCACCGGATTACCAAGCCTGCCGGTGCAGGGATTTCTGGACATTGGCGGCGAAGGTCGAGCGGGACACTATCAGACTATCTCAGATATTCAATGGCCGGCGTTGCCTGCTGAACATATCGGACGAGAGCGTCGTTTTCTCCTTTACTTCGTTTCACCCGCCCTATTTGGCAGTGACACGGCTAGATGGACATGGAAGCCGAGCTTCTTGGGAGATCAACTCACCGGGACACTGCCCGGAGCGAAAACCCGTGTCCGTCTGGTTGCGGCAGCCATCGGCTCGCCGCTCAGAGTCAGCGGCTGGGAACTTGGGAGAGGTGGCCGTGGCGGGCAGCCTCGCCCGATGCGGCCGACCGTGCCTGCAGGAAGCGTGTATTTCTTTGAACTCATCGATGGGCCAGGAGAGGACGTGTTCTCAGTCCACGGTCAGACGATGACGGATTGGGGAGCCGAGTTCGGTTTTGGGCTCGCCCTCGTTGGGAGGTGGTAAGCATGGCAAAGCTCGCAATTCCGCTTTTTCTCTATACCGAGACCCCCTTGCATCCGGGAACAGGAGCGCAGGTGGGGACGGTTGACCTTCCGATTCAGCGCGAACGCTACACAGACTATCCCATCATCCAGGGATCGAGCCTCAAGGGTGTCTTTCGATCTCTAGCACGGGAGTGCAACTGGCAGTCTGACGAAATCGCGGCGATGTTCGGGCCTGAGACTGGCGAAGCCGATAAACATGCTGGCGCGATTTCGTTCACAGACGCACGTATCCTCCTGTTCCCTGTGAGGGCGATTGGGACCGTCTTTGCTTGGACGACTTGCCCTCATGTGTTGGCACGGCTCAGACGCGACCTTACACACTGCGGCCTCGACGGTCTGCCTAATGTGCCGGCTCCACCGGCCAAGGACGGTGCGCTTGTCCCCACTGGTTCAGCACTTCTTTCGGGTTCTGCACAGCAGGGTCCAATCATCCTCGAAGAATTCTCCTATACTGCGGAGGCGAATCAGGACATTAAGCAGTTAGGCGACTGGCTGAGCCGACAACTGTTCACAAACGACGCGGCCTTTGGCTTCTGGAAAACCAAGCTTGCTGCCGACCTCGTGGTTCTTCCAGATAATGAGTTCCGCGAATTCGCAAAGACGGCCACAGAAATTGTCACGCGTGTCCGTTTGGATGAGAACACGAAGACCGTTCAGCCAGGTGCACTCTGGACGGAGGAACACGTACCGAGCGACAGCGCCTTCTGCGCGCTAGTCTTGCTTCAAGATCCAATGGCCGACAACAAGCAGGCCAGTTGGACCGCCGCGTGGGTGTCTCAAAAGATCAAGACCTTTGACGGCCAACGAATCCAAGTAGGTGGAGACGAGACCACCGGACGAGGGTTCGCGTTGGTGCGTTTCGGGGGAGGCAACGATGGGAAGGCTCGCTGAGCAGGATCGCGCCAAGTTCGCGCATGATCGCATCCAGAAAAACCGGGACGCCGGTGGAGAGACTAATGGAAAACTTGCCGGCGAGTATCGCCAGCTTGTGATGGGGCTTCCTGCCATGATCCAACAGTGCGGGCTTGGTCAGACCATGGCCTTTCTTGCCAGCAAGGGGAAAGGTCACCACGCCATGGCTCTTGCCGATCTGGAGGAGTGGCTCGAGCGATTTGACTACGCCAAAGGGAAGGACGGAGTTCTCAAAGCGCTGATGGACGGTGACAGCCGAGGCTACCGTATGGCAACAACCGAAGCTTTAGCCTATCTGCAATGGCTCAAGCGCTTCGCCGAGGCCGCCATCGAAAAACCCGAACGTGGAACAGCGCGAGGATGAAGTATGCCAACCTGGGATCGCAGAGGCAGTAGGCCGGGTTCGTCATCACCCAGGGGACCTGGGAGGCCTGGACCGCCTCCAACTCATCAAGGCTCGCCGGGCAGCCAAGCTGGGCCGCCTCAATTAAGCCGGCTTCCACTCCCCCACAAGGACAAGGTTGCAGAAGAAGTGCTGCGCCGCCTTCAACACCCTGTGCATCCAGGCCTTTGGCTCACCCGGTTTGTTCGGTGGGGACCAGTGCGTCAAGGCCCAAATCAGTGGGACTTCAAAGTAGTAACCACTACCCGCAGCGGAAAACAGAAAGAAGAAGACCGCAAACGGGATAACCTCGACCATGCGGCAAGGGCGGCCAATGTTGAGCCAGTTCGCAAGTTAGCCACTGAGTGGCGTGCTCGCCGTGAAGCGTGGCTCAAGCCGTTAGAGCAACAAGGGCTGGCCTGCCGGTTCCGCGCCAAGACTGATTGGCGTTTGGCCATCGGGCTGGCAGGGGCGAGCCCGCTTGAAACCAACATCGTATTTCACCGTCTCTACGGCGTCCCCATGCTGCCAGGCTCAGGATTGAAAGGGCTGGCATTGGCAGTCGCGAGGTCCAACGGTGAACACGAAACAATCTTCGGCACACAGAAGGCCGCGGGGCTGGTTGATGTCCTGGATGCCATCCCCATCTCACCGCCCGGAAAGAATTGGATCGAAGTGGATATCATGAACCCCCATTATCCCGACTGGTACCAACAGAAGAAAGACAAGCAAGGCAAAGCGTTGGCTCCATCTGACGATCAGAGTCCGAACCCCATCTTTTTCTTGACCGTCTCACCTGGTGTTGAATTCGAGTTTGCCCTCCTGTGCCGGACGCGAACTAACGAAGCCAAGGATGCTCTCAACAAAGCCAAGGCTTGGCTCATCGAGGGCCTGAAAACCCTGGGAGCCGGAGCGAAGACAGCCGCCGGTTACGGATACTTCGTGTGAGAGCCATGACAATCCTCGTTTTGACCGTGGGCGGGTCACATCAACCACTGGTGACGGCAATCCAAACGCTGAAGCCGGACCGAGTGGTTTTCTTGTGCTCAGACGAGACCCCTACCGCCAAGGGCTCGTACGTGCAAGTCATCGGCGAAGGCAAGATCATCAAGAGCGACCCTAAATTGGACAAACCCGACCTTCCAAATATTCCAACGCAGGTTGGTTTGTCCCCCGACCAATTTGACGTGGTGAAGATTGAGCACTTCGATAATCTCGAAGCGTGTTACCTCGAATCCATCCGGATTCTCATCAAGCTGCATCATGAGCAGCCTCACGCCCGCCTTATCGCTGACTATACAGGGGGAACCAAGTCCATGACCGCCGGCTTGGCTCTGGCGGCCGTGGATTCGGAGTGGTGCGAATTGAACTTGATTGCAGGGACCCGCACGGACCTTGAAAAGGTGAGAGATCGGAGCCAGTTTTCCAGACCCATCGCCGTGTGGGACCTGAGAGGCAGAAGAAAGCTCGAAGAGGTTCAGGCCCGCCTATCCCGCTTCGATTATGCGGGAGCAGCCTCTATGCTGGAAAGAATTGGCCAGATGCCAATCAGCGAATCCTTTTCGGACAAGGTGCGGGCCGGGTTAGCGATCTGCCGAGGCCTCGATGCATGGGACAGGTTCAATCACGATGAAGCACGGACCCTATTGCAACCATACCGGCCGTATCTCAAGGAGTCCAGCATCATGCTGGATGATCTCTGCCGAGTAGAGCCGAGAGACCCCTATCTTCGAGTTGAAGATCTGTTTCTCAATGCAGAGCGGCGAGCGATTCAAGGTCGCTATGACGATGCAGCCGCACGGATCTATCGAGCGCTGGAATTGATAGCTCAAGTGCGGCTGAGGGCGAAACACGGAATTGACACTTCGAACGTTGACTTGCAGAAGATCCCGGCACAGCGTCGGGCTTCATTTGAACGTCACCGCTCAGACACCGGCAAAATCCAAATTCCCTTGTTTCCCTCGTGGGCTCTTCTCCAAGAGCTGCACGACGACCATCTTGGGGCCTGGTTTGCCGAGAACAAATCCAAGGTCCAAGACTTCTTAGGGGTGCGGAACTCCTCCATCCTTGCACACGGACTGGAACCAATTGATTCAGCCCGGTGGCAGAACAAAGGTAACGTTGGACTCATACTCTGTCGGCAAGCTTTAGCAAGTATTCCACGATCCGAAAGAAGTGAGGTCACCGTGCACCAGCTTCCTCAAGAACTTAAAGTTTTCGAGCACGCGTAAAAGATGATTCGCTGGGTCTGTTCTGAATGCTGTGTACCATGCTGAACTCATTCTCCCTCGCCCACTTCAGGTTCGAGTTAGAGGCGGTAGATCGCCTGGCCCTTCATCCGCGCAATCCCGGCAACACCCTCCGCGGCGCCTTCGGCGCCACGTTCAAACGGCTGGTCTGTCCGACGCCGGCCGACTGCCGCCAGACCTGCGCGATGAAAGCCACTTGCCCGTACGGGCAGATCTTTGAGCCGAGCCCTCCGCCCGGCAGCGACCGGCTGAGCCTGAATCAGGACATTCCGCGGCCCTTCGTGTTCCGGCCGCCGAACGGGCTTGAGACGGTGGCTGGACCGGGCGAGGCCCTGTCCTTCGACCTGATCCTCATCGGCAGAGCGCTCGACTACTTTCCCTATTTTGCGGTCACGTTCCGGGAGTTGGGCGACCAAGGCATCGGGCTCGGCCGAGGGCGCTACGCTTTAGCTCGCGCGCTCGCGCTACGCGAGGCCGTTGCCTGTCATCCGTTTTCCGTTACCCGTGAGCAAGCTCCTGAGGGAGAAGAGGTTTACTCTTCCGCAACACAATTGGTTCGACCCTCTTCATTCCGCTTAACCTTCGATGACTGCCGCCGTCTCGCTTCTGAACGGTTCACGGGGAACAGCTTACAGCCAACGGACCGCGGATCGCGGACGACGGATAACCGAAAACGGATAGCGGTGCGCTTCCTCACCCCGACGCTCCTCAAAGCCGACGGCAGGATTGTTGAGCGCCCCGAGTTCCAGCACCTGATCAAGCGCCTGCGCGACCGCATCAACGCGCTCGGCCATTTCTACTGCGACGACACGCTCGACGTAGACTTCAAAGCCTTCGGCGAACGGGCGGAAGCCATCCGAACCGTGAGTTGCAAGATCAGATGGGAAGACCGCGACCGCCGGTCCTGGAAGACCGGTCAGGCCCACGACATGGGCGGCTTCGTGGGCGAAGTGACGTATGAGGGCGACTTCGAAGAGTTCCTGCCGTTGCTGATCCTTGGCCAGTACACCCATGTGGGAAAGTATGCGGTTTGGGGAAATGGGCAATATGAAGTGAGAGTTATATAATGGTCGCCGACTCTCGAAAGAGCGAAGCGAGATGATTGCTGTCCCCAAAGAGTTGCTGTGGGATTATCGAGAGCCCCCCCAGGATCTGTTGTGGCGTTTGCAGCGGATCGCAGACTTTTTCCCTCTCTACGGGAAAGACCGTGACACGGTGGCTCTTCTCTATACCTATCGCGATCGACTGAAGGTCGATGGAGCCACGAAAGCGCTGATTGAAGAATATCATCGCGCCTGGGAGACCCATCCCTGAACTCGATTACCGACAATTCAATTCTGACGGAGGAACAAAAAACCCTCCTTGTACGCTTCCGGAACTCCCCGCTCCGCGAGCACTTTTACCTGACCGGTGGAACGGCCCTGTCGGCGTTCTATCTTCGGCATCGGCACTCCGAAGATCTCGACTTCTTTACCGAGCAGGAAGTCGATCTGGAGTCCGTCCTCGGTTTCCTTCGAGCGATTCCACACGTCGCCAATATTCAGCATGAGCGGAAATACGATCGCCGGTTGTTCCTGCTTCATGATTACAATCAGCGGACCATGAAAGTGGAGTTCACGAAATATCCGTTTCCCCCGCTTGAGCCGCGCCTGGCCGTCGAAGGCGTCCAGGTTGACGGTTGGCGAGACATCCTGGCCAACAAACTCATGGCGCTCACGGATCGAAAGGATTTCAAGGATTATCTCGACGTCTATTTTCTGCTTCGCGAGTTTCCGACAATCAGCCTGTGGGACGCAATCCAGCAGACTCAGCGGAAATTCGGCGTCACAGGCATCGACCATATCCTCAAAGGCAGATTTCTGGAAGACCTTCCGTCGCAAGGCGAGCTGCCGATGCTCAAGCCCTATGATCCAGTGGCAATAGCGTCCTTCTATAAATCCCTGGCGAGAGAACTGATTGCCCGATCCTTGGAGAAGGAGCGATGAAGGTTCGACGGCTCACGGCGAACGGACTCCGGTTCTCCGTCGCCCGTCTTCCGTTGCCCGTCGACCGATCACGGGCTGTTGAAAGCGGTTTGCGGGCAGCGGTAGACGGTCAGCGGGATGCGGATAGCGGTAAACGGATCACGGAACACGGCTCACGGTGAGCGGCTCGCGGATTGCGGGCAGCGGTGAACGGTTCACGGACAATAGGAAGTACGCGGTGTGGGGAAACGGACAGTATGAGGTTATGGAATGGCATCAGCGGTAAGCATCCCGGCGGTGGGCGATACGAAGGATGAGAATGGTTTGGGCAGAATCGTCGATTTCGAAAAGAACGCGATAGTCGCCGACGCGGACGCGCCACACATCGTGGCCTCCCGCCAGCTTGGTCACGCCATGAGGGCGAGGATCGTTTTCGAGGGCAAACAGAACATCGGCCAACCTGGTGCGAATATCGGGAGGAAGCTTAGCGAGGTCGCGTTCCGCGGCAGGTCGGAGCAGAACCTGGTAGACCATCAGGCAGTCTTGCCAGGTTTGCCCAGAACTGCACGGATGGGCTGTGATGATCCAGGTTCAGCCTTGGCTTCTTCAGCAAGCAGGTGATCAATGGCATCCTGAAGATAGGGAGGCAGTGTTTCCCAATCAGCATGAGCGGCAAGGGTCCGAAGGAATTGCCGATAATCGTCATAGGACACAATGACGTCGATAATCTCACCCTGTTCGTTCCGGACAAATCGAGGGGGATGAAGCGATTCTTTTTCGCTCATGGAGGCACTCTAAGGCAAAGAGATGCTACCAGCACTGGCCGTAAACGGTCAAACGGGACTCCGGTATCCCGTTTTCCGTTGCCCGTCTTCCGTTATCCGTCGACCAATGACAGGTCACGGATTCCGGGCCGCGGTTTACGCTAACCGGTCAGCGGAACGCCGAGAGCGGGAAGCGGTGTGCGGATGGCGGGTCACAGTCTTCAGCGTTGTGACCTCGGATGTCACATGGGCGTGATACCTGATGGGCCACCAGTGCACACCACGCTCCATACATCGTGCGGATACAAGGTCCTGTGCACGACAAGGGCGGACGGTTCTCCATCGACCGATAACAGTTCGCAGGCGGTGGCTCGCGAATTGCGGTTCGCGGACTGCGGACGACGGTTCACGGTAAACGGATACGCAGTACACTCACGTGGGGAAGTATGCAGTATGGGGAAATGGGCGGTATGAGTTAGTGCGGTCTTTGGAAGACAAACTATATAAGAGTGATGTGATGCTGCGATATACAGGTCATCCAATTGCCGATGTCGGCGTGGCAACGTTATCGGCGTTCTGCGAGAAACCTGATCCTTCGACTTTAACCAAGAAAGATCTGCTTAAGGTGGCAAACTTTCTGGAGAAGGAATACTTCTCGGGGAAACTGCTCTCATATCTCACCTGTGTCTTTCCGAACGCTGCTTATGTTCAACCAGGTGCGCAGCCCGGTGCAAAAATAAAAATGAAATCCGAAAATATCGCGCAATTTAAACGACAAGTCCTCTATGCATTTCAGGAACCACCTGATCCTCACGCATCAGGCCTTCGCTGTATATTCTCTGGTGAACCAGCTAGCCGGATCGTCTACAGACAACACGTGCCGATGATCACGGGGGAGGACGTTCTCAACTTTTTCCCTGCAGGCACCGGCGGCCTGCCTATTTCAGGTGCCTATCTTCTGGCAATCCAAGCTTTCCCTATGGGCGCTCGTCGTTGTTACGGGCGGGCCTTGGCAGTTCATTGTCCCGATGATCCGAAGCTTACCTATGCCTTCGCTCACCGGTTCCTCAACGATAATCGAAAGCTCCTCCTTTTAACTGACAAGTCTAAAGAAAAATATCTCGATGCAAAGGCCCCGAAAACCTTAATTGTCCATGTTCTATTAGAAATTGAACACGAGCGCCGAGAATGGAGTGAGGACGAACCGGCACCATCAGTCACGGTGTATCACCTGACCAATTCCGGTCAAGGCCCTGATATTGATCTTTTCCAACTTCCTTCTGAGGTCGTCAAATTCATCCGCGCAGTATCTCGAGCTGGTACGAGTCAGGTTTGGCAAAAGATACAGTCTTCGGCGAGAGAGAGAACTTCAGAGGATGACAAGCAGAAGAAAAGCAAGGGGAGAAAGAAACACAAACAAGCTACAAACACGCACGGAGAGAAACCCTGGAACCCTGAAATGAATCGTAACTATCTCTATGATGACCTATTTGATCTACCAGCCAATGCAGCCCGCTTTGTCCGCACCTATTTTCTTCGTCAAGCCCATCGGTTCGCACGCGAGAGCGACCCGCGCCGGGACTATCACTTAACCCGGCAATTCGATCTCGTCTCCTGGGACATAACACGCCTATTTCTGAAGGAGGTGATTGGAATGGAAAAGAGCCGGATTGAGGCGATCCGTTCACTTGGCGATCGGGTCGCTCAACACATCGCATTGGACAACGACCGACGCCTTTTTCAGGGACTTTATCGGGCCAATCGGTATGTGATCTTGAGGAATCTGCTCATCAAAGCCTCCAACGTCCGTCTCAAGAAGGGACAACCTCCTTTACTGGGGCTGGATGAGTTCCTGCTCGTCTTTGAAGAAGGAGAGGAATTGGCCAGAACAGACTGGACGCTGGCCAGAGACCTGGTGTTGATTCGGGTCATTGAAGAATTGCATCGGCAGGGCTGGTTTGGCAAACAACCCGATGCGCTTCAGGAACTAGAAACCGAAGATGAAGCTGCAAATCTGGCAGCATCATAAGTATCCCTGCAAACAGGGAATCCGCTTTTGAGGAAAAGGAGGAGCGAGACATGGCTTTTGTCACTGGAATGATGTTAATCGATGCTCCAGCATCGGCGCTGAACAATGCTGGGAAGGACGAGACAGCACGGGTTGAAAATGCAATGGCTGTGAAATTTATACGCACGCCAACTGGGCCAATTCCATATGTGTCGGCACAGGCGGTTCGATATTGGCTGAGAGAAACTCTTTCGAAAAACGATGCTGCCTGGGCAATGGCACCAACGTACAAGGAAAACGAAAACCTTGCCTATCCAGCCAGCAACCCGATCGAGTATTGGGATGACGATTTGTTTGGATACATGCGCGCACCAGATTCCAAGTCTAAAGATCGTCGCCAGAAAGATCCAAATTATCAAAAGCTAACGCCGCTGGAAGAAAAGAAAGGGAAGGAAGTCAGTATAACGCGAATCTCTCCATTTAGGGTTGGTACTCTGGTCTCTCTTGGGCCAGTAAAGCTTGTCGAAGATTGGGGAACAATGGCTCGGCATGATGGAGACCCCGTTCTCTATCAGCACCAATTCTATAGAGCGACCCTCCAAGGACTCTTTTCGCTCAACCTGACCACTGCCGGCACATTTTTCAACGGAGGGCGAGTTGGTTATCGGAATCTTGATGAAAACCGCATTCAAATTGCTAGGGAACGGCACCTTCAAGAGGCAACAGTTTATGGACAACCTGCTTTCCGTTTATCCCACCAAGACCGAGCTAAACGTGTCGCATCCCTGATACGTGCGATCGGCGAGATGGAAGGTGGCGCTAAGTTGACGCTCCACTATACTGACGTAACACCGAGTCTGATTTTTGCTGCCGTCACGCGATCTGGCAACCATCCCTTTTACCGAATCGTCTGCGCCAATAGTAATGGTCAACCTGCGATCAGTCTCGATGCGCTAAAAGAAATTTTGAAGGTCTACAAGGACCAACTTCTTTCTGATGTATTTGTGGGATGGGCTAAGGGTTACTTGGATGATCATCGGCAGGCCGTCGAATTGCTGAGCGATGCTGAGCGATCTAGCATTAAATTCCGGTGGGGGCACCCGCGGGAGGCAATGATCGCTCTGGCAGAAGAACTCAAACAAAGCAATAACAAGAAATGGTACGACTGACATGCGAGTCCTTCGCATTGAGATAGAAGCGCCAACCTGCTCCTTTCGTTACCCCCACTTCTTGGTTGGACGCCAGTTAAGCTTTGACATGCCTCCTCCCTCTACAATATTTGGCCATATTGCCAGCGCCTTGGGAGAATGGCCGGACTCAACAAGTCTCCAGTTTGCTTATTGGTTTACGGCCCTTGGCAAAGGGGAGGATTTGGAAAATCAGCAGATTGTGGTTCCTGCTGGAGGACGGTTTCAAGTTGGGAGAGAAACACACTCAACTGTTCTTAATGCTACCGTGCAGCCTACTCGTCGGGAGTTTCTTTTGGGAGCCAGGCTTGTTCTCTATCTGAACCGAATAGACCTCGCTGATGCATTCTTACAACCCCGCTTTCCGGTCGTCTTGGGACGCTCGCAGGACCTGGCCTGCTATAGCAAAGTTGAAGAAGCCACACTTGAACGGTCAGACCGTGGATACTTCGAGGCAACGATTCTGCCTTCTCATTTCCGCAGGCGAACCGCACGCGGCACCACCGTCTTGATGCCGCGCTATATCGGTCCCCCACCACAGAGAGAACCAGTTTTCGATCGCTTCATCCTTCTCCGGGATATTGTTTACTACTCGTCAGTCGAAGAAGGCAACCTGTTTGGCTCCCGACAGGTGTTGCACATCAAAAACGAGCCTTTGGAGCTTTGGATTGACCCCCAATCACCTCCAAAACATGGAACCCATAGAATTGTGTGGTTTCACAGTTTCACAGGTAGTTCATAAAACAGTGGACACTGACCACAAGACAACCCTGGCGGAAATTTGGGCTAAAAGTCCACGGCCTGGTTCGACTCGAGGAGAAACCCTTATAGGCCATACCGCTGCGGTCGTAGCTCGCTTAGGCGATCTTCACGAACTATTTCCTAACCTTGCCGAGCGAGTGGGCGAGCCTCGCCTGTGGCATCGAGCGTTCTGGGCATGCGTTCTGCATGATATGGGGAAAATCGCGAAAGGGTTCCAAGCTCAACTCCGCCCGGGTGGAGAATCATGGGGGCAACGCCATGAAATCCTCTCGCTAGCATTTATTGAATGGGCTCTGCCTGATGGCAATGAAGGCGACCATCCATGGGTTGCAGCCGGTATTGCCTCGCATCATCGGGACATCAGTGACATCACTCGACTTTACTCTGAACTTGATGATTCCGAAGACGACCCTGTCTCCTCTCTGTTGGCAGAGGTGAGTGACCCCATAGTGGAAGCTGTTGCGAACTGGATAGCAATAGATTCTTCTAAATTAGCAAGGAAGAACAAACTGCCAGAGCTTGAAGTCTTTCCTGACCTGCCAGCACACCCCGCAGCCAATTTTCGTGAACTTGCAGTCTCGAGAATTCACAATGCATTAAAGGCTTACCGACGGCTTGTCCGGAAACTTGGAGAGCAACCTTCCTCGTCATCCGAAAACCTCACCGCCCTTGTCCTTCGCGGACTCGTTCTTCTCGCAGACCACACTGCTTCTGCTCATGTACGCCCTGCAGATCTCCCGTTTAAGAATATAGAGGAAATGGTGAAGATCTTGGGCCTGGGCCGCACAGATGCACTCTTTCCACACCAACGGGAGGCAGCATCGCGCTCTGGGCATGCTCTGCTCGTTGCTCCAACGGGGAGTGGGAAAACGGAAGCCGCGATTCTCTGGAGCGTCAATCAAAAGGCGAACGGTGATTGCCGTGGACGCATCTATTATCTCCTCCCCTATCAAGCTAGTCTCAATGCCATGCACGCTCGGCTCTCTCGCCATTTTCCTGAAAGCGTTTCACTCCAGCACTCCCGCGCACTTCAGGCTCTTTATCGAAACCTTTTGGAGAAAGGGTATGTCCCAGAGAAGGCAGAGATCGTCGCGCACCGCGAACAGGCTCTTGCTCGTCTCTGTCATCATCCGATACGGGTTCTGACTCCCTATCAACTTCTCCGTGGAGCCTTTCGATTGAAAGGCTACGAAGCACTGCTCACAGACGCGGTTGATGGTCTTTTCATCTTTGATGAGATCCATGCTTATGAACCAAAGCGGCTGGGCATGATCTTAGGCATGATTGAACATCTTCGAAGAAATCTTGGAGGCCGATTCTTGATTATGTCGGCAACCTTTCCGTCGATACTCGCCGGAGTTCTTCACCGAGTTCTTGGAGAGGTCGTGCATGTCAGTGCAGGAGATGCCCTCTTTAAACAATTCGCCCGTCATACCATAAGAATTGTGAAGGGCAGGATCACAGAACCCGCCGTTCTAGAACAAATCGCACAGCGTGCGTCCGGAGGTGAATCAGTACTGGTTGTCTGCAATACAGTTGCTACTGCAATCAATGTTCATCGCGCTCTTAGTGAACCACTCTCATCGATCGCTATTGTGTCTGAGCTTATCCATGGCCGCTTTAACGCCCGAGATCGATTTGGCAAAGAACAAAATCTTCTTATGAAGATGGGAACCCGCAATCGACAGCAAACAGCGACCCCGGCAGTCCTTGTCGCTACTCAGGTTGTTGAGGTCAGTCTGGATATTGACTTTGACACAATCTTCACAGAGCCGGCGCCTCTTGAATCACTGATTCAGCGTTTTGGGCGAGTAAACAGAGGTCGTCGTCATACTTCGTGTGACGTTCATGTCGTAACAGAGCCTCTGGGGGGTCAAGGTGTCTATGAGAAAGAGTATGTTGCCGGTTCGCTTCGGATACTGGAAGAAAACGCCAATACAATTATTAATGAGTCGCAGATTGGTCCCTGGCTCGACAGAATATATGCTGGCGCTATTCACGAAAAATGGGCTAAGGAAGTATCAGACTGCCAGGAGGAGTTTGCCGTAGCATGCCTGGCAAACCTTCGCGCTTTCCAATCGAGCGATGAGTTGGCGGAAGCATTCGACAAGATGTTCGATGGCACAGAAGTGCTGCCAAAGGTACTTGTGACGGAGTACGAAAATGCACTCGACCAGGACCCATTGCGTTCCGGTGAACTCCTTGTTCCAATCTCCTCTGGCCAATTCTGGCAACTTCGACGAGCCGATAAGGTGTTAAGCTCATCTGGCGCAGATCCTATTGTTGTGGATGTGCCCTATGATTCGATCCATGGGCTAAAATTGAACTAATCTTTGGGAGATTTCAGTACTCCTCGCTTTCTCCGAGCGGCCTGCCTATGCCCTGGCCTGCCTGCAGGGCTGCGGGCAGGCAGACAGGCGCTGCTGCTTCTGGAACTCTGGCGGCGGTCTTTCAGACATGCGGAATGAGATGACCAACAGCCGGCATTTGGCGATAATGCTGGGCATGCGCTGGAGATGACAATGGAGAACAGGCCATGAAGACGTACAAAGGCATCGTGAAAGGCAACACGGTGGTGCTCAAGGACAAACTGGATGTGGCGACGGGACTGAGGCCCTCGTGCTCGTGAAGGCCACGGAGGAAGAAGAACAGGACATCATCAACCGCCAAAAAGCCATGCTGGAAACTGGATTTGCGATGGGGAAGCTCCAGTATCGGAAGCGAGACGAGCTGCATGAGGATAGAGAATAGGTTTATTGCCGTGGAGGAACCTAACGATGAAAGTTTACAGAGGAGTCATCAAAGGCAACACGATTGTCTTAGAAGAGAGGCCTGACTTGCCGGATGAGTGTCAGGCTCTAGTCGAGATCAAGCCGCTCGATCAGGCCGCAAAAGACAACGAGATCACGAAGCGCCAGATTGAACTGTTGAAGCACCCGCATAAGGGTGGAAGGCTGCGCTACCGCCGCCGCGAGGAACTTTATGACCGCTGGTGAGCGGCTTATTGATACCACTGTTCTGGTTCACGCCTACGTGCATTTGGACGCACGAAAGCAGACTGTCGCGCAAGCCCTTGTCCTCGCCATTTGGAATGACGGCGGCGGGCTCACAACCATACAAAACCTGTGCGAGTTCTTCGCTGTTGCGACGAGCAAGATCGAACGCCCCATGCCGGTTGATCAGGCTGGACGCATCGTGAAAGAAATCCTCGGTTCGACGAAGTGGCGCGTCCTGGATCGGCGTCCGGGAACCGTTGTCCAGGCCATCGAGTTGGTTATACTCCATCGTGCCTCCTTCTGGGACGCAGAGGGGGCTCCGGAAATTCGGACAGTGTGGTAAGTGGTAGCCTGGCTTCACCACCGCCACCGCGAGGTGGCCGACGAGAGGAGCGAGGCAATGAAACGCACGAGACGGAATCATGGCGCCACCTTCAAGGCGCAGGTCGCATTGGCCGCGGTCAAAGGCGACAAGACGCTCGCCGAGTTGGCCGAGCAATTCAGCGTCCACCCCACTCAGATCACCGAATGGAAGCAGCAACTGGTGGGCCGGGCGGCGGACGTGTTTGGCGGGACGAAACCGTCGTCGGAGGCACCGGATCTCAAGACGCTTCATGCGAAGATCGGGCAACTGGCGTTGGAGAATGATTTTTTAGAAGGCGCGCTCATCAAGGCGGGCTTGCTGAGCGCAAAGCGATGATCGATCGCACGCATCAATTACCAATCGGGCGGCAATGCCAACTGCTGAAGCTGGCCCGGTCCACGGTCTACTACCAGCCCGTGCCGGTGTCGTCGGAGACGCTGGCCCTGATGCGCCGGGTTGACGAACTGCATCTGCAGTATCCGTTTGCCGGCGCCCGGATGCTCCGGGATGTCCTCCGGGGCGAGGGCCATGGAGTCGGACGGCGCCATGTGGCGACGCTGATGCGGCGCATGGGGATCACGGCAGTCTACCGCAAACCCCGCACCAGTCACCGGCATCCCGCCCACCGGATCTATCCCTATCTGCTGCGCCAGCTCACGATCACGCGTCCGAACCACGTGTGGGCGGCGGATATCACCTACATCCCGATGCAGCGCGGCTTCGTCTATCTCTGTGCGATCCTGGACTGGGCCAGTCGCCGGGTGCTGGCGTGGCGGCTGTCCAATACGTTGACGACGGACTTCTGCGTGGAAGCCGTGCGGGAGGCGATCACCCGGTATGGTTGCCCGGAGATCTTCAACACCGATCAAGGCTGTCAGTTCACCAGTCAGGAATTCACCGGGCTTCTGACAGCCCACGGCATTCAGATCAGTATGGATGGAACCGGGCGTTGGCGCGACAATGTGTTCGTCGAACGGCTGTGGCGGAGCCTCAAATATGAAGAGGTCTATCTCCACGCCTACGAGACCGTTACCAAGGCCCAACAGGGGTTAGGACGCTACCTGACTTTCTATAACCAGACGAGACCCCATCGGGCTCTTGACGGGCGGACGCCGGATCGCGTGTACTTTGACAACCTGCCCGCACGGCACACTGCCGCGTAGGCAAAACACCGCGAGGCGCCACTTAAGAACTGAAAGATTCTGTCCAAACAAGCGGAGCCACCTCACGTTTTGATAGCCGCCTGCATGCTGGAGCATGGCATCGGCAGTATCGTGACCGAGAATGAGAGGGACTTCAAAAAGATTCCTGGCATGACCGTCATCAATCCGTTCAAGGCTCACCTTAAGCGACACGATTAGGGTTTGGCTGTACACGCTTGCTTTCGACGGTGCGGTGCGGCCGCTGGTGGAGACTGGGCAGAGGTTCTTGAAAGGGGCTCAGGCGTCTGGCTCATGCTCGATGGCGGCGAAGCCGGCATTGACCCGCATGCTTTCCTTGCGGACCTTCCTGGAAGCGCCAGCGAGGCGCTTGGCAGGAGGATCAGCACCGGATTTACGACGCGCCTCGTTCTGGTGCTCACAGCGGAGATCCTTGGTTAGCGAGCATTCGCCCTTGAGGAATCCTGTAGCTGCAGTAATTGGATCTGGAGGAACTGGTTTACGTTTGGCGCACATTGCGTTCCTTTCTTGACCCAGAACGTACCCAATCTACAAGTCGCGGTCAATTTCTTGGACGCGGCACAAGTTGGAGCGCGGCTATGAACCCACCAGCGCCTGAACCTAATCCCCTGCCCCGTATCCATCCCGAAGTCGCGGCGCCTGAGGCCGCACGCGAACTGCCGCCTGCGCAGATCAACCTCTTCACTGGAGAGCCGGAAGCGGTGGTCGTGCCGATCGAGACCGAGCCACCCGATGGCGAGGAGCGGATCATCGATGAGGGCATTCGGATGGTGAAAACCGGCGATACCTCGCAGGTGGTGCTGTCCGGCTTCGGCATGTATCTCTCGAAGAAGAGCGAGCGGCTGTTGGTACGGCAAGGGAAGACGGTGGTTTACGAGTTTCCCTTGTTTCGCTTGAGCGAAGTCGTGGTGGCCTCACGTGGGGTGTCGTTGTCTTCGGATTTGATCGAGGAACTGTGCCAGCGCGGCATTCGCCTGAGCTTTCTCACTGGCGGTGGGAAGCCCTATGCCATGCTGAGTTCTCCCATGTTGACCGCCACGGTGATCTCGCGTCGCGAACAGTTGGCGGCCATTGCGGATGAACGGGGGGTCGAGTTCGCCAAGTTGATTGTGACCGGGAAGCTCACGAACCAGGAACGGCTGCTCCGCTATTTCGGCAAATATCTCAAGCAGGCTGATCCGGAACGATTCGCGCGCGTGGATCGGCTCGCGGATCAGATTGCGGAGCTGCGGCCGGCAGTCCAGCGGATCGCGGGTCAGCGCATCGACGACGTCCGGGATTCGTTGATGGGCTACGAGGGCACCGGAGGACGGCTTTATTGGGACGGCGTCAAAGAGATTATCGGCCAACGCGGCGAATTCATGGGACGCGAACATCGCGGCGCCACCGACGCCGTGAACGCGCTGTTGAATTACGGCTACGGCATCCTCTATTCCCAGGTCTGGGGCGCCGTGCTCAATGCCGGGCTGGAGCCCTTCGCCGGCTTCCTCCACGTCGATCGTCCCGGCAAGCCCTCATTGGTGCTGGATCTGGTCGAGGAATTTCGGCAGCCGGTGGTCGATCGGACCGTGATCGCTCATATCAATCTCGGGGAGGCCGTGACCTTGAAGGCCGGCATGTTGGATGAAGAGACCCGCTCGCGCTACGCGGCCAAGATTCTCGAACGGCTGGAGTCCACCGAGACCGTGAAAGGCAAGAAATACCAGATCAAGTCGATCATCCAGATGCAGGCGCGCAGTCTCTGTACGTTCCTGCGCCGGGAAGGCGCCTATCAGCCGTTTGGGTTCAAGTGGTGAGACCGCTGTCCGCAACCCGCTGTCGGCAACATGAGACGGGCATGGATGCGCAGAGGGGCCAGAACCTGAACATCGCTGAAGGAGCGGGCTGCGATTCAGAAACCGACTTCAGGCGCTTTCTTTGGTACGCTTATCACTCCGTCCATGAGGTGGTGACGTGTCTTGAGCTGGCGAGGCGGCTTAAACTGTTCTCCGATGGAGTCGGGAATTTGGATTACTTGCTCGACGCAGGGGATAAGCTGGCAGCGATGATTTACCGATTCATCACACGGCTTGAACCCCACCGCAAACCTGCACCAAGCAAAACGCGGCGGGCGGGCAGCGGATAGCGGACGGCGGATAACGGATAACGGACCGTGGAGGAAATCACCACGTATGTTTTGTACGATATTCCCGATGATGCGGTGCGAACGAAGATTGCCGAGGTGTGCAAAGACTACGGGTTGGCGCGCATCCAATTCAGTGCCTTTGCGGGTACGCTGACCCGCAATAAACGAGAAGAATTGTTCCTCCGGTTACGCGACACGCTAGGCGAACGGCCGGGAAAAATCCTTCTTCAACCCGTGTGCGAGAAAGACATCCGGGTCGGATTGCGCGTGGAGAACGACGATGCCGAGACCGAATCCGCATCCGGCGAAGCTGATGCTGCGGGTGAACGATCTGAAGCAGTATGAGTACTGCCCTCGTGTCGTCTATTACCAGTACGTGATGCCCGTCGAGCGAAAGGCGACCTTCAAGATGGAGCATGGGAAGTCGGCGGAGGCCCGCCTGGACATGCTCGAGCAACGGCGAGGTGTGCAGCGATACGGATTGCCTGATGGAGAGCGCCGCTTTCATGTGTGGCTCAGTTCCTCGGTCCTCGGACTGTCCGGCAAGCTGGACCTGTTGATTGAATCCTCCACGGGGCGGTATCCGGTGGATTTCAAGGAAACGACGGGGCCGGTGCGCTCCAACCATCTGCTGCAACTCTGCGGATACGCCATGCTTGTGGAAGAGGCGTATCACCATCCGGTTCCGCGCGGATTCATTTATCTGATTCCGACGAACAGTATCGAACCGGTGGAGATGACCGATGAGCTCAGAGCGAAGACCGTCGTGGCGCTCGATCGGATTCGTGAAATGATTCTGTCGCAACGGGTCCCGGCCGCCACGGAGGTCAGCTCGCGCTGCACCGATTGCGAGTATCGGAATTACTGCGGGGATGTGTTTTGAGCGGCAGTCCGCAGACCGTTGTCCGGTTTCCGCTGACGGAGGCGGGGCTCGGGAAGCGGATCACGGGTCGCGGATTGCGCGAAGTGGGTTTTCGCAAACCACCCAGGTTTTTCGACAATCGAGGGGTTTTCGATGAATCGACTTGGCGCCTGGTTGAATTGTCATTGTTTATTAAGGGCTTCGTGAGCGGTTGAAGAGTCCTTCCCGATGAAGAGGGAACTGAAAGACGGCCTGGTGAACGGACGCGATGATCTCCTTCGCGGTTGAAGAGTCCTTCCCGATGAAGAGGGAACTGAAAGAAGAGAGAAAGTAGGTGATGTCCACCACCTGATCCCGGTTGAAGAGTCCTTCCCGATGAAGAGGGAACTGAAAGGTGAACTGAGAAAGTGGGGCATCAATGGTGACTTTGTTGAAGAGTCCTTCCCGATGAAGAGGGAACTGAAAGCTACAACCGAGTGGTGCGCGATCGTGGATGGGAAGTTGAAGAGTCCTTCCCGATGAAGAGGGAACTGAAAGGGAGAAACTCTCTGTGGCTCCGGGGAAGGTGGACAGTTGAAGAGTCCTTCCCGATGAAGAGGGAACTGAAAGGATGTGTATCAAGCGTTTGATGGTGTATTCGCGCCGGTTGAAGAGTCCTTCCCGATGAAGAGGGAACTGAAAGACCAGCAGCACCTTCCCTTCGCCCCACTGTTCCACGTTGAAGAGTCCTTCCCGATGAAGAGGGAACTGAAAGTGTGGTGTCGCGTGAGGTAGCAGAACGTCTTGTCCCCGTTGAAGAGTCCTTCCCGATGAAGAGGGAACTGAAAGGTATGATTAGCCACACTAACGCAAGTAACAAGGCAGTTGAAGAGTCCTTCCCGATGAAGAGGGAACTGAAAGGGGCTCGGCATCCTATGGTAAATGAGGATTTTTCAAGTTGAAGAGTCCTTCCCGATGAAGAGGGAACTGAAAGTGTTCCGCATGTCTTCCAGGTGGGCCTTCTTGAGGTGTTGAAGAGTCCTTCCCGATGAAGAGGGAACTGAAAGCACAATAAATTTCGGTGTCTCGTTCATGTTGGTAGTTGAAGAGTCCTTCCCGATGAAGAGGGAACTGAAAGATGGATGACCTGCCTCGGGATCACTGGTACGCCTACGGTTGAAGAGTCCTTCCCGATGAAGAGGGAACTGAAAGCGGTCGAATTTACCCCGACCATCACGATCGGCTCGAAGTTGAAGAGTCCTTCCCGATGAAGAGGGAACTGAAAGTGAAAATCCAGTGCGAGAAATCCGTAAGGGCTTCCTGTTGAAGAGTCCTTCCCGATGAAGAGGGAACTGAAAGAGGGATTCTCCTGACGCGGCCATTCAACGCCGACAGTTGAAGAGTCCTTCCCGATGAAGAGGGAACTGAAAGAGATAGTACGACCCGCCCACGATGGCCCCGCTATAGTTGAAGAGTCCTTCCCGATGAAGAGGGAACTGAAAGTCCAGCGCAAGGAACGCTTGGTTGATGAGTTCTTCGTTGAAGAGTCCTTCCCGATGAAGAGGGAACTGAAAGGACCAACATGGACCATCCCTACATGCGTCATCCGATGTTGAAGAGTCCTTCCCGATGAAGAGGGAACTGAAAGAACAGTCGGACCCATCAGACAACCACGCAATAAATTGTTGAAGAGTCCTTCCCGATGAAGAGGGAACTGAAAGGTCTCAGGCGCGGCGCGAGCTGCTCCGCGTCACCTTGTTGAAGAGTCCTTCCCGATGAAGAGGGAACTGAAAGTAGGTGTCCTTCTAGGGAAGGGCCTATCTGGGGTGGTTGAAGAGTCCTTCCCGATGAAGAGGGAACTGAAAGACGCGAGGAAGTAGGTGATGTCTACCACCTGATCCGAGTTGAAGAGTCCTTCCCGATGAAGAGGGAACTGAAAGAGAGGAATTGCTTTCGGAGCGGAGCGAGAGGCGAGAAGTTGAAGAGTCCTTCCCGATGAAGAGGGAACTGAAAGGATCGACTTCGGATTCCCCTTCCCACGTCGCCGGGTCGTTGAAGAGTCCTTCCCGATGAAGAGGGAACTGAAAGACGCAATCCGGTCTTCGGCCTCTTTCCCCGGCTGGCAGTTGAAGAGTCCTTCCCGATGAAGAGGGAACTGAAAGCGGTCGAATTTACCCCGACCATCACGATCGGCTCGAAGTTGAAGAGTCCTTCCCGATGAAGAGGGAACTGAAAGACGCAGCCCTCCGTTCTGACATTCTCTGCACCATCGTTGAAGAGTCCTTCCCGATGAAGAGGGAACTGAAAGCTTTCAGGCTGGCACGGCTCGCAGCCGCCCACACCCGGTTGAAGAGTCCTTCCCGATGAAGAGGGAACTGAAAGTTCAAGATACCGTGCCGCGCACGTTCGGCAACAGAGTTGAAGAGTCCTTCCCGATGAAGAGGGAACTGAAAGGATCTACCTCCGGCAGGTGGAGCGTGAGCTGCTGCCCGTTGAAGAGTCCTTCCCGATGAAGAGGGAACTGAAAGATCGTCACGGCACGTGGCCCCAACCCAGCTCCCACGGTTGAAGAGTCCTTCCCGATGAAGAGGGAACTGAAAGGCACGAACACCGAATCTGTATCGACATAGAGCAGCCGTTGAAGAGTCCTTCCCGATGAAGAGGGAACTGAAAGTAGCGATATATCTGGATGGCGTTGATACGTCACATGGTTGAAGAGTCCTTCCCGATGAAGAGGGAACTGAAAGGATGCGAGCGTGATAGGCGCGGACCAAGTCAGCCGCCGTTGAAGAGTCCTTCCCGATGAAGAGGGAACTGAAAGGCCGGAAGCCGACAAGGCGGGTATTCCGATCTATCGGTTGAAGAGTCCTTCCCGATGAAGAGGGAACTGAAAGGATTGATCGGCGCATCCCCCCAGGGCTCCTCGACTCGTTGAAGAGTCCTTCCCGATGAAGAGGGAACTGAAAGGTTGGGTGAGCCCGCGATCCTTCCTGGCCCACTTAATCGTTGAAGAGTCCTTCCCGATGAAGAGGGAACTGAAAGGACGCTCGCGCGCATCGTCCTGCCGCGCATTCCGGCGTTGAAGAGTCCTTCCCGATGAAGAGGGAACTGAAAGTTCCTGAAAATCCAGATTGTGGATATTCCTTCATAACGTTGAAGAGTCCTTCCCGATGAAGAGGGAACTGAAAGGAGACAATGCCCCCGGCTTGAGCAAAGACTGACTGGGTTGAAGAGTCCTTCCCGATGAAGAGGGAACTGAAAGGTCTCACCGTTGCGGCTAGTCTCACCGCTGAGGGTGTTGAAGAGTCCTTCCCGATGAAGAGGGAACTGAAAGAGACAAGCTGTTTGAGTGGGCCTGGCCGCATATCCGGCGTTGAAGAGTCCTTCCCGATGAAGAGGGAACTGAAAGCACGGACTTGGGCCTGTCGCCCAGTCCGCAGCCGAGTTGAAGAGTCCTTCCCGATGAAGAGGGAACTGAAAGTGGATCAACATCTCAGACCAGCAACACGTCTCGTCGGTTGAAGAGTCCTTCCCGATGAAGAGGGAACTGAAAGGCTGAGCATGCCGGATAGCAGCATGCAAACGACAACCGTGAAGAGTCCTTCCCGATGAAGAGGGAACTGAAAGCACAAACCTGGCCGAATGAGCCGAGTGGATCTACGCGTGAAGAGTCCTTCCCGATGAAGAGGGAACTGAAAGGCCGGTCCCGGAGCCACTTCTGGGGCCAGCATTTCGGTTGAAGAGTCCTTCCCGATGAAGAGGGAACTGAAAGAACTTCGGCATCTGCGCCCACGCCAGCACCATCGACCGTGAAGAGTCCTTCCCGATGAAGAGGGAACTGAAAGAACGATTTGTAGGCGGTTGTCCCCATGCGATCCTCCCGTGAAGAGTCCTTCCCGATGAAGAGGGAACTGAAAGGCAATCAACTATTCCGGCAAGCCAACCTCGTCCCACGTGAAGAGTCCTTCCCGATGAAGAGGGAACTGAAAGCTGTCAGATGGAAAGGTCAATCATTCCTGGTACGCGCGTGAAGAGTCCTTCCCGATGAAGAGGGAACTGAAAGCCTCTCTCTGTTCCACGCTCTGCAACCGTGGGGCGAACGTGAAGAGTCCTTCCCGATGAAGAGGGAACTGAAAGACTCCGCTGAGATACGGATTGTTGGAATACGGCCGCACGTGAAGAGTCCTTCCCGATGAAGAGGGAACTGAAAGCATGGCCCGCCGGCTTGCCGTGGCGGCCGTTTAAGGCGTGAAGAGTCCTTCCCGATGAAGAGGGAACTGAAAGGCTGTTTCAGCTTGTCTTTCAGAGATGCTGCATGCCGTGAAGAGTCCTTCCCGATGAAGAGGGAACTGAAAGGTGCGAAGCCCAATCGTGATACGGCGCAACCAGGGGAAATGAAGGTCTTTATCCGCGGGCGCAAGGAAGAAGGCTACGCCTGAAGAGCCGATGGCACACGAAGTGCGGATAATAAGAAGACAAACGCTGAAGGATCTCTTCGCGGGGCGCAATGACGATAAATTCAAGAATAGCCCCGCGGCTCAAGCGAAGGTTGATAGTTAAACCAAGAGAACGGATTCACTGAAGGTGTTTATCCGGCGCCGCAAGGAAGAGGGCTATCGCCGATGAGGCGCCGGGTCTCACGAAGTGCGGTATGGTGGAGGGCACGGGAGTCGAACCCGCGACCCCTACGTTGCGAACGTAGTGCTCTCCCAACTGAGCTAGCCCCCCACCTTGGGATGCCCGAGTGCCGTCCTTCTTGACCGCAGGCACGGCCGAGGCTGAATTGCCGCGGCGACCAGAACTGCGGAGGAGACGGGGAGGAAGATCGGCACTCGGTGCGTTATTTTCGTGAACGGATTATACACGACCGATCAGGCTTGCCGCTACCGAAACCTGGGTCGGCCTGTCAGGTATTCTCTAGGCCTCATCTTCTCTACCTGCTCAGCCCCAGGTGTCTCACGGCTAGGGATTCAACAGGGAAGTTACTGCCGCCGCCGGCGCCCCCTCCACATGAACCCGCCGGCCCTCCACCCGCAACCGGCCCTCCGCATAGAGTTGCACCGCCCTGGGATAGATCCGGTGTTCTTCGGCTAGAATCCTCGTGGCCAACGTCTCCGGCGTGTCCTGCTCCAAGACCGGAACGGCGGCCTGGACGATGATCGGGCCTTCATCGACCCCCGGCGTGACGAAGTGCACGGTGCAGCCCGCCACCTTGACGCCCCATTCCAGCGCTTTCTTCTGCACATCCAATCCGGGAAAGGCCGGCAGGAGCGACGGATGGATGTTCATCATCCGGTTCTCATAGGCCTGGGTCAGCACCGGCGTCACGATCTTCATGTAGCCGGCCAGCAGCACCAACTCGACCTCGTGCTTGTGCAAGACATCGAGCAACGCCCGATCGTAGGCTTCGCGGCTGTCCGGTTGCCCCGCAAAGGGTTTGGGATCGACGAATACATCCTGAAGGCCATGCCGGCGCGCCCGTTCGAGCGCCTGGGCATCCCGCTTGTTGCTGATCACAACAACGATGTGCGCCTGCAAGGTGCCGGCTTCGATGGCATCGATGATCGCCTGCAGGTTGGACCCGCGCCCGGACGCGAGCACGCCAATCCTGACCCGCTGGCTCTTTCCGTTAACCGACATAGTCCACTCTCCGCTCGACTGCGCTTCCCTGCGCCACCTCGCCGATGATCCAAGCCGTTTCTCCTTCCTGCCTGGCCGACATGACTACCTTCTCGGCCTCCTCTGCCGGGACCACAAGAATCAGACCGATCCCCATATTGAAGACCCGATACATCTCCTCCTCTTCCACCCGGCCGAGGCGCTGAATCAGCGGGAAAATCGGCGGGATGGCCCAAGAACCCCGTCGGATGAGCCCGAGCCTGCCTTGCGGAAAGACACGCGGGAGATTTTCCGTGATCCCTCCTCCGGTGATATGAGCGATGCCCTTGATCCGGTGCGCCGCGATCAGTTTCAAGACGGTTCGGACATAGATGCGCGTCGGGGTCAACAACGTTTCGCCGAGCGAGTGAGCGAGATCATCCACTCGACTCGACACAGTCAGCACGGCGTCATCAAGCAATACCCGGCGCGCCAGCGAAAATCCGTTGCTGTGGAGACCGGTCGAGGCCAAGCCGACCAACAGGTCTCCCGGCACGATATCGTGCCCGTCGATGATCTTCTGCCGGTCCACCACGCCCACGGCAAACCCGGCCAGGTCGTATTCTCCATCGGGATAGAACGAGGGCATCTCCGCCGTCTCGCCCCCGATCAGCGCGCACCCGGCCTGCCGGCACCCTTCCGCAATTCCCCGCACCACCGTCTCCGCGACACCGATCGCCAATTTTCCCGTGGCAAAGTAATCGAGAAAGAACAGCGGCTCGGCCCCGCTCACGGCGATATCGTTCACCGACATGGCCACGAGATCGATCCCGACCGTGTCGTGTTTGTCCATCAGGAAGGCGATCTTGAGCTTGGTCCCCACGCCGTCCGTACCGGACACCAACACCGGCTCCCGATACCGCGATGGATCGAACCGGAACAGCCCTCCGAATCCCCCAAGATCGGTCAGGACTTCCGGGCGAAAGGTCGAGCGGACCAGCGGCGTGATCCGGCGGACAAACTCGTTGCCCGCCTCGATGTCGACACCTGCTTGTCGGTACGTGGCCACGGGAGGCGCATCTTAACGGAGGGAATCTATCCGGTCAACGCATATGGAGCGTCACTGAACATCATCAGTCATTCGTAACAGAAAGGGGAATCGATCATCTCGCCATTCCACCATTGACAAATGACGATGGACCATCGACGATTCTAACGCGCCAACTCCACCAACGTCTCCAGATGGGCGGTGCGGGGGAACATGTCGAAGGATTGGAGGCGGACAATTCGATACCCTCCGTCGAGCAGGCGCCGCAGGTCCCGCGCGAGCGTCGGCGGATCACAGGAGACATAGAGCAGCCGCGCATGGTCGGCGCGAAGCAGACCCTGCACACAATCCCGGTTCAGGCCCGTGCGGGGAGGATCGAGCAGAATCACGTCGTACTCCATCGATGGTTCCGCGGTCAGAAATTGCTCAACCGGCGCCACCCGAAACCGGCAGCGCCCGATGTGATTGCCCTTGGCGGCCCTTCTCGCGTCGGCCGAGGCCCAAGGATTGCTCTCCACCATGGTGACCAACGAACCCCGCTTGGCCAGCGGCAAGCCCAGCGTGCCGATGCCGGCAAAGAGTTCCAGGACCCGCAGGCCGACCGTTGGCTCCGTCCATTCGATGACCGTTTGGACCAAGGATTGGGTGACGGCCCAGTTTGACTGCATGAACGAGCGATCGCCGATCCGGAACAGCAGGTCGTCCAACCGTTCGGCGATCCAATCCTGCCCCTCCACCCACCGTTGCTCCCGCCCGCCTCGCTCACCGAGTACCACAAGCCCCACCAGGTCGGGCAGGTCTTGAGCCAGGTCCGTCACGCGGCCGATGGCCCGTTGATGAGCGGCATCGGTACGGACAATCATCAGCGTCTGATCGAACGTCGAGGAGGCCCGCAGTTCGATCGAATGCACCAGGCAGCCCAGCGAGGCCATGGCGCCGAGTCGAGTTTGGATCACGCGCACCTGTTCCCGCAGGACGGTCGTCAGCAGAAGACAATCCGTCGCCGCAACCAGCCGGACCGACCCTTCCTCGTGAAACCCCAGCGCAAAGCCGTTGCCCCGGCGCAACAGACCGAACCGCACGACCCCGCGACTCCCGTATTCCGACGGAGAAGGCACGACCTCCGGCATCGGCAGCCCGTCGATCTTGCCGACCCGCTTCAGCGTCTCCAGCAGGATTTCCTTTTTCCAATGCAGCTCGCTCCCGTAGTGCAGGTGCTGGAATTGACAGCCCCCGCAGCGGCCGTAGACCTCGCAAGGAGCCGCCACGCGATCCGCCGAGGCCCTGACCACCCGCTGGACCCAGGCCTCTTGATATTGTCCCCGCGCGGGACCGAGCCGAACCTCCACCTGCTCCCCTGGAGCCGCCCCTCGGACAAAGAGCGTGCGTCCTTCGAGGCGGGCCAGCCCATAGCCACCCTGCACCAGTTTTTCGATGTCCACGACGACCGACTCGCCCATCCGGACAGACCTCCGTCCCGTCACATGGGCGTCGCCCCATGCGCAGGACCACGATTGAACCAAGGGGATAGAACCGCGGAACGTTACTCTGCAATAAGCGCGGCGGTCTCGTCCAGGTGCTTCTTCAGGTAGGCCATGAAGGGGGTTCCACCGGTTCCGACTGCGGTGGGGTTGCTCGATGTCCGCTGGCTCTGCCGCTGAATGTACCGATCGGCATAGTCCAGGTGCGTCTGCCTGAATCGGCAGAGTCCCTGCACGCAGGCGCGAAATCGGTCCCAGAGCCGAGGCTCGCCCTGCCGTCTGTCCAGGGCATATCGATACAACTGTGAGCGTCCCTGGCGATCTCGCAACTGCTCCCAGGCTTCGATGAAGGCGCGATGCCGGGGCGGCATGTAGGTCCGCATCTCGATCAGGTACTGCCGCAGCGGGTCATCCGCATGCACCACGCCGAGCGCGGCGTCCAGCGTCGGCACGATGGAACTCTGGGCCCCGGTCTCTCCCCGGAACTGCTGGGGCTTGCCGCCATAGGCTTCCACGCCCTCATAGAGCAGCCCCTCCGGCAGAGCGGGATGGTCCTTCCATCCGTGGATGTAAGGCCGCACGCGATTGAAATAGATATAGGGATCGCATTGCTCAGGCATGCGGTCGAGAGTTCGGCACATCCCCTCCATGGCGGCCGCAGCGCCCTCCAACCCTTGCAGCACCTCGTCCGACTGATTCAGTTGCGTCGCCTGGAGCGCCCGCGCGAGCCCGGCAAGGGCGGCGCCGGCCCTCGCTTCGATTTCCACATGCACCAGCACGAACCACTCTTCGTCCACTCCACCGAGGAAATTCTGGAGCAGCGAGAGATTGCCCAACTCGATCGGGCGAGTTTGGTCGAGCCGCCGCCAATTATCCAGACAATAGGAGGCATAGGAGAGAACCGGCGGCCTTCCCAATTGCGCCAACACTCGATGCCAGGGCTTGGCCAAGTGGGCGGGCAGTTTCTTAGCCGGATGCTGGGGATGCTCCCACACGTAGGCCTGCCCGGTGAACGACAGGATGCGGGCCGCCGCCCGGTATTCGTCCTCATTCCACCGGCCCTGCTCGTCCGGCCCGCTCACGAGGTGGCTGTTCACATAGTCACGCAACCGGCGCGCGGCCAGCAGCTTGGGCAGCTCGCGGGTCAAGATTTCGAGCGGGGAATCCTGCAAGCCGGGAAAGGTGGCGAGGGGGTCCCGCACCGGGAGAAATCCGCGATCCGCCGAGACCTCGAAGTGGGTCAACTCTATGACTGCGGCATTTTGACGCATAGACGGTAGGCTGCTGGACGTTCCGACATTACTGTTAGTCTAACACCAGCCTTTCTGCGGCTGAAGACATCGCTGAAAAAGGAACGAGGGCCGGCGGCGCGTCGATCGTCAGATCTCCGGCCTGAGATCGATGTTCAGCAGCTTGATCTTCCGGTGCAAGTGGCTCCGTTCGATCCGCAATTCGTCGGCCGTGCGCGAGACATTCCAGCGATTCTCCTTGAGCTTCCGCGTGATGTATTCCTTCTCGAAGGCGTTCCGCGCCTCGCGCAAGGAATCATACTCCTTCAGCACCAGCGACGGCTGCGCCGGAGCCTGCGCCGCGCTCGGCATGGCCGGCCTTACCTGTAGCGCGGCCGCCACATGGTCGACGTCGATCTGGGAGCCCGGCACCATGATCATGAGCCGTTCGGTGAGGTTGCGCAGCTCTCGGATGTTGCCCGGCCAGTCGTACTGCTGCAATTGCTCCATGGCCGCAGGGGTGAGCTGCTTGGTCTTCAGGCCCTGCTCTTCGGAATGGATCTGCATGAAGTGACGGACCAGGAGCGGAATGTCGTCGCGGCGCGATCGAAGCGGCGGCACCGTCACCGGCAAGACGTTCAACCGGTAGTACAGGTCTTCGCGGAAATGCCCCGCCTCGATCTCCTTGGCCAGGTCCTTGTTGGAGGCCGCCAATACCCGCACGTCCACCTTGATCGTCTTGGTCCCACCCACGCGGTTGAACTGCTGTTCCTGCAGGGCGCGCAGCACCTTGGCCTGCGTGGCGAGGCTCATGTCCCCGATCTCGTCCAAGAAGAGGGTTCCGCCGTCCGCCTGTTCGAACTGGCCCCGCTTCTGAGAGGTCGCGCCGCTGAAGGCCCCCTTCTCATGCCCGAACAGTTCGCTTTCGATCAACGTTTCCGGAATGGCGGCGCAGTTGACGGCGACAAAGGGCCGGTCGGCTCTGGGACTGTGCTGATGGATGGCGCGCGCGACCAGCTCCTTTCCGGTACCGTTCTCGCCCGCGATCAGCACCCGGCTGTTGGTCGGCCCCGCCGTCGCAATCAACTCGCGCAGCCGCTGCATGGCGGGGGCCTGCCCGATCAACTCGAATCTGCGCTCGACCTTCGTCCGGAGCGACTGGTTCTCCGCTTCGAGCCGATGCTGATCAAGCGCATGCCGGACCCGAAGGGTCACGTTTTCGAGCGACAGCGGCTTTTCGATATAGTCGTAGGCGCCGAGCTTGATCGCCTTGACGGCCGTCTCGATCGAACCGTGGCCCGACATCATCATCACCTGCGCCTTCGGAAACTGCTCGCGGATCCGGCGCAGGGTTTCGAGCCCGTCCATCTCGGGCATCCAGATGTCCAGGATCGTCAGGTCCGGCTGGTCGCCGGCGATGAGCTTCAAGGCATCAACCCCGCTCTTGGCTACCTGCACCTCATACCCCTCGTCCTCCAGAATCTGCCCGAGGGAATTGAGGATCGCCGCCTCGTCATCCACAATCAGAATCGATTCCGCCATTGACCCCCCGTCAATCGTTACCCGTCACACGTCATCCGTCAAACGTGGAGTGACCGAACTGCATTCCCAACCGATTGACGATTGACGAATGACCTTTGACCACCCCGCTACACCGGCAGCTCGAAGGTAAAGACCGTGCCGCGCGGCTGATTGTTTGCCGCGTAGATCTGCCCCTCATGGTCCGTGATGATGCGCCGGCTGATGGCAAGGCCGAGCCCCGTCCCCGTTCGTTTTCGCGAGAAGTAGGGCATGAACAGCTTCTCGTGGTCCTCGGAACTGATGCCCGTTCCTTCATCGGCCACGCTGACGACGGCCCGCCGGCGCTTGCCGTCATACCGGGTCGTCACCCATAGGCGGCCTTTTTGATTCATCGCCTGAACCCCGTTGTTGAAGAGGTTCACCAGCACGCGCTTGATCTGCTCCCGATCGAATCGGACCGAAGGCAGCACCTCGTCGAAATCCGCGAGAAATTCCACGTCCTTATGGGCTCCCTGGTACAGCGCGATGACTTCGCGCAGCACATCGTGCAAGGATCCTTCTGCCATTTGCGGAGCCGGCATGCGGGCGAATTTGGAGAATTCATCGACCATATTCTTGAGGCTGCCCACCTCGTTGACGATGACTTGCGTGCCCTCGTCGAAAATCCTGTCGAAGTCCGGGGCTTGCTCGAAATACTTTTTGCGGAGCCGTTGGGCCGACAACTGGATCGGCGTCAGCGGGTTCTTGATCTCGTGCGCGATGCGCTGCGCGACCTCCTGCCAGGCCGCCGCCTTTTGCGCCTTGATGAGATCCGTCAGGTCCTCGAAGACCAGCACAAACCCGAGATCCCGGCCCGCTTCGTCTTTCATGCGCGAGCAACTGAGGCCGATGGTCAGCACCTTGCCCTGCGCTTCGACCTGTCCTTCGAGCGACAGGGTGTCCCGCTGGTCGGCGAGCATGCGGTCGTAGGCCGTTTGAAAGAGATCCAGCTTGAACTCTTTGAAGACCTCGTTCGCCGCCCGGTTCCCCACGCGGTCGCCCCAGATGCCGAGTATCCGCTCGGCCGAGGGGTTGAAGGTCGTGATCCTCCCCTGCCGGTCGATGGAGAGCAGGCCGGCGGCAATGGTATCCACCACGGTCTGCGTGTAGGCGCGGCGGCGCTCGATCTCCACGTTGGATCGGCGGAGGGATTCGTTGGCCGACTCGATCTCGGCCTTGCCGGCCCGAAGGTCTGCGGTCATGCGGTTGAAGGATTCCACCAGCGTGCCGATCTCGTCCGTCGCCTTCGCCTCGATGTGCACGTCCAAGTCGCCCTGGGCGATGGCTTCGGTGGCCTGGGCCAAGCGCTGAATCGGCACCGTGATGCTGCGGGCCACGTAAAAGCCGAACCAGGTGGCGCCGAAGAGAATCATCACGGTGACGACCGCGACGAAGAGATAGGCCCCGGCCTTGATCGGGTTCTTCATCGCGCGCATCTGCTTGTATTCGGCATACCGCTGGCCGATGCCTTCCATCTTGGCCAGCAGCGATTCGGGCAGGTATGAATCGACGACCACGACCCCATCGACCTCCGAGCGGTTGGCGCTCGACAGGATGGGCACGCCGGCCCGGATCAGCCGGCCGTTCGAGGCCTCCTGCACGGAGGTCATCTCCTGTTTGGTGTTGATGACCTGCAGGACCAGTTGCCCGATGGGCAGGTCGATGACCTGGCCCGGCACCTCCGGGGCCAGGGCCTTGGTCAAGGTCTCCATCTTGGCCGAATAGATTTCCACCCCCGCCACGTTATGGTCGGCGCGCGCCCTCGCCATGGCCGCGATCAAGAGGTCGCGCTGCGTCGGCGCCATCAAGTCTTCGCGAAAGATTTCCTGGCTGATCGCCCGGGCGCTGTTCACCGCCACGGTCATGTGGCCTGCATGGTGCATCTTGGCCACTTCAAACGAATCGCGCATGACATGATCGATCTGGTCGCTGAACCACACGTCCACGGCCTTGTCCACCACGCGGCTGGCCACGAAGGCCAGCAGCACGGTCGGAATCAACGAGAAGCCGATGAAGGCCGCGACCAGCTTGGCCCGAAAGCCCGAGCCCACCAGCCGGTGCCGGCGCTCGAAATAGGCCTTGATCAGGTTGCGTGAGAGCAACAGGGTCAAGACCACCAGCCCGATCAGATCCAGGTTGATCAGCAGGAGCACGAACGCGTAGCTGGTGCTGGGCACCAACGACCCGCCGCTGCTCTCGGTCAGGACCCCGTATTGATAGTAATACAGCGTCAGCGCCAGGCAGGGGATCAGCAGGAGCAGCACGAACCAGACGGGGCGCAGGTGGCGCGGCCGGCCTTCCGTGGAAGGAGCGGCTCCGGTTATCGGGCGGATCGACGTCCCGGTTGTGGGCAGGCTGTTGGATTCAGGCATGGAAATGTTGCTAGGACGATAGGGTTCGCCCGAGGCGCCTCTCCTGTTCCAGGGCTCCTTCGGACAACGCTTCGCTCTTCAGAGTAGCCGGAACAGTGAAGGGAATCAAACGATTTGGCGCCCGAAGAGCGGCGACATAGCCGACAGGCAAGACCAGAACGAACCGCCGGGCTTACCGGGCTTATCGCGGAGCGGAGCCGGACGAGGTCAGTTCCACGAATTTCATCCGCAACGCATAGAGCATATCGGTCAGGACCGACTGCTCGTCCGACGTCAAGTTCCCTTTGGTTTTGGTCTCGAGCAGCGAAAGGATGTCGATGATTTCCTTGGCTTGAGGCAAATTGACGGGCAGTTCCTGCTGGCCAGGGTCCAACCGCTCACCCATCAACATCAGGGCGGAGGTGCCGAGCGAAAAGACAAAGGTCGAAAACGTCACTGGAACCGGTGCGTGGCCGGCATGGCCTTCGGAAGCTCCTGCGGCGCGGGACGCGGCCGCGGTTGGGGGCTCCGCGCGGGCCCGGCCTGAAGCCGCCGGCCCTTCAGAAGCCGCTCCTGACGACTCTGCCGGTTTCTCGCCCCGACGATCCCGGATCACGAACCCCCGTTCTTCCTCAGCGCTCATGCTCGCTCCCTCGACTCAGCTCTTCCTGCTTCGATCAACGGCCCAATTCAGCGGGCAGTACGGTAGCATAGGCCATAGAGAGTCGCAAGACGACCGCGAGCCGCCGCAAACGATTGCAGCGCCCCCCGGACTCGGTATAAGCTCCTGCCACCTGTTTATGAACCAGCCGCTTCATCATCAGGTTGTTCCGGCACAGACCGGCTTCGACCGTCTGGTCCAGATCATGGCCGCTCTGCGCGCGCCCGACGGCTGCCCCTGGGATCGCAAGCAGACCCACGACTCGCTCAAACCCTATCTGCTCGAAGAAACCTACGAAGTGCTGGAGACGATTGATCAGCAGGACATGGCCAAGCTGCGGGAGGAATTGGGCGACCTGCTGCTCCAGATCCTGTTCCATGCTCAGATTGCCGCCGAGCAGGGACGATTTACCATCGAAGATGTCATGGGCTTGCTCGCGGACAAGTTGATCCGCCGGCATCCGCACGTGTTCAATAGGCCCGATTCCGGACAAGACAGCCTGAGCCCGGAAGAGGTCTACGGCAAGTGGGAACAGATCAAGAAGCAGGAACGGGAAGCGGCGGGCCGGACGCAGTCGGTGCTCGATGGAGTGCCGAATACCCTTCCGGCGCTTCTCCGCGCCTACCAAGTGCAGGCGCGCGCCTCGCGCGTGGGGTTCGACTGGCCGGATTCGCGTGAAGGGACGGCGCAGGTGCTCGACAAGGTCGAGGAAGAATGCCGCGAACTGCGGGCGGCGGCCTCCGCAGACTTGGGCGGCGACAATCGCGCGCGGGCCGGCTCGCAGGAGCAGATCACGGCGGAATTCGGCGACGTGTTGTTTTCGCTGGTCAATCTCGCGCGCAAGCTCGCCGTGAACCCGGAGGATGCGCTTCGTCTGGCCACGGGACGGTTTGTCGATCGGTTTCATTACATCGAGGCGGAGGCCCGGCGCGCCGGCCGGTCGCTGGACAGCATGACCCTTGAAGAAATGGATCGGCTCTGGGCCGAAGCAAAGAAGGCAGCACAGGCCGAGGATCGCACCCCCATGGCAGCCCCTCGCCCCTCAGGCACGGCGTTATGACGGACCAACCGAAACAAGCCGAACCGCGCGGTCCGGAGGATTCCCCGTCCCCGCTGGGCCTCAACCATTATGAGGAAGGCAAGCGGGCCGGCGCCCATCCGCTCGTGGTGATCTTTTCTGTCATCTTCGGACTCTGGATTCTGATCTTCTTCGTCTTCGCGCCGGGAAATAAACGGGACCGGCCGGATGCGTCGCTGGGCAAACCGGAAATCGGCAGCAGTCATCTGGACGACGAGGGGAGCGCGGTTATTTTCCGCGTCCATGCCACGGTACCGGAATATAAGGCTATCAGCCTGATTATTCCGCCGGAGGCGACCAACAGCCAGATCATCAGCCTTTTAAAGGATTTTCACGCCAAGCGGATGGACAACAGCCTGACCAGCCTGCTTCCGGCCACCACGCCCGGCAATACGCTTGGAGACCATGCCATCGCCGACATCTACCTGTTCAGCGACCCGACCTACGCCGCGCCGGAAGTGGTTGGCACCCTGGCCCTCGGCGCCCATGCCCCCGGCGGCCTCTATCCGTCGGCCGTTCCATTTGAAGAAGCCATGGAGCGGGTTCGCGGTCGGTACCAGATCAACCTGAACAACAGCGATCACCCGGACCGGGCCTCATTGGGGTTTGCCGACGAATCTGGGGTCCATTCGAAAAATTACAAGCCGATCTTCTGAAAGACCGTATACCTATAATTTCGCCCGCTGCCGGATTTCCTCTCGCAGGGCCTGCTGCTGCTCGATTGCCCAGGTTTCCAGTTTCGGAAGCAGATGCGCCAGGGATCCGCTGAACGGCGCCACCAATGCATCCTGCCGCCCTCCCAACAACCCCTCTTCGTTGGCAAGCTGGAGCTTAAAGTCAGCGATCCGGCGCGTGAGCACGGCATTTACAACAACCTGTTGGCCCGCCGTGCCCTGGATGGTTCCCAGCAGCCGTTGCTTGATCGGGTCCAGTTCGTTGGGAATGCCAATCTTGACCCGGACGGCATGGGGCGTCGGCCAGGTCGGCCGTTGAATCGAATAGTCATAGGAAAACACGGGCTCTCTTGGTTCTCGAAAGGGGCCACTGACATTCAGAATACCGAACGGTTCAGCCATGGGTCACTCCACTCCTTGATCTCGCCATCTCCTCATTCTGCATATGCCCAACTGACCAAACGATGGTCAATTCCGCTTGCCGGCAAGATAATCTGCAATCCGCCCCGCGCTCGCCTGTCCTTCGCGGATGCAATCGGGAATCCCGACACCGCGATAGGCCGCTCCTGTCAGCACGAGGCCGGGATAGCGGCTCAAGCCTGCCTCGATTTGCGTCAGCCGGTCCAGGTGCCCCACCGTGTATTGAGGCATTCCGCGAGGCCATCGGTTCACTTCGACATAGGTCGGTGGCGCCTTGATTCCGGCCAGGGCGGCCAACTCCTCCCGCGAACGGCTGACGAGATCCTCGTCGCTCCCGGCCAGGCTGGCCTCCCTGCCGATTCCTCCAAGATAGCATCGGACCAGCACCTGTCCCGCCGGCGCTCGGTCCGCCCACTTGAGCGAGGTCCACGTCGCAGCCAGCAATGGCCGCTGCTCGACGCGAGGCACGACAAAGCCGAATCCCTGAATGGCCGGCCGCACATCATCCGAGTGATAGGCCAACGCAATCGTCGCCGTCGAGGCATAGAGAATTTGCTCCAGCAAGGCTGAGGATGACGGGCTCAGGGGCCGGACCAGGTCGGCGGACGCAAAGGCCGGGACGGCCAGGATCACGGCATCGGCCGCGATGCGGCTCCCGTCGGACAGCATGAGATCATAGACCCATCGCCCCGCCTCGCGGGACCGCACCCGCAGCGCCTCGACCCCGACGCCCGTCTGCAAGCCGACTCCGGCTGTGGCGAGCCGCTTCACCAGGGCGTCCACAAGCCCGCTCAACCCGTGACGGAGCGTCACAAACAGCGAGGGCTTCGGACGTCCATTGGCCGGCTCCGGTCCGGACGATCGTTTGGCCAGCAGGCCACGGATCAGGCTGCCGCATTGCTGCTCCAGTTCGGGAAACCGCGGGAACGTCGCCTGGATGCTCATCTGCGTCGCATCACCGGCGTAGATCCCGGCCATCAACGGCTCGATCAGGCGATCCGTCGCTTCCCGTCCGAACCGGCGCTGAAAAAACCCCCTCAGCGATTCATCGGCGCCGATCCGCCGCCTTGGCACGGCCCATTCCAGTCCCATGCGGGCCAGCCCGCTCCAAGACAAGAGGCCGCTCCGCAGAAACGGCCCCAACTTGCTCGGGACGATCACGACCAACCCCTCGGGCAATTCGCGAAGCCGCCCCCGCGAATAGACGAAGGTCTTGCGGTGCTCGTCGTTGGTGTTGATCAGTTGGTCGCCGAGCCCGAGTTCCCGGCACAGATCCAAGGCCCAGGGCTTCTGAGAGAGAAAGGAATCGGGTCCTGCCTCGATGAGCAGGCCTCCGGCCCGATGGGTCACGATCTTACCGCCCCAGGTCGGGGCGGATTCCAGCACCCGACAGGCAAGGAGCAGGTTGCGGTCCGACGCCAGCTTGGTGAGTTCGAAGGCGGCGGCAAGACCGGCAATCCCTCCACCGACAACCGCCACTGTCTGAGGACCGAGTGTCACGGAGAGGATCAGGCTGCCGCTACCGCTTGGTGATCCTGCACGACGGAGACCAGCGTATCGACTAGGGCCGGGGAGGCATTCAACATGGGAATCCGCTCCAGGCGCATTCCCTTCGCGGCGGCCACGTGTTTCAACTCGATGTCGAGATCGAACAGCACTTCGACGTGGTCGCACAGGAAACCGATCGGCGCCACCAGCAGATCGCGATGGCCGGCGGCGCACAACTCCTCCACAACCGCCTCGACCGACGGTCCCAGCCATTTCTCGCCCGTCCGCCCCTGGCTTTGGTAGGCCAATCGCACGACCGGCTGGCGTATCAGGGCGCAGACTTCGTTCATCGTACCCTGCACCTCGTCGGGATAGGGGTCCTTCATCTCCAGAATCCGCTCCGGCAAGCTATGTGCGGTGAACAGGATCGGTACTGTTCCGCGGCGCTCGATCGGAAAGTTTTTCAGGCCGGACTCCACATTCTCGGCGATGGCGGCGATCAACCGGGGATGCCGATGCCAGCTCTTCACATAACTGACCGGACAGTCGGCGCCCAGGGATGCCCTGGCCTCTTCGACCTTGTGAATGTAGGCGCCGATGCTGAGGCTGGAATATTGGGGCGCCATGCAGACGGCAATGACCTGCTCCGGTCGATCGCGCAGCAATGCCGCAAAGGTGTCCTTGACGAAGGGATGCCAATGTCGAAGCCCGACGTAGACGCGATACGGTGATCCGCCCAACTGGTTCAGCCGGTCCTCAAGCCGCCCGGCCACCTCACGCGTGACATCGAGCACCGGCGAACGTCCGCCCGTTACCCGATACCGTTCGCGGATCTCCTCGACTAATTCCGGGGGCGTCGGACGGCCCCCTCGCACTTCCTTGAGGTAAGGCTCCACGTTCTCCAGGCAATCGGGCCCACCCAGCCCCATGAGGAGGATCGCGATCGATTGTTGTGGTCCCGGCATTGCGAACCTCTCGTCATTCGTCAATGGTCATTCGTCATTCGATACAGGACGACAATATTTAGACCTGTCCGGTTGTCGAATGACGGTTGACGCTTGCCGCTCGTTATTGCTGACTCAGCTTATGCACCATGTCGATCGCGGCGGCGACATGGTCCATCGGCGTGCCCGGCAGGATCCCATGGCCGAGGTTGAAGATATGGCCGGGGCGGCCTCCCGCTCGGTGAAGGATGTCTTCCACCCGACGCTCGATTTCGCCCAGAGGTGCAAAGAGCACCACCGGATCCAGGTTCCCCTGTACCGCAACGTCGTGTCCAAGCCTCTCCCATCCTTCATCCAGCGGGATGCGCCAGTCCAGCCCCATCACCGTCCCCCCCGCGTCCCGCATCAGCCGGAGCAAGGTGCTGGTCCCGGTTCCGAAATAGATGAGCGGCACGCTCTCCCGCTTCAATCCTTCGAAGATCACCCGGACATGCGGGAGCACGTATTCGGCATAATCGCCCGGGGAGAGGCAGCCGACCCAACTGTCGAAAAGTTGAATGGCCTGGGCCCCTTCACGGATCTGTTGCCGCAGGTACCCGGTGACCTCCCGCGCCAACTTGTCCAACAGTCGGTGCCAGGCCTCCGGCTCCCGGTACATGAACTGTTTGGTCAGGATGTAGTTTCTGGAGCCACCTCCCTCGATGGCGTAACTGGCCAGCGTGAAGGGTGCCCCGGCGAATCCGATTAAGGGGACCCGGTCATTGAGCGCCCGGCGCGCCACCCGCACGGCGTCCGCCACGTAGGCCAGGGCCTGTCCATCGGTGACGCGGAGCCGATCCACCCCATTGCGGTCGCGGACGGGATTATGGATGACCGGTCCTTCTCCTTCGGCGAATTCGAGCGACAGGCCCATCGCCTCCAACGGCAGCAGGATGTCGGCGAAGATAATGGCGGCGTCCAGCGGAAACCGCTCGATCGGCTGCAGCGTGACCTCGGCGGCCAACTCCGGCGTCTTGCACACCTCCAGAATAGAATGTTTGGCCCGGATCCTTTGATACTCGGGCATGTATCGCCCCGCCTGGCGCATAAACCAGACGGGAGTACAATCGACCGCTTCGCGGCGACAGGCTTTCAAAAATCGATCATTCATAGCTCGTGCACCGTCCGCTAGATCCCGCGCGCATTCTAGAGAGGGAGCCGGCGGCGAGTCAATTCAATGGGCAGCTCCCGATCAATGGGCAGGTTCCAAGCTGGCAGGGCCGGCTCTGGAACAAGCGCGAAGAGAGTTCCGCCGCGTCGGTTGGTTCTCACATATTGCTGGCTCAACTTGTTCCGTCGTCCTATGCTCGCTAGAAAGCCCGGAATAGGCCGACGCACATCCGATCCGATTCATGGTATGATGAAATCCGGAGCGAAGGTTGGGTCCAGCCCCTCCCTCTGACAGACGCTTCGCATAGGAGGCTATGCGTACTTTTTTCGTCGAAACAGGGGGGAAGGGGATTGACTTCAGCCTACCGTCCTGTATAAATGCCCCAATTGTGTCGAAGACCGCCGTTCACCACATCCAGGTGACCGCTGCCCGTTACGTGGCCCCCCCTGATTGATCGGGCCCATCGCCACAGATCTGGCGCCCCTGTATAACAGCGTGCGAGTCGGGTTGTGCCTCTGTCTGAATAAGAGAGCATGGGAGAGAACGAATGATCACACAGCTCACGCAACGTATCTGGTCGGTCCTTCGCATTCCGGTGTATTTGTTTGACTCGTGGCAACCCAAGCATCCGAATCCGAACCAGGACCCCTACCGTGTCGATTGGGTTCAAGCCGTGCCCTTTATTACCATGCACCTCATGTGCCTCGGCGTGTTCTGGGTGGGCCTGAGCTGGCCGGCCGTGCTGGTGGCGATGTTTTTATATGGGCTGCGCATGTTCGCCATCACCGGCTTCTATCACCGCTATTTTTCCCATAAAACGTTCAAGACCTCGCGCCTGTGCCAGTTCCTGTTCGGCCTGGCCGGAGCCTCGGCCGTGCAGCGAGGCCCTCTATGGTGGGCGGCGCACCATCGCAAACATCACCGCGTGTCGGATCAACAGTCGGACGTCCATTCGCCGATCACCAACAGTTTTCTGTGGAGCCACACCGGATGGTTCCTCGCCCCGATCAACGCGCCGACCGATGTCAAAGCTGTCAATGATCTCGCCAAGTTCCCTGAACTCCGCTGGCTCGATCGATTCGACCTCGTCATCCCGATCGCGCTGGGCACGCTCACCTTCTTCCTGGGCGTCGGCCTGAACGCCCTGTGGCCGGGGCTGGGCACGTCGGGCATGCAGATGCTGATCGTCGGGTTCTTTATCTCGACCGTGCTGGTCAGCCACTGCACCTATACGATCAATTCGCTCGCTCACCGCTGGGGTTCCCGACGGTATGAGACGGGCGATTTCAGCCGGAACAATTTCTTCCTCGCGCTCATTACCTTCGGCGAAGGCTGGCACAACAACCATCACTACTATCCGGCCTCTGCCCGGCAGGGGTTCTATTGGTGGGAAATCGATATCTCCTATTACATTCTGAAGGCGATGTCGTGGTGCGGATTGATTTGGGATCTGCGGCCGGTCCCGGCCCATGTCCGCGATTCACGGCCGCAGGAAGAGGCGGTCGCGGTCTAGCGTCTCCTGTCCCATTCCGTTTCGTCGCCCATCGACGGTCTACACCCAATCGGTTTCATCCTCTGCGCCGCCTGCGCGGCGGGATGCGCCCAGGCTGTCCCGTATCCGTTGACTCTCGGCGTCGAGCCCGGCGGCTTCTTCCGGCGTCACCACCCAGGCATCGCCAACCTGCAGTTCGATCCGGTAGTGATTCTTGCGATCGGAAAACCATTCGATGTACGGATGGGGCTGGAGAAGCGGATGGGGATCGAACGAGATCAAGCTCACTGTCCCGACTTGCGGCACCTCAAAATCAGCCAGGACCTGCTCCGCCATGCCATCGTCCTCATACCGGCTGTTCCTCAGCCGGATCGCGCAGCCGGCGATCTCGCCCTTGAAGTCCCCCGCAAGACAGAGATCAACCCACTCGATTCCCGCGAGGTAGATCCGACCGGTCACAAGTCCGGGGACACGATTGTTGAGGAAGCCCTCACGCACCCACCGTCCGTTTCCGAATTTTTGCGCCATCGGTCTCCCTGCGTCTATGACGGCGGCGCACCGGCAGCCGTTGCTCTCGTCGGGCCGGATTCGTGCCCCCAGATCGTTCCCAACAGGGTCGCGACCAGGATACATCCGCTCCCGATCCATCCCAGGCTATCCAACTGCTCCCCGAGGAACAGCGAGGACAGCCAGGCGGCGCAGGCCGGTTCCAAGGCAAAGATCAGCGCGACCTGGTGAGCCGGCACGACGCGCTGCGCCCACATCTGCACGGCGAAGGCGCCGGTCGCCAACACTCCGGTGACGGCGAGGCCCGTCAGCAATACCGGCGAGGGCCTGAAGGCCTCCGGCGCCGGCGACTCGCCCACCGACCCCAGCGCCATCACCAGGCTCATCAGAATCATCTGCCAGAGAAACAATGAGACGGACTGTCCGGTTCTGGTGAACTGTTCGAGGCAGGCGATGTGTGCCGCGAACGCCGCGGCGCAGGCGAGATTGAGCACATCGCCGAGGTTGATCGAGACGGTCGGCTTGACCAAACAGAGCAACCCCACCAGGGCGAGGCCGACGGCGATCCAGGTGAGCAGGCCGAACCGACGAAGAAAAATCGGCACGAACACGACATAAAGCACGGTGATGAAGGCCGAGTTGGAGGCGGTGGTGTAGCGCAATCCGACCGTTTGGCACAAGTACCCGAGGCTCAGCCAGATGGTGGCGATCGCGCCCATCCGGAGCACCGATGCGTTCCTCTCCAGACGATAGCCCAGGGCCAAGGCGGCGGCGACCGCCAGCAGCGCGCCGAGCAGAAACCGTAGGAAAAGAAAGGAGAGCGGGGGAAGTTGCGCGAGGGCCGCCTTGGTCGCGGGAAAGGTCGCCCCCCACACAAGGGTCGTCGCCAGAAGCGCTAACTGCGGCATGACCCCGACATGTCCGGCATGCGGCAGGCACGCCGGCTACGGCTTGCACAGCGTGCAGCGCCGGGTGAACGTGGTCCCGGCCTGCTCCATTGCCAGCAGCGCACGTTCCTTGTCCGGATAGTCGAACCATCCCCCTTCCCAAAAGTCCGACTTCAGCGGGGTGGAGGGCACTTCGGCGCACCGATCCCGATGGAGCGTGGTTCGATCAATCGAACGGGCAATGTGGACCCAATACATCATGGCGAACCCTCCGGAACAACATCAGGAGAGTCGATTACGGGAGCAACTGCCATTCGTCCTTCTCGATATGAACTTTGACGCCCGTTTCCAGTTTCTTCACGTCTTCTTTGTCGAAGAGCCTCATATATCGCTCGATGCGATCCTCGTCATCGATCCGCTCCTCTTGCATGAACCCGCCGGATGCCTTATACCGCCGAATCAAGACTGGCATGGACGCACTCCTCCTTCGCTCATCGACTGTGAAACAGGGGGCTCCCCCTGTGCATAAAGTGTGCTACAATAGTGCAATTCTTGAGGCAGGGTCAAGCCGGTTCAGACCAGCAAGCACCGACATGAAACGTTTACCCGAACCGCTTCCATAACCGCCCAGCTCATCGCCAAGCAATACGACACGAGGCCGTCCATGCCGCTCTATGAATATCGTTGTGAGAATTGTCAGGAACAATTCGAAGCCGTTCAGCCGACTTGGGCGCGGGTGGAAGACACGGCCTGTCCGAAGTGCAAAGTGAAACGCGCCACACGCCTGATGTCCTCATTCGCCTCCAAGGTTGTCGGCACGCATAAGCCCGGATTCAAGGAAATGAAGGCGTACGACATGCTGAATGAGCGTATGGCCAAGTTCGCCAAGCTGCCTCCCGTGTCCGGAATGCGCGATATGCCGGCCCCCAACGTGACGTATGAGTCGGATTCCGGCTCCAGCAGTGCACCGAATTCCACGCCGACCGGGGGATGACGCCGCACGACATGCAGCATGGTCCGACCTGCTCCTCGGGGCTCCGGCGGAGGCGCCGCCCTGTACCCTGGTTTCCCTTTTTCGGCCACGGCCTATTCCCCCTGATTGCGGCGCTGATTTGCCTCGCATCGTTTGCCGTCTCCTCGATCACGCCGGGCCTGGCCGCGGACTTGCGCGGAAACCTGACCATCGCCGGCAACGGCCCGGAGCAGCCGTTGTTCGAATCATTGGCCCGGGCTTTCGAGAAGCAGTATCCGGGCGTCTATGTCGATCTGCTTTGGGACAAAAACTCCAAACCCGCCGAAATCGTCCGGAGCGGAGAAGCGCAGGTGGCCGTCACGGGAACGGCCGATCCGGATCTGCGCTCCACTCAAATCGCCTGGGACGGGATCGGGATCGTCGTGCATCTGTCCAACACGACCAAGGACATGACCTGGCAGCAAATCGGCGAACTCTTCAGCGGAAAGTACTCGTTCTGGTCTGAATTGGGCGGGCCGGACACCAAAATTCTCCTGATCGACCGGCCGAAATACGAGAACGTGCGCGATGCGTTCGAGGAGCAATTGGGCATCGTGGGCAAGATTCCCAGCTCGGCCACGACCATCAGCCGCGACGACAAGGTGATCAAGAAGGTGGTCGGCACTCTCCCGCCGAACTCGGCCGTCTCCTATGTCTCCCTGGAACAGGCGCTGGCCGCGGTGCACTCGGGAGTAGCCATCCGTCTGCTGGCTATCGACAAGGTCGAACCTGAAGAGCCGACCGTCAAGGACGGCCGCTACAAACTTCGTCGGCCTGTGCTCCTCCTGTCGGCGAAAGAGGCTCCGCCGCTCGTGCAGGCCTTCGAGGAATTCTGTCTCTCGGCGGCCGGCCAGAAAATCATCGACGAACTCTATACTCCGCTCGGTGCTCGACCGAAATCATAACGCAAGGAGGAATTCGTATGCGGCGCATGTTCTTGACATTAGCCGGACCGGTGCTCGGAGGACTCCTCATCGCTCCCTCGCTCCTGTTGGGTGCCGAGCAGGAAAAGGAGGGACAAATGACGGAAGGCGCGGGCTTCACCCTGTTCGACGTGGAATCGATCAAAGGGTTCGATGAGAACAAGGTCCAAAAAGACCCGGTGTGCGATCGATCGAAACGGCCCCGCATCATGAAAGTCGAGCCGGACGAGGTCAAGCCCGGCGACAAGGTGACCATCAAGGGGGAGAATTTCGGCACGAAGGAATGCTTCCACGGCGTGTCCTTCAGCGCCGCCTCCAAATCCGACGTGAAATATACCCTCGTGAACGACTCGACCATCGAGGCGACCGTCCCGGACATGAAGAACGGCATGACCTTCGTGGTCGTTGTCGCGGGCGGGGGCAGCGCCCAATCCAAGGGCGTCCTCATCCTCAGCAAGTAACGATGCCCGGTTGGCGGGAGGGTCCGGCGTCCGGCCCTCCCACGTGCGATCCCGCCAGTCAATTTCCTTCGCTCCGCATCGGTTCTTCCGTGCTTCAACTTCTCGACTTCCCTACCCCGGTATGCTACCTTACGCCGGTTTTTTTCCAGATTGGGCGGCACCTGCGCATCGGCGGGCCGTCCAGAGATATTCTATTGGTTCAAGATGTTTAAGAAGATCCTGGTGGCCAATCGGGGCGAGATCGCCATGCGCATCATCCGCGCGTGCCGCGAACTGAACATCCCGACCGTCGCCATCTATTCCGAAGCCGATTCCACCGGCATCTATGTCAAAAAGGCCGACGAGGCCTACCAGGTCGGACCGGGACCGGTCAAAGGCTTTCTGGACGGGCCCCAGATCGTGGCCTTGGCCAAACGGGTCGGCGCGGATGCCATTCACCCGGGGTACGGGTTCCTGGCCGAGAACGCCGAATTCGCCAGCCTGTGCCAAGCCTCGGACCTCACCTTCATCGGACCGTCCCCCCAGGCGATTCATCTGATGGGGAACAAGGTCGAAGCCCGCAAGTTGGCGGAGAGCGTGGGCGTGCCGATCGTGCCGGGAACCGAGGGAGGGATCTCGGACGTTCGCGAGGGGCTGCGCTTCGCGCAAAAGATCGGCTATCCCGTGATCATCAAGGCCAGCGCCGGCGGAGGAGGGCGAGGGCTGCGGGTGGTGCGCTCCGACGACGAACTCCGCGACCAGATGGACACCTGCTCGCGCGAAGCCCTGGCTTCGTTCGGGGATGGCAGCATCTTCATCGAAAAGTACATCGAGCGCCCCCACCATATCGAGTTTCAGATTTTGGGCGATCGTCACGGCAACATCATTCATCTCGGTGAACGAGACTGTTCGATCCAGCGCCGCCACCAGAAGCTGATCGAGATCGCGCCGTCTCTGGTCCTCACGCCGGCTCTTCGGGAAGAAATGGGCGCCGCGGCAGCCAGACTGGCAAAGGCGGTGGATTACGACAATGCCGGGACCGTCGAGTTTCTGCTCGATCAGGAGGGCCGTTACTATTTCATCGAGATGAATCCGCGCGTGCAGGTGGAGCATACGGTCACGGAGCAGATCACGGCCATCGACATCGTGCGGGCGCAAATCACGATCGCCGCCGGCGAGCCGCTCGACGTGACTCAATCGGACGTGCACTTCATCGCCTACGCCATTCAATGCCGGATCAATGCTGAGGACCCGAAAAACAACTTCCGGCCCTGCACCGGGACCGTGACCGCCTATCTCTCCCCCGGAGGCATCGGCGTGCGGATCGATGGCGCAGTCTATAAGGACTACACCATTTCCCCCTATTACGATCCGCTGCTGGCCAAGTTGACCGTCCGGGGACGGACCTGGGAGGAAACCGTCAGCCGCATGCACCGGTCGCTGGAGGAGTACGTGCTCCGCGGCGTGAAAACGACGATCCCCTATATGAAGGCGATCATGCAGGACCCGGATTTCCGGGAAGGACGATTCGATACCTCCTACATCGAGACCCATCCCCAGTTGCTCGATTACGAGGAAACGATCGAGCCGGAGGATCTGGTGCTCGCCATCTCCGCCGCCATCGCCGCCCACGAAGGACTCTAATCGACTTCCCCCGAACCCCGTCATGGCACGCGCATCGAAGAAGAAGGCGTCCCGTCCGAGTCCGACCCCGCGCAGCGCGCGGCCAAGCCGGCCGCGCAAGGAAGAGGCCGCTCCGCTCCGCGTCCAGGCCGCTCCCGGCAAGACCCTGCACATCACGGACGTGGCGTTGCGCGATGGCCACCAATCCTTGCTGGCCACCAGGATGCGGACCGAAGACATGCTCTCCATCGCCCAGAAGCTCGACGCAGTCGGCTACTGGTCGCTGGAGGTCTGGGGCGGGGCGACCTTCGACACCTGCCTGCGCTTTCTCAAGGAAGATCCCTGGGAACGGCTGCGCGCGTTGCGGGAAGCCATGCCGAACACTAGGCTCCAGATGCTGCTGCGGGGACAGAACATCGTCGGGTACCGGCATTACGCCGACGACGTGCTGGAGAAATTCATCGAACGGTCCGCAGCCAACGGCATCGACGTCTTTCGGATCTTCGACGCGTTGAACGACGTGCGGAACGTCGATCGCGCGGTTCGCGAGGTCAAGGCCAACGGCAAGCATGCGGAAGCCGCGATCTGCTACACCGTCAGCCCGGTCCACAGCCTCGACCGCTTCGTGGACCTGGCCAAGCGGTTCGAGGACATGGGGACGGACACCCTCTGCATCAAGGACATGGCGGGGTTGCTGGCCCCGCTGGAGGCCTATCGGCTGGTCAAGCGCCTCAAGTCTTCCGTCAGCGTCCCGATCCATCTGCACACGCACTATACCTCCGGCATGGCTTCCATGGCCTCGTTCATGGCTATCCTGGCCGGGTTGGACATGCTGGACACGGCCATCTCTCCGTTGGCCGGTGGCACGTCTCATCCGCCGACCGAAACGCTGGTAGCCGCCCTTCGCGGGACGCCATACGACACCGGGCTCGATCTGCGCCGTCTGGAGCCGATCGCCGACCACTTCCGGACGGTGCGTCGGAAGTACCAGCAGTTCGAGAGCGACTTCACGGGCGTGGATGCCGAGATCCTCACGTCCCAGATTCCCGGGGGCATGCTGTCGAACCTGGCCGCTCAGCTCACCGAACAAAACGCGCTGGACCGCATGAAGGAAGTGCTCGACGAGGTGCCGCGCGTGCGGAAGGAGATGGGCTATCCGCCGCTGGTGACGCCCACGAGCCAGATCGTCGGCACCCAGGCCACGCTGAACGTCCTCACCGGCGAGCGGTACCAAGTCATCACGAACGAGACCAAGAATTATTTCCTCGGTCTCTACGGCAAGGCCCCCGGTCCCGTGGATCGCGAGATCCAGGCCAAGGCCATCGGCGACGAGGAGCCGATTCGCGGACGTCCCGCCGATCGGCTGGAGCCGGAGTTGGAGAAGCTCGCCGAGGAAATGCCGGAGACGGCTGCCACGCTCGAAGACCAGTTGTCGTTCGCCCTCTTCCCCGCCATCGCGCGGGAGTTCTTCGAAGAACGGGCGCGGGGCGAGCTCAAACCGGAGGAGTTGACGCCCCGCTCAGAAAAAGGACCGAGCGCCGCGGCGGAGCTGCACCTGGCGCCGGCGGAGTTCCTGGTCACCGTCCATGGCGAGACCTATCACATCCACGTCTCGGGTTCCGGCCGCAAGGTGGACGGGAAGCGCCCCTATTACATCCGCGTCAATGAAAAGCTGGAGGAAGTGACGCTGGAGCCGCTCCAGGAAGTGCTGGCCGGCGTGCCCGAGGCGGCCGACAGCCAACCTTCGAAAACACCGAAGCGCCCCAAGCCGCTCAAGCCGGGGGACGTGGCGCCCCCCATGCCAGGCCGGGTCGTGAAGGTGCTCGTGTCGGTGGGCGATGTTGTCAAGGCCGGCGATCCCCTGCTGATCATCGAAGCCATGAAGATGGAGAGCCGGGTGCCCGCCCCGATCGACGGCCGCGTCACCGCGGTCCATGCCGCCGAGGGCGACAACGTCAAGACGGACGAAACGCTCGTCCAGTTGGAATAGCGCCACGGGCATACAGCGATCCCCGCTCGATTTCGTCGAGTGAACCAGCCGACCCTCATTCTGACCCTCTGCCCCTTCCTGGCCCTCTGTTTGCTCGCATCCTGTTCCAGTCCGCAGATCCCCCAGTGGTTCGAAGCCTTCTCCCGCATACCCGTGCAGACCGTCGAAGTCGACGGGTACCGGCTGGCCTATCTTGACCAGGGAACCGGACCGGTCTTGATCCTGATCCACGGATTCGGCGGATCGCTGTGGCAATGGGAATACCAGCAGGTCCTCTCGCACCACGGCTATCGCGTCATTACGGTCGATCTCCTGGGCTCCGGGTTTTCCGACAAGCCGGCGTTGGAGTACCGCCCGGAGGAGGTACTGCGGTTTTTCCTGGGCTTTATGGACCAGTTGAATATTCCGCAGGCCACGTTGATCGGCAATTCCATGGGGGCCGGGGTGGCGCTCGCCGTGGCGCTGACCGCGCCGGAACGGGTGGAGCGATTGGTGCTCATCGGCGGCTTGCCGGCCGACATCAAGGGCCAACTCGCCAGTCCGTTGGTGCGCAAGGGGCTGGATTCCTCGGTTCCGACCTGGTTCGCCGAGTTGGGCGCCAAGCTCTTCGGCTCCTCCGTCGGTGAAAGAGTCCTGCGGGAGATTATCTACGACCAGTCGATGATTACCCCCGCCGTGCTCGATCGATCCGGTCGCAACCGGCGGCAGCCGGGGATCATCGGACCGATACTGGCCATCGGCAAGACCTTGCCGGAGTGGGAGTCACAGTACGCGCCCCGCCTGAGCGAGATCCGGCAGCCCACGCTGATCATCTGGGGCCATGAGGACCGGATCTTCCCGCCCGCAGTCGGACGGACGTTGTCCGAGACGATCACCGGATCGCGCCTCGTGCTGGTTCCGCGCGCCGGCCACATCCCGCAATGGGAACAACCGGAGACCGTCAACCACGCGATCCGCGCGTTTCTGAAATCTTGACATGATGCGGAACCCCGTCACAGTATGGGATCGGTTCCGGTTCCACCTGACCAATTGAAGAGGAGGCAGCTTATGCGACGGATCATGATCGTGCCTGCATACCTTCGTCCTGTATCCTTGATCGCGGCCGGGTTCCTCATGGCCGGTACCGGATGCGCAGGGATGGGCAAATCCGCGGACTCGGGATTCATGTATAAGAACTTGCCGGTATCCCAAGCCTCGGCCATGGCGGGGGATGGACACAGCGTCACCCTGTTCGGAAAGGCCATGCCTTTGTCCGGTCCGGAGATCAAGGCGGGGGATAAACTGCGGGACGCGCTGGTCACCAAGCCGGACCTGTCGCTGGTCCATATAGCCGGCACGGACGGAAAGGGCAAGGTGCGCATCATCAGCGTGGTGCCGTCGCTCGACACCAAGGTCTGTGAACAGCAAACCCATTACCTGAGCGAAAAGAACAACGGCTTGGACCGCATGATCGAGCTCATCACGATCAGCGTCGATACCCCTTTCGCGCAGAAGCGTTTTGCGGAGGAGGCCAAGATCAACAATGTGACCTTCTTGTCCGATTACCGAGAGGCCGCGTTCGGCAAGGCCCACGGCCTCTTTCTGAAAGATCCGCACATCCTGACCCGGGCGATTATGGTCGTGGACAAGGACAACACCGTCCGCCATCTCCAGTTGACGCCGGACCTGGGCCAGCTCCCCGACATGGATGAAGCATTCCGATACGCGCGCTCGCTGATCAACGCAAGCTGATGGGTCCTCGTCACTCGTCATGGGTCAGTCGTCAACGTGGCGGAGCGGCGATTCCCTTCGTCGCAATGCGATTGACGGATGACGATTGACGCAGCATCCCGCCGGGAACGTTATGGCGCACTACGACATGCTGGTGATCGGCAGCGGGCCGGCCGGGCAAAAGGCCGCGATCCAAGCCGCCAAGCTCGGGAAAAAAGTCGGCCTTATCGACCGACGCGAGGTCGTGGGAGGGGTCTGCCTCAACACCGGCACGATTCCGAGCAAATCCCTTCGCGAAGCGGTGCTGTTCCTATCCGGCTTCCACCAGCGCGGGCTCTATGGGCAGAGTTATCGCGTCAAGCACGACATCACGATGGAGGACCTGACCTTCCGCGCCAACTACGTCATCAAGCGCGAGGTGGAGGTCATTCAGAATCAGATGGAGCGCAACCGCGTGGACATGATCTTCGGGACCGCGCGGTTCTTCGACGACCACTGCCTGCATATTCACCAGGCCGGCGGACCGCCGGGATCACCGGGTCCCGGCGATCCGCTCGAACACACAGCCGACTTCATCGTGATCGCGGTCGGAACCAAGCCGGCCCGACCGTCCCACATTCCCTTTGATGACCAGACCGTGATCGACACGGACGGCCTGCTGACGCTCAAGCGCCTCCCGAAATCGCTCACGATCATCGGCGGCGGCGTGATCGGCACCGAATACGCCTCGATCCTGGCGGCCATGGGCATTCACGTCGTGCTCATCGAGCGGCGGCCGCGGCTGCTGGAATTCGTGGACGCCGAGATTATCGAAGCCTTGCAGTACCACATGCGCAGCATCGGGGTCTGGCCGCGGCTGAACGAAGAAGTCGTGGCCATCGACAAACAAGACGACGAGCAAGTCATCGTGCGGCTCCGAAGCGGAAAGGAGATCCCGGCCTCCACCGTCATCTATTCCGTGGGCCGCATGGGGGCGACCGATGGACTGAATCTCCAGTCGGTGGGGATCACGCCGGACGACCGGGGCCGGATCAAGGTCAACAAGTACTTTCAAACCGAGGTGCCGCACATCTATGCGGTCGGCGACATCATCGGGTTCCCGGCGCTGGCCTCGACCTCCATGCAACAGGGACGGCTGGCCTCCTGCCATGCGTTCGGATTGCCGAGTCAGGTGGAAACCACGTTGCTGCCTTACGGCATCTATTCCATCCCGGAAATTTCCATGGTCGGGAGGAATGAAGATGAGCTCACCCAGGCGGGCATTCCCTACGCCGTGGGGATCGCCCGCTATCGCGAGATCGCGCGGGGCCAATTGATCGGGGATGAAACCGGCATGCTGAAACTGCTCTTTCACCCCAAGACCCGAGACCTGCTGGGGGTCCATGCGATCGGCGAAGGGGCCACGGAATTGATCCACATCGGCCAGGCGGTCATGGCGCTCAAGGGCACGATCGAGTACTTCGTCGATACGGTCTTCAACTATCCGACCCTGGCCGAATGTTACCGCGTGGCCGCGCTGGACGGCATGAACCGGCTTCCACGCCCCTGGGCGCCGCGAGTCTAAAACCGTCAAACGTCATTCGTTAAGCGGGAGTCATTCATGTCGTTTTCAGCTCACTTGCGCAAACTGGCCGAGCCCATCTGGAAAGCGCAACTCCGCCATCCGTTCGTTGTCGCGTTGGGGAACGGCACGTTGCCCGAGCGGAAGTTCCGCTACTACATCCTGCAGGACGCTCGGTTTCTCAGCGACCTCGCCCGCGTCTTTGCGGCCGGCGCGCAACGGGCTCCCGATTCGGAATCAGCTCTGCGCTTCACCAAGCTGTCGGAAGAGACGATCGTCGTGGAACGGAGCCTTCATGAAAGTTACGGTAAACAGTGGAAGATGACGGCTACGCAAATGACCTCCGTGCCGATGGCACCGACCAATTACGCCTATACCCGCCACATGCTTGCGGTGGCGGCAGCCGGCTCCGCCTGCGAGATCGCGGTCGTCGCTCTCCCCTGCGCCTGGATCTATTGCGTGGTCGGCCAGCACCTGCTCAAACAGGGCCCGCCCAAGAAGAGCCATCCCTATCGCAACTGGCTGATGCTCTATGCCTCGCCCGAATTTGCGGAGGTGCAACGCTGGATGCGGGCCAAGGTGGACCAATGGGCCAAGACAGCCGGACGCGAAGAACGTCGCCGCATGGAGGAAGCTTTCGTGATCAGCTCGCGCTATGAGTGGATGTTTTGGGAGATGGCATGGACGGAGGAGGAATGGCCGGTCTGAGGAGTGGAACGGGTAAGGGCAGGATCGTCTCGCGCGCTCGCAGAGGCCGCAGGATGACGGGACATGGAAGGACACCTCCTAGAGTGGCGACGCAACGGACGCGTCGCGAGCCTTCTGTCCCAACCTTAGCGTAACAAGGGCCAGGGAGGTAGAGTCGACCTATCGACCAGCGCATGCGAAGGCTAATCACCACCTCACTCCTGACCTGCCTGCTGCTTTTTGCTTCGCTTGAGGGCATGTCGTACCTCGCGCTTTATGTGCTCTCGACCTTTGGTATCTCCTATGCTCCCCTGAGCGCCTCATTGTCCGACGAACAGCGGACACGCCTTCGCCTCCGCCTCGACGAATACCGAACGGCCGGTACGTTCGGCAGTCATCATCCAACCTTGGGATGGACTGTGCCAAAGGCCAACACAACGCAGGACTTTACGAGCAACAGTCAGGGAATCCGGGGCAAGAGGGAATACACTCTAGAGCCGGCGCCCGATATCCTTCGGATCTCCGCCTTCGGGGACTCGTTTACGTTCGGCAGCGAGGTCCTCGATCGCGATACCTGGGAGGAGCAGCTCGGCCGCAGTGATCCTCGACTGGAGGTGTTGAACTTCGCGGTTCCCGCCTATGGCCTCGATCAAGCCTACCTGCGCTATCACACCGAGGGAGCCCGCTTCGGCTCCGACATCGTGGTCATCGGGTTCATGTCGGAGAATATCCGCCGGAATGTGAACGTCTTCCGCCCGTTCTATCATCGCTTATATTGGTCCCACCTCTTCACGAAGCCGCGGTTTGTCGTGCGAGAGGCGGAACTGGTCCTGCTCCCGAACCCTCTTTCGACCGTGTCTTCATATGAGCGGCTACTGACTCATGATCGGGAGGTGCTTGCGGAGATCGGGCATGATGACTATTTCTACCGAACGCACTACCACCCCAGCCCTTTCGATTGGCTTCGCAGTGTGCGCCTGGCCCGCATGGCTTGGCATGCCGCAAGCACCCGATGGGATGGAATCTTCCGCGCCGACGGCATGTACAACGTCCATTCAGAGGCATTTGCGCTGACCGTGAAGATCTTCGACGCATTTTATCGTGAGGCCTTAACTCACCAATCGCTCCCGGTGATCCTGATTTATCCTGACCTTGGCGATCTCGATCGATACCATCGTCAAGCGCCGCGCCGCTATGAACCGCTCCTCGATGTCTTCAAGGCCAAGGGGTATCGCCACATCGACGTCCTCGATGCCTTTATTCAGTACGACCGACGGGTCAAGACGGAAGACCTGACGGTCGGCACCTGGGGCCATCTCTCCCCGCTCGGCAACAAGATCGTCGCGGACGCTCTCCTGAAATCCCTACAGGAAGAAAGGCGGTTTACTCGGCCGCAGATTCGAGAACAGGCTCGGCGGGAGCTGACGCGGATTCAACAAGTGATGCAGGCTCGCTCGTGAGCCACACCCGGCCCATTGCAGGCCACCGCCTGTCTCGCCGTTGCTGCTGACCGTGAACCAAACTTGCATTGCTCGCTTGTTCACTGAAGCGTTCGCCCACCAGCCTCTGCCGCGCGTTTAGGAGGAGTGTGTTTCCACCGCCCACCCCTTGTCCTGCCGGCGGCCGAGTATGGTAACCTCAAACCGCCGATATCGACTTCGGGAACGTAGCCGAGTCGTTCGTTCTTCCTTGAGCCATGACGACCTCATCGCCCTCGTCTTCGACCACTTCCGCTGATGCGGCGCCACCGTCAGGCCTACCGTCGGTGCGCGAGCAAGTGCTTGCGTTCTTCGGGCCGCAGAGCGAAGAAAACGAGGCCAAGCGGGCGTTGGCCGATCACCTTCAGGCATTCGTCACCGCCCCCTCGCTGGCCGAGCGATTGGATGCCTGGCTCCGCCTGATTCACTGGACTCGCCTGGGTACTAGTTCGAGCATCCGCCTCCTCGGCATCCGCATGAAGTGGCGGGAGGCCTACCTCTATTGGGAGTTGCTGCTCGACGTGCTGGAACGGGTCCCGGAAGTCCGCGCTCGCGTCCAGGACGCGATCGATAACATCCTCCAGGAAACGAATGCGGTCACCCTGTTCGGCGAGTCTGGCCTGCCCTGCGACCGGGGCTTCGTGGTCGAATTCGCCGACCGGGTGGTGCGGAAGATCCTCCCGACGCTTCGCAACGACCGGGACCTCTCGCATCTCCTCCAGCGCCAGTATCGCCACCCGGTCGAAGTCCAGTGGTTCTCGGACATTCCGCCCCCGCTGTTCGCCCGCATCGTTCGCGCCTTGACGCCCCGGTCCACGCCGGAGCAGGTGAAGGCGCTTCGCAAGGCCTTTGCCGACGGGTTTCGCCTGTTGGCCATCCGGGTGCAAGGCCAAGGCCTCTCGGAAAAATTGCGCGCTCGAAGCCATCGTCCGGACGAGGTCACGCTCTCTCCCTTCTACCGGCTGGCGCAGCTCAGCGAACAGCTTGTGACGGCATGGCAGCAGGGCGGCGAGCTTGAGGCCCTCGCGCTGGAATGGCGGCGCGAGCTGTCCGCTTGCCGGAACGAAATGCGATGGATTCAGCGCCACTTGGAAACCACCGGCGTCAGCGTCGATATCGTGTATGGGCTGGACGTGCTGCAATACTGCCTGCGCCGCATGGACAACATGCTGGACATCATCACCGCCCGTGATGACAACCAATACGCCATGACCCTTCACACCTTTCTCACCGATCTGATCCAGGCCAGCCTGCAGGATTGCAGCGCCTCCTACCTCGCGAAGGCCAGCACCAGGCTGTTGCATAAAAAGATCGTGGATCGGTCCGGCCAGACTGGCGAGCACTACATCGCGCAGGACCGCGAGGAGTATCGGCATATCTGGGTGGCCGCGGCCGGCGGAGGTATCCTGACTTCGTTCACCGCGGCCTTCAAGATGCTGATCTTTGGATTGGCGCTGGCTCCGTTTCTGGAAGGGTTTGCCTACGGGCTGAATTACGCCGTCAGTTTCATGCTCATGCAAACCTTCGGCTTGATGTTGGCCACGAAACAGCCGGCGATGACGGCGGCGACCCTGGCCACGATCATGCGCGATCAGCGAGGATCGGCCCGGCTGGACCGCATCGTGGACTTCATGACCAAGATCTCGCATTCCCAAATTGCCGCCGCCGTCAGCAACGTCGTGGTCGTGTCGCTGGCGGCTTATGCGCTGGTCGGCTGTTGGCGCGTGATTGTCGGCCGGCCGCTGCTGGACTTCGACGCGGCCGAGCACGTGTACCACACGCTCAGCCCGCTCGACAGCGGCACGGTGATGTTTGCCGCCCTGACCGGCGTGATCCTGTGGCTGTCCAGCCTCGCCGGCGGATGGATTGAAAACTGGGCCGTGTATCACCGGCTGCCGCAAGCCTTGGCGGAACATCGATGGGGCAGCCGCCTCGGCGCCGTGCGCCTCCAGCGGCTGGCCGACCACATTGCCCACAACATCGGCGGCTGGGGCACCAACATTTCCCTCGGGATGATGCTGGGGATGACGCCCGCCCTCGGCGCCTTTTTCGGCCTGCCGCTCGACGTCCGACACGTCACGCTGTCCACCGGCACCTTGGCGCTCGCCAGCGCCTCCCTCGACGTGGAGTGGTATCGCGAAGGGTGGTTTCTCAAGGCTATGGCTGGCGTGGCGACGATGTTCGTGTTGAACCTCGGCGTGAGCTTTCTGCTGTCGTTGATGACCGCGCTGCGGGCTTACGAGGTTCAACGTTCGGAGATCATCGAGTTGGGCCGCCGCCTCCTGCGGCGCCTCGTGAACCAACCGCGCGACTTTATTCTCCCGCCGCGCGAGACATTGCCGGCCCCCGACGCGCAAGCTACCCCCTGACCCGTCGCGTCAAAGGTGAGACGTCAGACGCGAGAGGAACAACGCAAGCTCTGTGGGTATCTGCGCGGTCTTTCCTCTTACGTCTCACGTTTCACGCCTCACGTCTTGCGAGCGACCAATGACGATTGACGCTTAACGTTTCACGATTCCCCGACCCCATGCCCTACGAAACCGTCTTCGAGATTTCGTGGCAGACGTTTCCCTGGCCGGTCCTGATCGTGGGGGCCACCGGGTTCGTCCTGGGCGCGGTCGTCCTCGCGCTTCGCTTCTGCCGCAGCTCCCGTTCCTGGCGAGTCGTCGGCATCGCCTTGATGATCATGGGCCTCTTCTGGTGTCTCAAGCAGGTGCTGGACCATTACCGATTGACCCAGGCCCTGGCGAGGCAACAGACACAGGTCGTGGAGGGCCATGTCTCCAACTATGAGTTTCGGATGCACGACGGGCACGGCTTCGAGTCCTTCTTCGTTAACGGCGCGGGCTTCCATTACTCCGACTTCGTGCCGTCCGGCGGCTACCATCAACCGGCCAGCCAAGGGGGCGTGATCCGCGAAGGGCTGTTGGTCCGCCTGCATTATCTGGGCAACACGATTCTGCGGGTCGAGATCGCGCGAGAACCGTGATGGCCTCCGCTGGACAGCGCGATATCGCTGAGTATAATGTGCCCTGATACTCGTTCGGAACTTCAGATTCTGCGTATCCGGAAGGTCGAGCATCGCATGGCCTGCTCTGCATAATCCGACCGCGCAACCGTCTGTTTCGATCACCAAGGACTACAGCCCATGAACGTGTTGAAACAGGTCTTGACCATCGCCGGGTCCGATTCGGGAGGCGGCGCCGGCATCCAAGGCGACATCAAGGCCATGTCCGCCAACGGCGTGTTCGCCCTGTCCGTGATCACGGCCGTCACGGCCCAGAACACGGAGGAAGTCACGGACGTGTTCGAGTTGCCCGTCTCGATCATCGCCGCGCAGTTGGATGCCGTGTTCGACGACTTTGAGATCGCGGCCGTGAAGACCGGCATGTTGTCCTCCGCGGCCGTCATTTCCACGGTGGTCCGCCTGCTCAAGCCGCAGCAAGTCGGGCAGCTCGTCGTGGACCCGGTCATGATCTCCAAGAGCGGCCAGGCTCTGTTGAAGCCCGAGGCCGTGGAGGCCCTGACCAAAGATCTCTTTCCGTTGGCGCTGCTCGTGACGCCCAACGTTCACGAGGCGCAACAGTTGTCGGGCATCGAGATCAAAACCCTGGCCGACGCCAGGCGTGCGGCCAAGGTCATTGCCCAATTCGGCTGCCACCACGTCCTTATCAAGGGCGGTCATCTGATCGCAGAACGGGGCACGGACCTCTTGTACGACGGCCGGTTCTTCCAGATCTACAAGGGCGAGTTCATCGACACGACCCATACGCACGGCACCGGCTGCACCTTTGCCTCGGCGATCACCGCGCAACTGGCAAGGGGGAAATCCGTGCCGGACGCGGTCCAAGCCGCGAAGACCTACGTCACGGAGGCCATCAGACACAGTCTGGCCATCGGTCACGGCAAGGGGCCGACCAACCACTTCTACTTTCTTCAGGGGAACGGCGCTCAATGAAGGGGGCGCTGGGGCCATTGGCCTTTCTGCTCACCGGATTGGCCTGGCTGGTGCTGTCCGCGCTGCTCGGGTTCGCGCTCTATATCGGACTGGTCCGCGGCACCTCCCTGCCGGCCTCGCTCCGTCTCATCCACGTCCACGCCGCGCTGGTCGGCGGCCTGCTCCAGATGTTGATCGGCGCGCTGCTCCATTGGCTGCCGCCGACCTTGCCGTCCGGCCGGCAGCGCCCTGCCGCCCGTCCGGGACTTTATGTTTTCCTCAATGGGGGAACCCTGGGCATGCTGATCGGCTTTGGATTATCCCACAGGGTCGCTGTCGGAATCGCAGGCCTGTTCGCCTTGATCCCGGTGCTGACTCTTCTGAGCGACGCCCTGCGTCTGGCCAAGAACCATCACGGCCTGTTCCCCTCGCCGTCGCTCTACTACGGCTCCTCGCTGGCAGGCCTGCTCCTCGGCAGCGGCGGGGGAGCGGCCATTTGCTTTGGCCTGATCCCGGCCGCCTTTGTCGCTCGGGTACGGTTCGCCCATATTCAACTGACCCTGTCCTTGTTTGTCGTGGTCACCCTGGTCGGCCTGACTCTGCACCTGGCGCCGCTTCTAACAACAAAGAGTGCGGGGCACGACCGGCTCTCGCGCCTCTGCTCGGCCTTGTTCCTTGGAGGCATGGCCGTCCTCCTCGCCGGGTTCGGCCTGGCCCTGGTCCCGCTTCAGATAACAGCCGGGACCATTCTGCTGGCCGGCGCCCTGCTCTACCTCTGGTCGATGATCCGCTTCTGGAAGAGTGCGTCGGAGCCGCGCCATGCGGCAGCGGATCAACTGGTCTTGGCCTCTTGTTTTCTGCTGCTCGCGATCGCGGGCGGGCTTCTGGTCTCGCTCAATTCACTGGGAGAGCAGCCGGTGGCCCCCTTCGGCAGCCTGCACCTGATCGCCTACACGCACCTGGCCTTCCTGGGTTTTTTCGCGCAGACCCTGTTTGCTGGTTCGATCGTTCTATTGCCGGAGATCCTGGCCTCCCGACGACTGGCCAGCGCCAAGAAGCGAGGGCCCTATCTGGCCAGCTTCACTCCCGTCACGGAACGATGGCACGCCCTGCAGGTTGCCACCCTCTGCCTTGGCACGCTCGGCCTGCTGTTGGTCGCATCCCTGACCTGGCGCTATTCGCTCGCAGAGGCTCCAATCCAACAGGCCATGTGGATCACGCTTGGCCTGCTGTTGATCAGCCTGACGATCCTGACGGTCAAGATCGGCCTGCTGCTGGGCCACCGGCCCCCTGAATAGGGAGCGACCGTCGTCCCATTCCATTCATGATCCGCCATCCTGCACCCAACCCATGAACGAAACATCGCACTTCTTCACGGACCAGGCCGGCCATAAGATTGCGGCCATCCTGACCGTTCCCTCCTCGCCGACGGATCGAGTGGCCCTGCTCTGCCACGGCTTCCTGTCCAGCAAGAACAGCTCGACGAACAAGGCGCTCACGAGGCTCCTGATTGAACGACACATCGCCACGTTCCGGTTCGACTTTTTCGGCCAAGGGGAGAGCGAAGGTCCGTTCGAGGACATCACCGTGGGCCTGGCCCTCGATCAAGCCAAGGCCGCCTTGGCCTGGGCGGCCGCACGAGGTTTTCGTCGCCTCGGGTTGGTCGGCTCCAGCTTCGGCGGGCTCATCGCGCTGCTGGCCGCTTCCGAGGCCGCCTCAAGTGAACCGGCATTACGCTGTCTCGCCTTGAAATGTCCGGTGCCGGACTTTCCGTCCATGTTGCAGTTGGAGTTCGGCTCAGACGGGTTGGACGAATGGCGGCGAAGCAACACGATGCCCGACGTGACCGGCGGTTCCGGCCGCATCAGGCTCCGGTATCGTTTTTACGAGGAGTGCCGGCTCTACGATGGATATTGCGCAGCCACAGGGATCGCCGTGCCCACCTTGATCGTCCACGGCGACCGCGATGAATTGGTGCCGGTGCAACAGAGCGAACGGCTGCTCGATTCGTTGTCAGGCCCCAAGCACCTGCTCGTGGTGCCGGGCGCCGACCATGGATTCACGGCCGGAGAACATTTCACCGCCATGACGCGCGCGATCGCCGAGTGGATGGTCAGGCATCTGTCCTAGCCATCAAGCTGCCATTCACCCGCCTCCGCAACCCCGCTGCCTTGAATGGTCCGACACGACGATGGGCGAGAGCTGCCTCAAGACGCGGCCGATTTGGCGCAGCGAAAGCCGGTGAAACTGTTTCGCGTGTTCGGCGACAGCTTGAACCGGCCATAGGTGAGGAGATATTTCGGCAAGTCGGACCAGGAACCGCCGCGCAGGACCTTGAATTGCCCCTGCTCGGGCCCCGCCGGGTTCCTCACCGGGCTCATTTCGTAATAATTCCCCAAATACCAATCGGAGACCCATTCCCAGACGTTTCCCGCCATGTCCAGCACGCCATAGGGACTCTTGCCCTTGGGGAACTGTCCGACGGGGAGCAAAACCTGGTCGTAACTGAAACGGGCGCCCAACGCAAAATTGGCCAGGTCCGAAGTCGGCTTCTGATTGCCCCAGGGGTAGCGGCGCTCATCCGTCCCTCTCGCGGCCTTCTCCCATTCGGCTTCCGTGGGCAGCCGAGCCCCTCTCCACGTGCAGTAGGCGGCGGCATCATCCCAGGTGACGCCCACGACCGGCCTGGTGCCGTGCCTCAAGAGGCTCACCGATTCCCAAAACGCCGGCGGTTGCCGTTGAGTCTCCGCGAGAAACCGCGCATAGGCTTCGGTCGTGACTTCGTGCAGGTCGATTAAAAACTCGTCAAGCCAAACTTCATGGCGGGGCCGCTCGTCCTCCAAGGCCTCCGCCCCGTCACGCCCCATCCAGAATGCGCCGGCCGGAACGGTGACCATCGGCTGATCCTGAACAGGCGCCGGCCCCGGCTCAGACCGGAACTTCCGCAGCCGATCGAGCTGCGCGTCGGCCGACGTAACCATAACCACAATGGCCAGCAACGCCGGCGCCGCAGTCCCTACCCCTACCAGCTTGGCACTGACCCGCTTAATAGACACGGCCGCCGACAATCCAATGCCGATCATCCACCACGTCAATCAGCAGCCTGGTCAGGTTCATCTGCGTGAGTTGGGCCGCCACCTCGTCCTCGGTGAACGCAGCCAGCAGCGAATGGTAGAAGTCCCGCTTCAGGATCGGCGCTTCATTCGCGGCATAGGTCTCGACGATCGCCTGGGCCGCTTCCGGTGATTCCGGCCGCAGCAGGTCCATCACCAAAACGGCGCCGCCCGGCTTCATCAGTCGCCGGACGGCATGCCAGAATTGAAGCGGATGGGGCAGATGGTGCAGCAAGCTGTTGGAGATGATCGCATCGGCCTGCTCAGCCGGACGAAACGACTGAATCCGTTCGCAGTGAAGCACGATCTGCCCGGACAATCCGGCAGCGGTGACCGCCTGTCGCGCCAGATCCAGCATGGGCGGCGACGCATCCACGGCAGTCACCCGGCAGCGGGGGTAGGCCCGTACAAACCTCGCCGGGATATCGGCCGGCCCGCACCCCAGATCAAACACCTGTCCTTCTTCGAAGTCCGGAAAATATTCGCCGAACCGATCCACGAACCCCTGATTCTCCGACTCGAAATTGGCGCGCGCATAGGCGGCCGCCTGTTCGGGATCGTCCATCAGTTCTGGTTCGAGCTGGCGTTCCATGACAATGAACCAGGTTGAGGTTGAGACTAAGGTTGAGGTCTCGTTTCAGGCTCCGGCTCAGTTTCACATTGAACCGTGGCCGAGCCCGAACCATTCCTCTCAACCTCAGCCTTGACCTTAGCCTGCGCCACAAGTTCTACCCGATCGCCCTGGCGAACCACCCCTTCCCGGAGCACCTTGGCATAGAGCCGGCTCCAGCCCGGATGGCGTTTGTGCGAGATTCGGCCGTAATCGCCGTCAAGGAACCAGCAGGCGTTGTAGCGGCAAGGCGTCGTGTAGCTCGTAAGTTCCAGTTCAACCGTCTCGCCGATTCGGAGACGATCCCCAGGCCTGACCATGCTCCAATCCAATCCGGCCAACGTGAGGTTCTCGCCGGAGGCGCCGGGGTAAATACTGTGGCCTTCCTGCCGCAGCGAGTCGAGCCGTTCGAGCGAAAACAGACACAGGGCGCGGTCCCTGCCTCCGTGCACAGAATGGTTCCGTTGCCGGTCGCCGCTGACTCCATCTGACGTGATCACCGCCTCCGCCACGGGCAGCTTGGGTACGCCGCCGTCGGAGATATTGATCTGATGAAGCCGTCCTTCTCCCAGCGCATCAGATCGGTCAATTTCCCGGTCCATCCCATATCCTGCCCGGATGTCTGACGAGGTCCCGACAGGTTTCATGGTCATCCATCACAGGATTCGGATGCGCGCAGCCGCAACGCGACCCAGCCGTCCTTCCGCTTGACCTCCGTCCCGTAGACTCCGCGCTCGGCATAGGCCAGGCGGATCTCTTCCTCCTGCTCGACCAGAATGCCGGAGAACAGCAGGGTCGCGCCCCGCTGCGCCAGCCTGGCCAGAAGCTCTGAGGTTTCGAGGAGTGTCCGGCAATCCAGATTCGCCAGGACGAGTTGCCAGGGCTCCGGGGTTTCCACAAGCTCCGCAGTAAGACGTCCCACGGTCAAGCGCAAGGTCTCCTCGTCAAACCCATTTTGAGCGGCATAACCCCTGGCGCACTCGATCGCTTCCGGGTCGCAATCCAAGCCGACCGCCCGCCCTGCTCCACAGCGAAGCGCCACCATCGCCAGAATCCCGCTTCCGGTTCCCACGTCCAGAATTGACATTCCGCCCACGACCAAGTCTTCGATCCATTCGATCAACAGGCTCGTCGTCGCATGGTGGCCGGTCCCAAAGGCTTGCTTGGGATCGATCACCAGCTCGATCGTGTCGGATCCTCCGTCCTCCGGCTCCCAACTCGGTCGGATAAGCACGCGCCGTCCGATCCGCAGCGGTGTGACTGATTGCGCCCAGAGCCGATTCCAATCCTGCGCCGGCTCTTCCCGGATCTCGATTGATGCACCCGCCGAGCCGTCCCCGAGTTGGAGCAGCACCGCCCGCAGGTGGGCGAGCCGTTCCCCACTCCACTCCCCGGCCGGCCAGTAAAAATGAACCGTTCCGTCTCCGTCCAGCCAGCCGCCGGTCACGGAAGGATCATTCAACAGGCCGAGCACCTCACCGGCATCGAGGCTGGTCCGCATCTGCACATCGATCCAATTGGATTCCACTCCCGTTCCCATTGACGCCCTCGGACGGAAATCAGTAAGGTCTGCCCACCGCATGAAGCCGCCTCAGCCTCATCAACCTCTCGCGCCCAAGGCCGCGTTCGGACGCGAACGGACCCTCCGGCGGCTGATCGCCGCGGCGGACCGGCGGATCGCAGACCATCATGCCCTGAGCCGCACGTTCACGACTGCCCGTCTCATCCTGTTCCTTGTCGGGATCGCGCTCTGCGTGACACTGTTCAAGCTCGGCTGGTACCTGGCCGGAAACACGGCGCTCGCTCTGTTGGTGCTCGGGTTCGCCGCCGTAGCGGCGTATCATAACAGGCTTGAACAGCGGATGCACCGGTGGCGCCTCTGGCGCACCGTCAAGCAGACACACCTCGCCCGCCTCCATCTGGATTGGCCGGCCATCCCACGGCGGGAGCATGAGCCCCCCGCCGACCATCCCTATGCGAAGGACCTGGATCTCCTGGGCCCGCATTCGCTGCTGCACCTGCTCGACACGACCGTGTCGTCCAACGGACGAGAGCGGCTCACGTCCTGGTTGCTGCATCCTCCGCAGGATCGGGCTCAATGGGCCGGCCGGCAACGCCTGGCCCGTGAACTCAGCCGCTTGACGCTGTGTCGTGATCGATTGGTGCTTGAAGGGTTATTGATCGGGGAACAGGAGATCGACGGGCGACGCCTCCAGGCCGTATTGTTGACTCCGGCCGGCTGGCCGACCCTGCCGCTGCTCTTGGCGATCCAGGCGGCGTTCTCTCTGGGCACGATCGGTCTGTTGGCAGCCTCCTTGGCCGGTTGGTTGCCCGGTTACTGGGTGCTGAGCTTTGCCCTTTATCTGTTCCTCTTTCTCATGGTCGAACGGAGCCAGCAGGCCTTTGAACATGCCCTCTCGCTTCAGGTGGAACTCGACAAGCTGGGCGCCGTATTGGCGTATCTCGAAGGCCGCGCGCGGGCCAAGCATGCGGCCCTGCGCGAACTCTGCGCGCCGCTCGTCCAGGCGGATCGCAGTCCCTCCCGGCACCTGCGTCAAGCGGCCCGCATCGTCGCGGGGCTTAGCGTGCGGTCCAATCCCTTGGCCCATATCCTGGTCAACCTGCCCGGTCCCTGGGATCTCTATTTTATCTGGCGCCTGCAACGGCTCCAGAGCCGGATTACAGATCATCTTCCCCAGTGGCTGGATATCCTGGCCGAGATCGAAGCCACCAGCGCCTGCGCCACCTTTGCCTATCTCCACCCGACCTACGCCTGGCCGGTCTTGAGCGACGCTCAGGAGACCGACGGCGCGATCCACGCCCGGTCGCTGGGCCATCCGCTTATTCCTTCGACGCAGCGGGTGAACAACGATGTCGGGTTGCAGGGGCAGGGTCGGCTGTGGCTCGTCACCGGATCGAACATGTCCGGCAAAAGTACGTTTCTCCGGACCATCGGGATCAACGTCTGTCTCGCGCAGGCCGGGGCACCCGTGTGCGCCGAGCGGTTCGAATGGAGCTGGGTGCGGCTGCGCTGTTGCATCCGCGTGGAGGATTCAATCGAACAGGGACTGTCGCACTTCTATGCGGAGGTCAAGCGGCTGAAGTTGATCCTGGAAGCGGCCCGCGATCGGTCCGGCGCTCCGGTCCTGTTTCTGATCGACGAGATCTTCCGGGGCACCAACAATCGGGAACGGCTCATCGGCAGCCAGGCCTACATTCAAGAGCTCGCGTCACACAACGGTTTTGGCTTGATCACCACGCACGACCTCGAACTTGCCGAGTTGGAAACGGCCGTTCCCACATTGAGCAACGTCCATTTCCAGGAAACGATCGAGAACGGAGCCCTGTCGTTTGACTATAGGCTCCGGCCTGGCCCTTGTCCGACCACCAACGCCTTGCGGATCATGGCGCTCGAAGGCCTGCCGGTGCCGACGGCCACGCCGCCGGCCGAATCTTGACAGACAGAAGCCCCTACGCCCCCAGGCCCCGTCGAGGCTTAGAAGCTGTTGGCGAAATATTCGTCGTTCGCCGTTTGCCCGAGAGGGATGGCCGGCCCGCTGCCGTCCGGCGCGATGCTGAACAGATCGCGGGGACTGTTGCTGAAAAAGTTGCCGGTCTTTTTCTCATAAACGGCGCGATCGCCTGCCGCCCCGGCAAAGGCCTCATTGTCGCCGCTGGTGGCCAAGGGCACGAGGCCGGTTCCGTCCACATTGACACTGTAGAGATCGGCCGGTCCGAGCGGTCCGCCGGTGTTGCGGTGGAACAGGACGCGGGTCCCGACCTGGCCGGCAAAGTCCTCATCCTCCGGGCCGGTCGCCAAAGGTGCCTCGATGCCGGACCCGTCCGCGTTGATGCTGAACAGATCGTCCTGCGCCCCGATCGTACGCCGGAAAATGACGCGGGAGCCCACCACTGCCGCCGCATGTTCCTCGCTCGTCGGAGTCGTGGCCAGAGGAGCCTCGCCCGTCCCATCCACATTGACGCTGTAGAGGTCGGTCTGGCCGCCCACGTTCCGGGAATAGATCACCCGCGTCCCGGCAATGGCTTCGACAAACTCATTGTCGGGATTCACGCTGAGCGGCCTCACATCCGATCCATCGAGGTTGACGCTGAAGATATCGAACTGCGAGGCCACCGACCGCATGAAGACGACTCGATTGCCGACCACCGCCCCCAGCACTTCGTTGTTGGGGCTGCCCCCCAACAAGGACGGCGTGCCGCTGCCGTCCGCATTGATCGCCACCAGGTTCGCCGGTGACATGACGTCGACTCGAGTCACAATGATCACCTGCGAGCCGGCGCTGCCGACCACGAATTCCTCGAACCCCGGGTCCGCCGCCAACGGCTTCGGATCGGACCCATCGAGGTTGACGCTGTATACATCCGTCTGTCCGCCGACGTTTCGTTCGTACAGGACCCGGTTGCCGATGATCCCACGGAAATATTCATCGTCGGCCGTATTGGCCAGAGGCGCCTGCCCGCTCCCATCCAGTCCGATGCTCAGGAGATCCCGCGGCATTCCCAGCCCCGGCGCCGTTTCCACGATCACGCGGGTGCCGCTCACGGCGGCGACGGCTTCGTCCGCCGGACCACTCAGCAGCGCGGCGCCTCCTGTTCCGTCCGTCCCCACGCTCCAGATATCCCGCTGTGAAAACGGATTGGCACGTTTGTGATACAGGATGCGCGCGCCAGCCAGTCGCGCAAACACCTCATCCTCCGGACCGGTCGCAAGCGGGACCAATCCGCTCCCATCGTTCTTGATCAGAAAGAGATCATCGTTGCCTCCGGTGTCGCGGCCGAACACCACGTTGACACCGCCCGCCGAGGGGGGCGGCGGCACCGTGCCCCCTCCGCCTGAAGCGGGCGCTCCCGAGTCGCCTCCGCCGCTGCATGCGACGATCCCGATCGCGATCGCGCCCAGAACGGCAAGGTGCAGGCTGCCTCGTGAGTTCTCCATCATGTTGTCCTCTCCTCAAGCAAGGGGTGAGTTGCCGTAGCAGGATCGACGGGCGCCGCAGCGGAAGCCGACGATGAAAAGCGTGGGCCACGGTAGCACAGCATCAAAAACACGTGAACCACCCTTTTGCATGATGGAACGCGCCTCTCTGTTCATTGCTGAGCCGAAGCGCTCATAGGACCGTTTGGACGGAGTCGATTGTTCTGATGATCCAAAGCTCTTTACTACTAGGGACAACACCAGTTGACCGAGGCTTCTACCAGGCTCACTGCGTGAGAGCGAAGTCGCGTTCCATTTGAACTTTCTTCGACAGTAGGACAAGATGCCCTCGTGGCCGGTCGATCAACCTCGTTAAGGAGGCTCTTTCGGTGAATCTTGCCGCCCGTGTCGTCATGGCTTTCCTTACGTTGCTCACCGGCTGCTCCACGGACCTTCCACCCCGCGCCTACTTTTACGAAGACCAGGGCGCGCGCTACTACGAGACCAAGTCCGGCAAGATTCTCCGCATCGAGCAGGACGGCACCGTCCTTGACGTCACCTGCGCGGAACCGGAATTGGCCCGGGGGCTCCCGCGCGAAGACGTGGTGCGGGTGCTCTGTCCGACCGGCAAAGTCACGAACCTCGGCAAGGCCAAGAAAGTCGGCGGCGACTGGGACCTGCGCGCCTATGACATCGAGCCGGAAAGCGGGACCTGCACACCCTTGTTTGCTCCGCTGTCCGATTCCTGGACCAGCGAGAAGCGCCACTCCTGCGCCAATCGGTTCTGGGAAGTCCCCGCCGCCGTCATCGTGTATCCGACGATCGCCGTGCTGGCGGTCGGCATCATCACGGCGCCGGTCTGGGTGCCGCTCTTGATCTTGTCGTCGAAATAGCGTTGAATCTGGCGGTGCGGCCCGTCAGAGCATGCAAGCCTCCCCTTCACATCCCCTCCGTGGTCTTCTGATCGCCCAATTCTTCGGGGCGTTCAACGACAACGCCTGGAAGTTGCTGGTGGCCTTGCTCGCGATTCGGCAGGTCACGGCAGCCGTCGGCCCAACGGGACCCGCCTTTGAAGCGGAGTCGCAGACACAGGCGACCCTCGCCTTTGTCGTCTTCACTCTCCCGCTCATGCTCTTTTCCATCGTTGCCGGGGTGTTGGCGGACCGAGTGAGCAAGCGAACCGTCCTCGTCTTCATGAAGGTAGCCGAAGTGGCGCTCATGGCGGCCGGTACGTTGGCGCTCTGGGTCAATCCGCTTGGCGGATGGCTGCTCCTGGTCGTGTTGGCGGGAATGGGCGTGCACAGCGCGCTGTTCAGCCCGGCCAAGTACGGCATTCTCCCCGAGTTACTCCCCTACGAAAAGCTATCTATCGGAAACGGATTGCTGAAGATGTGGACCTTCTTCGCCATTATCGCCGGCACGACTTCCGGTGGGATCTTGCTGGAATACTCTCATCAGGCCCCATGGCTGGCCGGCCTCGTACTCACGGTGTTCGCTGCTATCGGGCTTGTTGCTGCTTGGACCGTCCCACGTGTGCCGCCAGCGAGATTGGAAGGCGGTCTGTGGGCAACGCTGGCTGTCGCCAGGGAGGCAATACGCGCCGATCGTTTGCTGCGACTTGCCATCGGCATCAATATCCTCTTCTGGACCATCGCCAGTCTTTTCAGCCAGGACATGCTCATTTATGCCAAGAGCCGGCTGGCGCTGTCCGATGCGCTCTCGGGACTGCCTCTCGCGATCCTGGCCATCGGCATCGGCATCGGCTCGGTCCTGGCTGGCCGCCTGTCCGCTTCAAAAATCGAGATCGGCCTCATTCCGCCTGGCTCCATCGGCATGGTTGCAGGGCTGCTGGCGCTGGGCCTGATGCCGCCGAGTCTGACCGGCGCGCTTGTCGTGATGGCTGTGCTCGGCATCTCGAGCGGCTTCATCAATGTGCCGATCAATGCGCTCATTCAATGGCGAACCCCGGCGGATCGGCGCGGCGCCGTGATCGCGCTAGGCAATACCTTTATGTTCGGTGGCGTCCTGGCCGGGTCGTTGGGCGCCGGGCTCCTCGCCCAAATGGGGCTCTCGGCCAGTGATATCCTTCTTGCCTGCGCGGGCATCGCTCTGGCCGGGACTGGCGTGGTCTTCTGGCTCATGCCGGACAGTCTCATTCGATTCACAATTGCGTTGCTCCCCCGACTTCTATATCGGGTCACCGTGATCGGACGAAATGCTGTGCCGCGAGAAGGTGGGGCATTGCTCGTGCCGAATCACGTCTCCTTCATTGATGGCTTGCTGTTGATGGCAAGCCTGGACCGGCCGATCAGATTCGTGATGGACGCCCGATATACCGCTCATCCACTGGCCAGGCCGATCGCGCGGGCCTTGGGGGCGATTCCTATCGCTTCCGGCAGCGGACCCCGCGTCATCTTGCGCGCGCTAGGTGATGCAGGCAAAGCGCTCGACCGCGGCGAACTGGTCTGCATCTTCCCGGAAGGCCAGATCACGAGGACCGGCGGGCTGTTGCCGTTCCGCCGCGGCTTCGAGCGGATCGTGAAGGGTCGTTCCGTGCCGATCATCCCGGTCCATCTCGACCGGATTTGGGGCAGCATCTTCAGCTTCGTCGGCGGCCGATTTCTGACCAAGTGGCCGTCGCGCATTCCGTTTCCGATCACGATCTCGTTCGGGACGCCGCTGCCCTCCGATGCGCCGGTCCCGGAGGTGCGGCGCGCGGTACAGGAGCTTGGCGAGGCCGCCTGGCACCTTCGCAAGCAGGACCGCATCCCGCTGCACCGGGCGGCGATCCGCTCGATGCGCCGCCATCCGTTTCGCTTGGCCATGGCCGATGCCACGAAACCCTCCGTGCGCTGTTGGGAGGCGCTCACCGGCACGGTCGCGTTGGCCCGTCTGTTGCGGCCCCATTGGAAAGACCAACAGACGGTCGGGATCATGCTGCCGCCCAGCGTGGCCGGCGCGCTGGTGAACATCGCCGCCACGGTTGCTGGCCATCCGACCGTCAATCTGAATTACACGGTCGGCCGCGGCGGGCTGGAATCCGCGATTCAACAGGCCTCGCTGAGGACGGTCGTCACCAGCCGCCAGTTCGTCGAGAAGGCCAAGCTGGATCTCCCATCCAACGTCACCATGCTGTGGTTGGACGACCTGGCCAACGGCATCGGCGCGCCGCAACGGCTCCTCGCGATGGTCCTCGGCCTGTTCGCCCCGCTGCGTTGGCTTGAACGGGCCTGCGGCGCCACCAAGCCCACGACGATGGACGATATCGTCACGATCATCTTCAGCTCGGGCAGCACCGGCGAACCCAAGGGCGTCATGCTGTCCCACTTCAGCATCGACGCGAATATCGAGGCCGCCTTGCAGGTCTTTCACCTGGACGCCCGTGACCGGTTGCTCGGCATTCTCCCGTTCTTCCATTCCTTCGGCTATTTACTTGTCCTCTGGCTCTCCACGATCAACGGCAACATGGTGGCCTACCACCCGTCGCCGCTTGACGTCGTCGGGGTCGGAGAGGTCACCCACCGGTACCGGCTGACCATTTTCGTGGCCACGCCGACCTTCTTGCAGTTGTACCTGCGCCGCTGCACGCCCGAACAGTTCGGGTCGTTGCGCGTGGTCTTGACCGGCGCCGAAAAACTCACGGACCGATTGGCGCAATCCTTTGAGGACCGGTTTGGGATCAGGCCGTTGGAAGGCTACGGCACCACGGAATGTGCGCCGGTTGTCTCCGTCAACTGTCCGGATTTTCGCGCCGCCGGATTTTTTCAACCGGCCTCGCGCCGCGGCTCCGTCGGCCATCCCCTGCCCGGGGTCTCCCTCCGCATCGTGGATCCTGACTCGTACGAGCCGCTCCCGGCCGGGACGCCGGGCATGTTGCTGGTGAAGGGCCCGAACGTGATGAGCGGCTATCTCGGGAAACCGGACCTGACCGCTTCCGTCATGCGCGACGGCTGGTATGTCACCGGAGACATCGCCTATGTGGACGAGGACGGGTTTTTGTTCATCACGGACCGCCTCTCCCGCTTCTCCAAGATCGGAGGCGAAATGGTCCCCCACGGCCGCGTCGAAGACGCGCTGCATGAAGCGGCCGGTTCCGAGACGATGACCTTCGCCGTCACCGGGGTGCCGGACGAGAAGAAGGGCGAGCAGCTCGCGGTGCTGCACACGCTGGATGACAAGCAGATCCCGTTGCTGCTGGAGAAGCTGGCCGAGAGCGGGCTCTGCAATTTGTTCATCCCCCGCAGGGACGCCTTCGTCAAAGTGGAGAAGCTTCCCATTCTGGGGACGGGCAAGCTGGACCTGCGTGAATTGAAGCGCATGGCCACGGAGCGGCTGCGAGGGGGGAATTAGTGCTGAGTGCTGCGACGTTTTGAGAGCCGGCGACCCTGTTGTTCACAAATGTCGGTTGACGTCTGGACGGTTGACGCATGATAGCAGTCCCATGACAACCGGCCGATCACTGATCGACTGCCACGTGCACCTCGCGGCCCTGCCGGCCGGTGACAACGGCTGCTTCATCTCCAAGCGGATGCTGGCGAGCCCCCTCTTTCGTTTTCTGCTCTGGAAGCATGACCTGCCGCTGGCCCGGCCTCAGGAAGCCAACCAAAAATATGTCGAGGACCTCCGGAGGGAACTACAGGCTTCGCAATTCGTCAAGCAGGCCGTGCTGCTGGCTATGGACGGGGTCTACGGCTCCTTCGGCCAACTCGACCAGACGCACACGGAGTTTCTGATCAGCAACCGCTACGTGCTCGACATCGCGCGGCAGCACCCGGACCTGTTCCTCCCCGGCGTCTCCATCAACCCTCAGCGGCAGGATGCGGTCGAGGAAGTCCATCGCTGCGCCGGGGCCGGGGCCGTGCTGGTCAAGGTCCTGCCGAACGCCCAACAGTTCGATCCGGCCAATCCGCGATACAGGCCGTTCTACCGGGCGCTGGCTGAACGCAGGCTACCGCTGCTAAGCCACGTGGGCTATGAGTTCAGCCTGATCGGCAAGGATCAGTCGGTCGGCGATCCGGCGCGGCTGCGAGTGCCCCTGGATGAAGGCGTCACCGTCATCGCCGCGCATGCTTGCAGTTACGGTCTCATGCTCTATGAAAAGTTTCTGCCGACTTTTCAGGAATTGGCCGCCGGCTATCCGAACTTCTATGCCGACATCTCCGCGCTGACTTTGCCCAACCGCATGAAAATGCTCCTGCACCTCCGCCGCCACCCGGAACTGCACGACCGGCTGTTATTCGGCACCGACTACCCGCTCTCGGTCCTGCACCTCGCCGCCTGGGGTCGTGTCGGGGTCGGAACATTGCGCCGGCTCTTCGCCACCAAGAATCGGTTCGACCGGCAGTATCTTGTCTGCCACGAATTAGGGCTGCGATTCGGCTCGCTCGGCGACATCCTGAGTGTTCCCCGTTGACGGCTCCAGCGGACCGGCTGAGCCGTTACGACTTGAGACCAGATGGACCGTGATCAGATCCTGACATCCCTGCGTGAACGGATCGTCGCCTTCGCGACATCACGAATAGCGAGGGATCTGGCCGAGGACCTCGCGCAGGAGGTGCTGGTGGTGCTTCACGAGAAGTATCCCCAGGTCACGGCCGTGACGGAGTTGGTTCCGTTGGCCTTTCAGATCCTGAGGTACAAGATGGCGGATGCCGCTCGCAAATCGGCGCGGCGCGGAGAAGCTCATCAGACGGCCCTCGATGACCTGCCGCTTGCCGATCCGGGCAACGATCCGGCCCGCGAGCTTGAGCGGAAACAGCAGGTGGAGCGCCTGGTCAAGGCCATAGCCCAACTGGGCGAACGCTGCCGGGAGCTGTTTCAATGGAAGTTGGAGGGCAAGACCTTTCCGGAGATCCAGCAGTTGATGGGACAGGCCTCCATCAACACGATCTATACCTGGGACCATCGCTGCCGGAAGCAGCTCTTGGAGTTGATGGGAGGCGGATGGGAGTGAGAGATGTGCTGAGTGCTGAGTGCTGGGCGATTCACGAGAGGCGTTTCACGATTGACGCGTTGATTTGATATGGCTGAATCGGATCTGGAGAAATTGCTCGGCGGATTCGCCGCCGATACGCTCACGCCGGAGGAGCGGCAACGACTGTTTACCGCCGCCCTCCGCGACCAACAGTTGTTCAACGCGCTGGCGGACGAGCAGGCGCTGAAAGAGCTGCTGGCTGATCCGGCCGTGCGCCGCAGGTTGCTGCAAGCCCTCGAGCAGAGCCAAGCAGGCGCCGTGGGTGGCGGCTCGTCCTGGCTGGAGTGGCTGCGGAGGCCGGCTGGCCTGGCCTGGGGCGGCGGGCTCGCGGCTGCCGCCCTCGCCGTCGTCCTTGGCACCAAAATCTACCAGGACAGCCTGCGCGAGGCAGCTCAATCGGTTCCATCCGAGACGCCGGAGCCGGCGGTCCGCTCGACTCCGGCACCTCCACCCCGATCTCCTCTCTCCGAGCCGGATCAAGAGCCTCAGGAAAGGGTGGAATCGGCGCCAATGGCGGGGATGGCCAAACGGGATGCGAGAAGCAACAAGAAAGCGGCAGCGGAGAAGCCCGTCGCGCCTCCTGCATCCGTGCAAGACAAAGCGGCCGTTCGCCAGGGAATTCCAAAGCGAACCGAACCGGCCGGCATGCAATCCGGCAAGCCCGTTGAACAGCAGGGGCCTCCGGTTGCCGCGGATGAGCACACACATTCCCTGGCTCCAGCGGCACCGATTCCTCGACCGATGCCGCAGACCGCCGAAGAGCCACCTGCTCTGCTTCTTGCTGAGGAAGTCGGCGCGCGCGCGCGCTTCTATGCCGTAGCGCCGATGCGAGGAGCGCGGCGGGCCCCGGCCAAGGAACAGCGGCGGTCAGCAACCGAGACCCAGTCTCTCGCTGACAGGCCGGCGCTGGAACCGAAACAGCAGGCGGACGCTGGGGCGGTAGCCGCACCAGCCACGAAGCCAGTTCACCTTCTTGGATTGCGTTACAGCTTCGTCGTCACCGGAAGCGACGGACGTAACCGGGAGGTGGATGCAGTCATGGCGGCAAACAGCGGTGGTCGCGCTCGCCTGACACTGGAAGCCAATCAGGACGGCTACCTGCAAGTCCTCGCGACCATCGGCTCGGAGGAGCCGCGGGTTCTCTTTCCGGCTGAACAGACCGCGCAGCCGTTCGCGCCCGTTACCGCCCGCAACCGCATCGAGGTGCCGCTTCCCTCCGCCGTCGAGGGAATAATGCCGGCCACGTTAACCGTGCGGCTGTCCCGAACGCCGTTCGATTCAGGCGACCAGCAGAAGCGCACCGCATCAGGTCGAACTTCCTCCGATCTCCTCGTGGAGTCCGTTTCGCCGGGCGGACCGGGCGGCCCGCAGGAACAGGCCGTCTATGCCGTGAGCCAGGATCTTTCCTCTGCATCTGACCTTTCGATCGAGATCCCTCTGAACGTTCGATAATGTGTTTCCGACAGTCATTCGTGGCAGGCAGGCATCGACCCGAAGAGATACAAGCCCGTATCTTCCTGGATACGACCACCACGCATCCAGCGTTTCAAAAGTTGGCATTTCAACGACTTCCATGTCGGCCTCTCGTTTGCACCTGGACGGTGTACTTCATTCAGACGGCCAGCTACACAACAACAAGAGAGGCGCAAGATGACATCTCTACTATTCCGTTCCATCAGACTCATCGCGCTTGCCGCTCTCCCGGTGGCACTTCCAGCAGTTGCTTGGGCCGGCACCGCTGCCGTCCGCCCTGGCAGCGGCTACTTGATCGCATCCACGCCGCTCGATTCGACAAATCCCCAATACACGTCGAATGACTTTCGGACCTATGTGGTGGCGGGCTGCATCCCGAAGAACCTGCCGTTTCCCGGCCTGGTCGGTTCCGTCTGGGTCGCGTGCAACGACCTGGATTACGCGAAGGACAAGGTGGTCGAGAGTAAGTTTGTCTCCTGTCTCGACATCTTTTCGAACGGGGTGCTGCAGGGGCTGTTCATCAAGGAAGTCAACAACCGCACGTGGGAGTCGTTCCGGTTTTCCTGCCGGGAGCTTCAACCGGACGGCACGGTCGGCGACAGATGGGAGAAAGGACCCTTCCTGTTCAATTACGAAAAGGAGGGCAAGCTCTTCGAGAGCACTGTGCCGACGGGCCGACTGTCGTTCGGGATCCTGGAAGTGTATAACCAACTCCAATTGCGAGAAAGCCTGCTGCAGGTGGCCATGGAGCATGCCGCCGCCGAAGATATTCTCGAGGGCGGACTCAAAGGGCGAGACCCGGCCGATATTCGTTTCAGCGAGAAGGTGCCCGATGCGTTCGGGTTAGGCGGGTTGATCGGCATCCACCACTGGCAATGCCCGCCCGGCATGGTGGTGACGGGCGCCGCCATCGGCCACGTTCCAGACAAGAAGGGCAAGCACACCAGGCCGGTCTATCTCCTGCTGGAATGCCGAAAGCTCCTGCACGGCTAGCAGGCCCTGCCGATTGCCGCAACGCAACTGGAAGGAAGAGCCGGCTTCATTGGAAGCTGTTGTTTCAGCGGGAAGGCCGCTCGGCTGGAGCGAATGTCATCGTGACCGGCGCGCCGGGGTTGTGACTTTTGATCGTGAACTCGTCCCGAGTGAGCGTCACAATATCTGCCTGGTAGGGGAGGCCCGTTTCGATCATCGTCAGGACGCCGCCTTCGTATCTCCATTTCCCGAGTGCCGGCTTGCTGTTGGAGGACGTGATCACCAAGCTGCCGTCAGACAGGAACACATAGAGCGTCCCCGGCGCCACGCCTGACGACTCGCTGACGCTCCAGACGGTGTTGACGAAGCCGGCCGGGCCTTCGGTGGCTGGTTGCGCCTGAGGCTCCGGCGGGGCCGACTGCTCGGAGCAGCCCGAAGCCAGCAGAGCCGACAAGATGGCCAAGACCGTGAGACAACGTTTCATTGGGATCGGCCGGCACTTATGGTTTGGGCTTCAACTCCACGGCAAGCTCCCGCAGGCCGCGAGCCGCCGCAAGATCGGCGGCGGTCTGATTGGCAAATCCAGGGGCGCCGGTACCCCGCAGAGAAAGGTCGGCTCCGGCCTTCGCCAACAGTCGCGCGATGTCTTCTTGTCCGGCCATGATCGAGAGCATCAGGGCGCTGAGTCCATACTTGGCCGTGACGTTCAGATTGGCCCGGTGGGCAACGAGCGTCTCGACAAGTTGCCGATGACCGGCGTGCGCGGCCAGCATCAGACCGGTCTGACCGTAGCGATCCTTGGCATCGACGTCGATTCCACGGAGCAGAAGATCCCGCACGACCTCGACATCGCCGCGTTTGATGGCATCTTCCCAGAACAGGTCCATTGGAAGGGGTTCTGGATGTAGGAATTAGGCAGCGCGAGGAGCGAACATAATGATGGCCATGCCGGAAAGACACACCAGGACTCCCACCCAATCCCAGACCGACGGACGTACGCCATCCACGGTCCATAACCAGAAGATCGCCACCGAGACATAGACGCCGCCGTAGGCTGCATACACGCGCCCCGCAGCGGTGGGATGCAGCGTCAGGAGCCAGGCAAACAGCGCGAGACTCGCCGCAGCCGGCGCCAGCAGCCAAACCGAGCCCTCTTTCTTCAGCCATAGATAGGGCAAGTAACAGCCGACGATCTCGGCGACGGCAGTGGCTACGAAAAGAACATAAGTCTTTAGTTCGAAGACCATTGCAACCGTCAGGTTAGAATTCCGAATTCACGGGCATGCAGATTCGATTCCATTCTTTCGTTAGTCATCGCCAAGCAGAATACAAAAGTAGATACCCACGCCCTTCCGGGCGTGGGTATCTACTGCGATCTCATAACCCGCTTGCATCAGTGCCATCAGCCCCTCATATTTCTCAAGGCGATTTTCAAAAATCTTTGGCGAGAAGGTTTCGATCCTTCTGCTTCGTCTGATCACTTCGTAAGTAAGGCACCAGCAATCACACCTAACAACCCCATGAAAGATGTCCAGATTGGGTTCACGTTGACGTCTTAAGAAGTTATTCTGCCGAGCATAGAAAGCCCACCTGCTTTGTACCTTTTATTGTGCGGGTTCAATAAGGCTGTAATCACACACGCCACACCGCCGAATGCCGTGAACATACTTTCCCTTTGGAGACGTAGCCTCACCTACTCGGTGAAGAGTCTGATTGCCGCAGTTAGGGCATTTGTTCCCTTTGCCCTTTCCCATATGGCGCACAGCCTTCTGCCAGGACCACCCCACGGCTTGGCATGAACTACAGACACTTAAACTGCCTTTGTCATGAAAAGTTAACTTGCTACAGTGTGGGCACCAGGCTCCTTTTGCCATATCGCCTCCTGCAGGTAGATTGTAAAGAGCAGAAACCAAGACTCTGATCGAGGTGGTCACTTACCAGGAACTTCCAATCCCATTCAAGCCCAAGTTGCCGACACTATCAGCACTTAAGCAATCTCTGTCAAGCAGCGATCCCAGTCATGATGTCACCGAAACAGTCCAGCGATCTTATTCGCTGATGGCCTCCTTCCTCCGACCCGAGCAACAATCGCCGACTTAACTCGCTTCTTGTCCTAAACATGGAAGGGCGCTCGTGGTGGTCCCGCTGTGGCCGTCGAGCGACCGTTGGAATATTCCGTCCCACCTTGCTCACCTCACTGGAAGGGTGGCCTGATTGGTCTCTGACTGCGCGCGTCACGACCCATTGCAATCGAGAGAGCAACGGGTCCCCCGGCCCCTTCTGAGGCCGCGCGTTGCGCGAGCACGGGAGATCAACAGGCCACCCTTCCACCCCCTCTTCCTGCGGCCTCTGCGAGCACAGAGACCATACCCGCCGCCTCTCAGATCCTCTCCCTCGGCCTCCGGGAACACAGGAAAAGCAGGGGTGTCCTTCCACTCTCTGAAAGGATTTCGTCCCTCGCTCCATATAGTGTGCAGGACGCGCTAGCCTGGCGAGACCCGAGCCGGGCACTGCCTGACGCAACCCACGAGGTGGCCGATGGACTCCGATCCTCTGACCACAGGGCTCAAGGCCCGCTTTTCCTCCTTCGATCCCCGCCTCTACCAGATTGCGAGCCTCGGTACGCTCCTCCTGTACGGCCTCTTCCGGCTGGATTTCGATGTCACGCTGCTCCAGATCGTCGTCACGCTTGGAATCGCACTCCTGACCCAATATGCCGGGACAAGGCTCTTCAACCTGCCCTCGTTCGATCCCCACAGCCCGTTGATCTCAGCCCTGTCCCTCTGCCTGCTGCTCCGAACCAACGAGCCGGCCACAGCCGCGCTGGCCTCGTTCATCGCGATCGCGAGCAAGTTCGTTATCCGCTGGAACGGCAAGCACCTCTTCAATCCGACGAATCTGGCACTGGTGGTCCTGCTTGCCAGCGGGCTCGGCTGGGTCTCGCCAGGCCAGTGGGGCCAGGTCGCTTGGTTCGGCTTTTTGATCGCCTGCCTGGGCGGTCTCGTCGTGACCCGCGCGGCCCGTGCCGACGTGACACTGGCCTTCCTGGCCTGGTACGTCGGGCTGCTCGTTGCGCGCGCGCTCTGGCTCGGCGATCCGCTTTCGATCCCGCTGCATCAACTGGAGAGCGGGAGCCTACTCATCTTTGCCTTTTTCATGATCTCCGACCCGAAAACGACCCCGGACTCCCGGACCGGCCGGCTCGCCTTCGCCTGCTTTGTCGCGCTGGGCGCCCTCTTCATCCAGTTCGGCTTGTACCGTCCCAACGGCCCGCTCTGGGCCTTGATCGTCTGTTCGTTTCTTATTCCCCTGCTTGATCGGGTTTTCCCTGGCCGACGGTACGACTGGCCCAACCCTTCGCCAGACCGGCCGCACTCCACCGGGTTTACTTCTGTGCCTGTTCGATTGTCACCGTCCATGTCACAACCAAGGGGGTTCCTATGATCCGCCAGTTCCTGTTGACCATGATTTTCGCCGCAACCCTGCTGCTCTGGAACCATGCAGCCTCCGCCTTCTGCGGGTTTTACGTGGCGAAGGCCGACAGCAAGCTCTTCAACAAGGCCTCGGAGGTCGTGCTGGTCCGGCACGACGACAAGACCGTGATCACGATGGCCAACGATTTCCGCGGGCCGGTCAAGGAATTTGCGATGGTGGTCCCGGTTCCAACGATCCTCACGCGCGAACAGATCCACGTGGGCAACCCCGCGCTGCTCAAGCATTTGGCCGACTATACGGCCCCGCGTCTGGTCGAGTATTACGATCCAAATCCCTGCACCCAGTACGAGCTGATGGAACGCCGGAGCCTGGACGCGATGAAAGAGCTGGCGCCGGCTTCGCCGGCAAGCCGGGAGCGAGACCGCGCCTTGGGCGTCACAGTCGAGGCCCAGTACAGGGTCGGCGAATATGACATCCTGATCCTGTCCGCCAAGGAGAGCGCGGGATTGGAGACCTGGCTCAAGGAGAGCGGCTACCGCATCCCGAGCGGCGCCTCGGCCGTCCTCCAGAGTTATCTGAAACAGAACCTGAAGTTCTTCGTCGCCAAGGTGAACCTCGCGGAGTACAGCAAACTGGGGTACGCCTCGTTGCGGCCGCTCCAGATCGCCTTTGAATCGCCCAAATTCATGTTGCCGATCCGGCTGGGGACCGTCAACGCCGACGGCCCGCAGGAGCTGTTCCTCTACGCCATCACGAGGCGCGGGCGGGTCGAAACGACCAACTACCGCACGGTCAAGCTTCCGGAGGCGCAAGAGATTCCGCTTTATGTCAAGGACCGGTTCGGCGAGTTCTACCGGGACTTGTTTGCCCAGCAGGTGAAACGGGAGCAGCAACGGGGCGTCTTTCTGGAATATGCCTGGGACATGGCCTGGTGCGATCCCTGCGCAAGCAATCCGCTTTCGGCAGACGAACTCCGGGAATTGGGCGTCTTCTGGTTGGAGGACCGCCGGTCTCCATCGATGCCGATGGGGGCGGGACAGGATGCCTACGTGACCAGACTGCATGTGCGATACAACGCCGCGCACTTTCCCGAGGACCTGTCGTTTCAGGAAACCGCCGACCGATCAAACTTCCAGGCTCGCTACATCCTCCGCCATGCCTGGGAGGGCTCGGACGATTGTCCGGCGGCCAAGGCCTATCGGGAGCACGTGCGGCAACGGTACGAGCGTGAGGCCCTGACCTTGGCCACGCTCACCGGGTGGGATCTCGGGGCGATCCGACGCGAGATGAAGTTGGAAGGTCCGGCCCCGGACCAGAACCGGCCTTGGTACGAACGGCTCTGGAAGAATTAATGGGGGATAGGAGGTTCTGAGGTGGCCGGGGGCCGCCACCGCGACCCCCGGCGTAAGACATGATCCCCTCCAGCGCCTGACCCCTCCCAACCACAGCGTAATCGCTCGCCCATTCTTCCCAATTCAAGAGACGGATGACCGGACTTGCGGTATACCAATAGGTACCGGCGACAGCACCGACTCTGACCATCACGACCGAGGGAGCTAGCCACCATGGCGGATGACGAGCAGCAGCCCGACTCGGAATCAAGGCCGACCGTCCCCAACCAGATCGACATCGGGGATGTGGTCCTTCAAGACGGGTCTCCCACCCGCGTGGACATACAGGATCACGTCTTCCGCCGCTGGGCCGGCGCCCAAAATACAATACGCCGGGAGGAAGCGGATTCCCTCGTGTATCTGTTGCTGACCAGTCCCGACGGGTTCCCGGCCAGGTTGATCTATATCCCCGGCCAGGTCGAACCGACTCCGCGCAGTAAGCGCTCCGGTCGGTAGCGAATCCCCCGCGACACACCTGCCTCGCGACCACCACCGGCCTGGCCATGCCCCAATCCATTGAGAATTCTTGCTTGTGTCAACGGTCCAAGGCATCATAGCCCATCACCTTTTCAGGGGGTTCCCATGACACGACGAACTCGTCCGTATCGCACGTTCGGCCTCTTACTCGGACTGATGACGCTGCTGCCCGGCTGTACCACCAAGGCCACCCTCGATTCGACGAGCGACACCGTCTCGAACTTTCTCTCCTCCACCAGCGGCCGCTCATGGTTGACGGAGGACGGCCTCGTACGCGACGACATCAAGGCCGAGGCGTTCATGGCCATCAATCGGGATCACCTTGAACAGGATCTGGCACGGGGCGAGGGCGAGTATCTGACATCGGCCGGGACCTTGCTGAGTGTGCCGGCCGAGCACCAACTGCGATTTCGGGCCCATGCCCGGACGCAATTCGAGCAGCTCGCATCCGACACAACGCCCGAGCAGGGGATCCTGCCCCTGCTGATCTCGTCGGCGCGGTCCCTGTTACAGAGCAACCGGACATCGGTCCGTTAATCATCCCGCGCGCTAGGATCATGATGTCTGGATTAGCGACGGCCCTGCCGTTCCTCCACCGCCACATTTTTCATCCGACCGATTTCACCCAAGCCAGCCAGACGGCATTCATCCATGCCCTCAAGTTGGCCCTGGTCATGCAGACCAGGCTCTCGATCATGCACGTCGATCCGGACGTGGCCCAAGAACATTTCGAGGATTTCCCTCGGGTGCGCCCCATCCTGACACAATGGAGTTTGCTTCCGAACGGCAGCTCGAAAGAAGCCGTCACGTCGCTGGGCATCCAGATCAAGAAAATCCGGGCCGTGGGAGATGATCCGGCCCAGGCCATCGTCCACCATCTGGAATTTCATCCGGCTGATCTGCTGGTGCTCGGGATCGAGCAGCGGACCGGGCTCGACCGCTGGCTGCACAAGCCGGTGGCTGAGCCGATCGCCCGAGGCGCCCATCTTCCTACCCTGTTCGTACCTTCGCATGTGGAAGGCTTCGTATCTGCTCGGGATGGCACGATCAGACTGCGACGCATCCTGATTCCAGTCGAACAGGCCGAAACGGCACAACGCGCCATCGATACAGCCACCGTCACGGCGGAGGTACTGGGGAGCATGGCGCTCGACATGCAGCTCGTGCACGTCGGCGGTGATCCCATGCCGCCGGTGCAGCTCCACGAACGGCCGGGATGGAACTGGCATCAGGACCACTGCCAGGGCAACGTGGTCGATTGGATCATCGGCATGGGGGCCGAATACGACGTGGACTTGATCGTGATGGCGACCGAAGGGCATCACGGTTGGACCGATGCCCTGAGGGGAAGCACGACCGAGCGGGTCGTGCGCGAAGCCCGCTGCCCGGTGTTGTCGGTTCCTGCCGGTTAACGACGAGGCCGTGCGATGGTGGCGGAAAGCGGCCGTGGCAGATCGGAAGGGGGGCTCTCACCCGAGGAGCCGACCGGGAGCCCGCCGCGAAACAACACATGATTGGTCGGCAGGGATGGAATCCTCGACCCAGGCAGGATCACGCCAACCAGATTCAACGGATCGCAGGCGGAGAGGCGGATTTCTTGGGCGGCCACCGGATCTGATCCGCTCCCCTTGCGTAACGCGCGCAACGTCTCCACCGCTTCCGACAAGGCAAACTGGTCCCCCGTAAAACCGCTGACGAACCGGCCGCCGCGAATCTCTCCCCTCAGTTCCATCCGGCGGTATTGGACCAGCAGGTCTCGCCACGCGATCGCGTCGGATTCCCGCCCGAGCAGATCACGAAAGACCACGCCGTAGCGGCGCAACAGTTGCCGTGCAAGCGATTCGATGGGAAGGGCTGAGGGTTGAGGGTTGGGTGCTGAGTGCTCGGTGCTGAGTGCTGAGGGTGGAGCCATTGACGATTGACCGGTGGCGATTGACGGCTCAGCCCGGCGCAGCAACGACCAGCGACCGGCGCTGTGCCGGGGCCGCTGCATCCGTCCCCGCCCCTCGCCCCGGCGCCGTTTGGGATCCATGAGCGCCCGCAAACTGTCGAATCCATCGGCGGTGACCAAGCCGGCCGCCACCAGTTCCCACAGGGCCTGTTCGATTTCGGACGGCAGGTGCCCGGTGCCGTGAAGCAGCTCGGAGAAGAAGCTCGCACCTCGGTTCGACAGCATGCGCTGCACATCCTGCGCCACCACACTCAGCGCAATCTGTGGAGCCAAAGCGGCAACCGACTCGGTCTGGACAGCCCGGCCGGCCTGGGACAGCAACCAGTCAGCCTCTTCGCGGGGGAACAGGCTGATCGGCGCCAAGCTGGTCGGGATGATCCGACGGCCCAGACCGGACGCGGCTTCCCTGGCCGGAGGCTCATAGGGGGAGAGCCGACCCCACATGACCGACCCGCTGAAACAGAGGCGATCCAACAATTCCGGCTCGTATTTCGACAGGCGCGCGCGCAGCAGGCCCGATTCCCAGGAGGACGCCGCCGCCTCAAACCCCGCCAACTGCGTGATGATTTCCAGCAGGCCACGCTCGCCATGCAGGCGAGCTCCCGGAGCCACATGCTGCCAGCGGAAGAGGAAGCGCATGAATTCGGCGGCCGAGACCGGTTCGATCTCGCGGCGCAAGGCTCCGATCGTGAGCCGGTGGATGCGCGCCAGCAGCCGGCGATGACACCATTCCACCGAATAGAGTGCTGAGTCCTGAGTGCTGAGTGCTGAGGATCGCGGATGCAGTGCTGAGTGCTGAGTGCTGGGTGCTGCAGGCCGGAATTGGCCGCGCAGGACCTGCCCCTTCGCTTCCAGACGCAGAAAGGCTTGCTCGATCTCACCTTGAGAGAATCCCAATCGCGCCGCCAGTTCCGCCTCAGTGGTCGGCCCTGTGCTCTCCATCCACCCCAACGTGACGGCCTCCATGGCCTCTTCCCGATCGACTTGGCCCGACGACGGATCGGCAGGCAGGTCCGGGAGATCAGGGAATGGCGCCTCGGGAAATAGGGCGCGCGCCAGATGCGCCTGCTCCGTCGCAATCCAACCGACCAGATCACTGGGGGTCTGGCTGGCGAGCTGGTCATGATAAGCCGCATCCGGTCCCCCGTTCCGCCGGACGCTCAGCAGGCAGGCTCGACGACTCGCGACCAACTCCGGCAGATAGGGCGCCCAATCGGGGGCTTCGATCTCCGGCACCCACACGAGCGTGAGCAGCGCATCGTGCAACTCGTCGGCGTTCCGCACGACCGGCCAGGACTCCCGGGCCACCTCTGTGATGGCGGCCTGGTCCAAGGCCCCGACCTGCCCGGCCAGCTCAGGGGGCAAGGTGCGCCGCATGTCTACGGCGCGCGCCCGGCGCTCTTCCAGCGGCGCGTCGTCCAGATAGGCATAGGGGTTGGCGTTGAGGATCTCATGGCTGAAGGGGGAGGGCATGGGGGTCTCCACGGCGACCGCGCGAATCGCGCCTTCTTGGAGCCGGCGCAGCAGCAGGGTCAGCCCCTCCACGTCCATGGCTTCGGTCAGACAATCGCGGAGCGTTTCCTCCACCAGCGGATGGTCGGGAATCCGCCGTTCGACGCCACCCTCCCCGTCGTTCCGCAGATTCTCCCGGCAGGCGATGGCGTCGGGAAACACGGAAGCCAACAGGTCTTCCGCCCTCATTCGTTGAATCTGCGGCGGAACTTTTTTCCCCTTGGCAAATCGGAGCAGCGCCAATGCGCGGGAGGCGTTCCAACGCCAGCGCGTTGTGAACATCGGCGCGGCCAGCACCGCCTGACTCAGCACGGATCTGACGGTCTCTGGTTGGAGAAAGCTGAACACGGTCTCCAAGGGGAAACTGTGTTTCTCCCCCAGTGAGATCACCAGCCCTTCATCGGTCGCCGCCGCCTGCAGTTCGAAATCGAAGGTCACGCAAAAACGTTTCCTGAGCGCCAAGCCCCAGGCCTTGTTGATCCGTCCTCCGAAAGGAGCATGGATGACCAACTGCATGCCTCCGCTCTCGTCGAAAAACCGCTCGGCCACGACGGTCTCCTGCGTCGGCACCGTCCCAAGGACGGCCTTTCCGGCCAGAACATACTCCACCGCCTGTTGTGCCCCTCGGTCCGGTAACCTGCACTCCTCCCTGAGCCAACGGATGGCGGACTCGGTATGGTCCGGACCCGCCACCCGATCAAGCTCCCTGCGGACCCGGGCCACTTCCGCCGAGAGTTCAGCCGTGCGGGCCGGCGCCTCCCCGCGCCAAAATGGTATGTTGGGCGGGGCACCCTGGGCGTCCTCGACACGGACCTTTCCCATCTCGATTCCCTTGATCCGCCAGGACGTGTTGCCCAGGAGCATGATGTCGCCCGCCAGACTCTCGACCGCAAAATCCTCATCGACCGATCCGACGACGGTGCCCTCCGGCTCCGCCACCACCACATAGTTGGCGTTGTCGGGGATCGCTCCACCCGAGGTGATGGCCGCGAGCCTCGCCCCGCGCCGGCCCCGCACGCGGCGGTTGATGCGGTCGTGATGGAGGTAGGCCTGGCCGCGCCCGCGCGAAGTCGCGATCCCCTCCGCCAACATCCGCAGGACCTCGTCGAACTTCGCCCGATCCATCTCACGATAGGGATAGGCCCGCCGGCAGAGGGCGAACAGGTCGTCCTCGCTCCACGATTGGGTGGCGGCCGCGGCCACCAGTTGTTGCGCAAGAATATCGAGTGGAGCCGAAGGAACTTCAATCCGATCAAGCAGGCCGCTTCGCATCGCGCGGATCAGGGCGGCGCATTCGATCAGTTCATCCCTCGTTGCGGCAAAGAGCCGCCCTTTCGGGATGGCCTTAACCCAATGCCCGGCACGCCCCACCCGCTGCAAGCAGGTCGCAATGGCCCGCGGCGAGCCGATCTGGCAGACGAGGTCCACGGTTCCCACATCGATGCCGAGTTCCAGCGAGGCCGTCGCCACCACGACGCGGGTCCGCCCGGACTTGAGCCGCTCTTCCGCGGATAGGCGGATCTGTCGAGACAGGCTTCCGTGGTGCGCCGCCACGACATCGGCGCCCAAATCTTGAAGCCGTTCTTCCAATCGATGCGCGACACGCTCGGCCAGGCGGCGCGTGTTGACGAACACGAGGGTCGAACGGTGCGCCCGGACCAAGTCGGCCACTCGGTCGTAGATCTCGCTCCAGACGGCATTCGTGGCGACGGGACCAAGCTCGTCCTTGGGCACCTCCACCGCCAGGTCCATCGTTCGCCGATGCCCCACGTCGACGATCCGGGGAGGCGGGCGATCGCCCACGAGAAACTGGGCCACCAGCTCGATCGGCCGTTGCGTCGCCGAGAGGCCGATCCGCACCGACTTCACGTCCGTCAAGGCATCTAAGCGCTCCAGCGACAGGGCCAGATGCGCGCCGCGCTTGGTCGCCGCCACGGCATGGATTTCGTCCACGATGACCGTGCGTACCGTGCGCAACAGCGCGCGGCTCTTTTCCGCCGTCAGCAGGATGAACAGGGACTCGGGGGTCGTGATCAGGATGTGAGGCGGCCGGCGGAGCATCTGTTGCCGCTCGGCCATCGGGGTATCGCCGGTCCGCACAAGCACGCGCAGCTCCGGCAGCAGCAGGCCCTGCTCCAGGGCCGCCCGGCCGATCTCGTTCAGCGGCTGCTGGAGGTTTTTCTGGACATCGTTGCTGAGCGCCTTCAAGGGCGAGACATAGAGGACCTGGGTGCGGTCCTCCAATTCCCGATTCAACGCCTGTGTGAAGAGAGTATCGATGCAGGTGAGGAAAGCTGCGAGCGTCTTACCGGACCCGGTCGGCGCGGCGATCAGCGTATCGGAGCCCGAGCGAATCGCCGGCCAGGCCTGCTCCTGGACGTCGGTCGGCATCCCCAATCGTCGCCGGAACCATTCCGCAATGACAGGATGAAAGGACGAGAGCGGCATGGACCGAGCATCCTACCATGGAGGACGGGGCCGCTCCCTCCAGGGCATGCAGAAGAAACGGTCAGGAAAAGGACGCCGCCTGCCGGCCACGTCTATGGGGTACTGGAACCGGAACGGTTGTCGCCGCGGTCATCGACGGCGCCGGAAGTAAAACCGCGCTCGGCAGGTCTGGCAGCGCCACGGATGGAGCGCCATGAACCGCAACAGCCAATCGCGCAGCCCACGGCGCCGACTTCTCGCGCACTCGCTACCGCATTTTGGACAATGGACATCCAGCATCTGCTCGAGTTGCTGGGTTTGATCAGAGAGCGACCATTGCGCCTCGTCGGAGCGGCGGGCAAGTTCTTCATGGGGCAATGTGTGTTGATGTGTCGCCATCGAACGACCTTCGCATTCATGGACGCTTGGTCTATGGAACCGGGCGCGGCTTCGAATGCCGCGGCTGATGCATGACGGATGAACAGCTTACGTGGAAGAGATGTGTTGCTTCAGCTCACTCGATGAACCCACTGTTCTACCGAAGCTGAGGGGATACCCTAACATGTAAAATTTTCCTTATGCAACAGGCTTCTTGGCGACCGGACCGACGGTGGAATAAACTGGCTCCACTTCATGACATCTGAACAGCCGTCGCACATCCCAACTGTGATTCTCGGGGCAGGCTACACCGGCCGCCGCCTGTTCTCGCTGTTGGCTCAGGCTGGGCGTCCCGTTTTGGCGACGAGCCGCAACCCCACGACAAATCTTGAGTTTGTGCCCGATCACCTCCGCATACCGTTTACCCTGGAGGATCCGACGAAATGGTCCAATTTACCGTATCGGGCCGATCTCATCTGGTGCTTTCCCGCTCAGCCGTTGCAGTTGGTGAAACCATTCGCCGAATACCTCAGGCCACGGGTTCAGCGAGTGGTCGTGCTGGGCAGCACCTCCGCCTACGGCGTCTCCCAGGAACCAAGCTCCTATCCTCCTCCCTGGCTCGATGAGACCGCTCCCATCGACATGAGCAGACCGCGCGTTCAGGGCGAGGAGTGCTTACGACAGGAATGTAATGCCATCGTCCTCCGCATAGCCGGGATTTATGGACCGGGACGCAATCCGCTCGACTGGATCAGAACCGGCCGGGTCGGGCCCTCAAGCAAATATGTCAACCTCATTCATGTGGAGGATCTTGCCGCGATCTGCCTGGCAGCGCTGGAGCGGGGTGTCCCTGGCGAGGTCTACAACATCAGCGACGGCGTTCCGCGGACCTGGTCGGAGATTTGCCGCCACGCGGCAGAACGGCACGGTCTGCGAGCGGTAGCGACCGATCACGATTCGTCACCGGGGAAGCGGATCGCCAACGCCAAAATGATCAACGCCCTCTCTGTTCAATTGCGCAGGCCTGATCTGTTCGAAAACCTCGCCGGCCTTGGCCTCGACCCTATCGGTCCTATCCGATAATTGTCCGATAATTGGGTTTGATGAGGGCGTGGAGGCTATGACCGCAGCAGCGCGATCACGGCGAGGCACACCAGCAGATTGTTGATGCCGTGGGCGACCATGCCCGGCACGAGTGATCCGGTCTTTTCGTAGGCCCAGGCCCAGACGAGCCCGCTCCAGAACACGCTGGCAAACCCGAGGACGCCGTACCCATGCGCCAAGGCGAAGATCCCCGCGCTGATCATCGCGGCCGGCGCCAGCGAGAACCGGCGGCGCAATAGCCCGAACAGCAGGCCGCGAAAGGCGATTTCCTCAAAGACCGGGGCGAAGACCACATACTCCAGCAGGCTCAGCGACAGGATCGGCGTCGGAGCCCAAACAAGATCCGCATCGAACCATTCGGTCCAATGACTGGAGAGGTTCAACGGCTCCGCAATCCGCCCCATGATCCATTCGCCGAACAACCCCGCCGCCACGATCGCCGGGACCGCCAACCAGAGTCTTGACGCTCGGCCCGGGAGGGGTTTCAGCCCGAACCCCTCGTTGAATGTCAATCCGGCCGGTTGCAAGAGGTGCCGCTGTGCCAGCATCAACAGCGGCAGGTTCGTGAGCGGCACGGCGATCATCCGCAAGGCGGCATGTTCGGCGCTGAGAAAGATGAAGCTCACCATCAGCACGGCGCCGATCGCCCCTCCCCGCAGCAGCACATGCGCGCCGAAGCTGCCGGGCCAAGGCGGCGGCAAGGTCGAGTTGCCGTAGCGGAGCCATTGCGGGTCCCTGCTCCTTCGCCGCCAGACCATAACCAGGACGACCGCTCCTCCCGCCATGGCCGCCAACTCAAAGGCCGTGAGCCATCGCGACCAGGTGAACAGCTTGCTGGATCGGTCGGCTGCCGCCTGCTCCAGCGAGCGGGGCAGGGAGGGATCGCCGGCGCGATCGGCGAGGCGGGACGCCAGTCGATCGTAAAACCATCCGGCGGGCAACGAGTCGGCTGCCAGCGCCTGAAGCTCCATGATGGCCCCGCGATCAGCCGGCTCCGCCAGATAGGCGACGGCAAGGGCCTTGCCGAACCATCGATAGGGATCCCGTTCTTGCGACCATTGGGTGGTTTTCGCGCGTAGCGCCGAGAGGTCCTCGGATTCCGCTTCGAGAACGGCGAGCTGAAAATCGACGAGCGGGTCTTCGGAGACGACCGCCAACTCACGATACCATTGGATTGCCTCTAGGCGAGCCGTTGTCTCGCTTCCCGTCAGCCAACGATACAGCGCCTGTTCCCATTCCGATGTCCGTTTGGTGGCCTCCTCCAAATCCATGGTTCGACCGACCATGTGGCTGAGGGCGCGCTCAGGCCACGGCACACGGTCCAACCCGTCCATGGTCAACGCGATAGCGACGACGGTGCCCACGCATCCAACCAGCACCAGGGCCGCAAGCGCGGTGACCGCCCACGAGAAACGAGGCTGGTGTTGCCAGGAGCCGGGCGCAACATGGCGATCGGCCGAGTTGGATTCTGATTCCGGCTGAGGGGGATCAGGGTCCGGTTGCACCGAGGAGATCGTCGCGGGAGGATCGAACGACATATGTGTCTCGCCAGTATAACATGCGGCTTTCTTGGCGAAAATGACGGGCGTGCCACACCGGTGACGCGCAGCCCTGTCTCCGTTATACTACGCCGCCTCACTCGCAGGGTCTTTTGGACCGGGTCCGGAAAGGCGCATCACGAGCGGCATCCTGCGCCACAGGCAGAACGGCATGGCATCCACCGCTATCGGAGAACTCAATTTTCCTGCGCGGGTCCTGCTCGGTCCCGGGCCAAGCCTGGTCCATCCACGGGTGCTGCGCGCCCTGGGCATGCCGGTCATCGGCCATCTCGATCCTTCATTCTTGACCATTCTCAACGAGACGCAGGCCCTGCTCCGGGAGGTGTTCCACACCAACAATCGATTCACCCTGGCCCTGTCGGGCACCGGCTCGGCCGGGATGGAAGCGGTGCTGGTCAATCTGATCGAACCGGGCGATGCCGTCGTCGTCGGCGTGAACGGCCTGTTTGGAACAAGACTGGCGACGATCGTCGAACGCTGCGGAGGCAAAGCCTTGCCTGTCGAAGCGCCCTGGGGCCAACCGATTGATCTTCAGGTCCTCCAAGAGGTCATCAGCCGCTCCGGACCCGTCAAAGCGGTCGCGGTCGTTCATGCGGAAACCTCCACCGGCGTCCGTCAGGATCTGGAACCGATCGGCCGGCTGTGCCGCGAAGCGGGCGCGCTCTTCGTCGTTGACGCCGTCACATCCTTGGCGGGCATGCCGCTCGACGTCGATGCCTGGCTGATCGACGCCTGTTACAGCGGCACACAAAAGTGCCTGAGCTGCCCCCCCGGCCTGTCGCCGGTTACGGTGAGCGAGCGCGCTTTGGCTGCCATTCGCCGACGCCACACCGCCTGCCGGAGTTGGTATCTCGACTTTTCGCTGATTGCCGACTATTGGGAGGATCAGAAGCGCCTCTATCACCACACGGCTCCCGTCTCCATGATCTATGCCTTGCGGGAATCGCTGCGACTGGTCCTTGAAGAAGGCCTGCCGGCGCGGTTCGCCCGGCATGAACTTCACAGCCGCGCCTTGTTGGCCGGGCTCGCGGTCCTGGGCATTACTCCGCTGCCGGCGCCCGATGTCAGATTGCCGATGCTGAATTGCGTGCTGGTCCCTCGTGAGATCGATGAAGGCGGCGTGCGGGCCGAATTGTTGGACCGGTTCGGGATCGAGATCGGCGGAGGTCTGGGTACGCTCAAGGGGCTGGTCTGGCGGATCGGCCTCATGGGCGAGTCGGCCACCGCCGGCAATGTGCTCGCGCTCCTCACCGCGCTGGGCGCCATCCTGTCCCGCCGACGATGGGCGAGACACCCCGAACAGGCGGCGGCCGCCGCCGCCGCGGTCTATGCCGAGGCCGGAAGGGAGAATGGAATCACCCCATGAGGATCACACTACGCTGGTTCGTAGCCGGCCTGCTGCTCGGTCTCCTCGGATCGTGGATTGGCTTCATCCTCTGGCGGAACCTACAGGACCATCCTGCGACCATCACGCCCGAGCGCACGGCAGAATATCTCCATGCCGTCATTGAAGCGGTCCGCACCAACTACGCAGAAAACATTGTCAACCGCTTGCAGGATCAGGATATCATCCATGCCACGGAACATTGGAAGCAGGAGAAGGGGCTTCCGCTCCCCGCCCAATTCTTGATGGACAATGGGCGGCTGGTTGCGCAGAAAGACCTGCGGTTGTCCTATCGGCTGGCAAGCCTCACCCCCATCTATGTCTGGAACGGGCCCAACTCAGACCTGGAACGGAAAGGGCTGGAAGCGATCGCAAAAGACCCGGACCGGCCCTTCACCGGCTACGTCAAGACCGCCAAGGGACGATTCTTCAAGGCCGTCTACGCCGACCGCGCGGTCTCGCAGTCCTGCGTGAGCTGTCACAATACCCACCCCAACAGCCCCCGGCGCGATTTCAAGCTGAACGATGTCATGGGCGGCATCATTATCTCGATTCCGCTTGAGGGCTGACCGGATGATGATCGCGCTCCGCCACGTCCGCCTCATCGACGGCCTGGGATCGGTCCAGGAACGAGCCACCGTGGTGGTCAAGGACGATCGGATCCTCTCCGCCGGGCCGAGCCGCTCGACCACGGTTCCCCGCGGCGCGGTCGACCTGGATGTGCGCGGCATGACGGTGCTGCCGGGCCTGATCGACTGTCATGTCCATCTCGGGTTGGGCGGCGAACCGGACGTCGTAACTGTCGTCGAGACCGACTCTCCCGGCATGACGCTCCTCAAGGCCGCCCGCTACGCCGAACAGACCATTGGCGCAGGCATCACGACCGTTCGCGATGTCGGATACAAAGGTCACGGCATCTTCGCGTTGAAGCAGGCGATCGCCGCTGGTCTGGTCCTGGGACCCCGAGTCTTGGCGGCAGGTCAGGCCATCTGCATGACGGGCGGGCATGCCCGATTCATCGGGCGCGAAGCAGACGGCCCGATCGAGATCGTCCGCGCGGTTCGGGAGCAGTTGGCCGCCGGCGCGGACCTCATCAAGATCATCGCCTCCGGCGGCGTCTTGACGCCCGGCACCTCTCCGGACCAGGCACAATTCAGCCTCGAGGAAATCCGGACAGCCGTCCAGGAGGCGCAACGAGCCGGCAAACAGGTGGCCGCCCATGCGCATGGGGCCGCCGGGATGAAACAGGCCGTCGCCGCCGGGGTCCGATCCATCGAACATGCCACCTTGATGGATGAGGAGGCGGC